>JAPOQV010000419.1 GCA_026710565.1 Spirochaetaceae bacterium | reverse complement strand
GGAACGCGGCTTCGGCGCGGCGCGTGTGCTCGTCTTCCCCATAGCCCAGGGCGTGCCCGCGGTTGGCGGCTTCGATCGCCTGAAGCACCTCCGGGTGGGCTCCGGAGCTGTTGTCGCTGTAGAAGGAAAGAGAACCGCTCACTCCGGGAACACCTCCACCTCGCCGCGGTCGATCCTGCTGCCCATGAGCACCGTCATGAAACCGCCCTCCGGGATCGAGTCGCCGTCGGCATCAAGGCCTCCCTCCTCGACGATCAGCAGCAACGGGTTCGGGATGTCGGCCCGGGTCTCGTACTCGACCAGGATCACCGGGACGCGCTTGCCGTCGCGGTCGGCGTAGTCGCCGTACAGGGCACTGCCATGAGAGACGAACTCCGCCTCGACCTCACTGCCGCCGGCGTCCACGATCGGCGGCGCAGCCGGATAGCGCGCGAACTCGAGCGTGGCCGGCACGAACCGGTCCGGGTCCGGGGGCTCGGCGAAGAGCCAGGCGCCTCCGGTGTCGATCACCGCCGCCCGAGGCCCCGGCGTCAGCCCCTCGGCGATGAAGTAGGCGCGCAGCTCCAGGGCGTCGCCGTGGATGACCGCCAGCAGGAATTCGATGCGATCGGCGCTGGTGAGATCGAACAGCAGGTACTCGGCGATGGCGGTGCCGGCCGTGGAACGCACCTCGATGGCGCGCTTCCTGGCGATCTGGAAGTCGAGCCCGTCGGCGTCCAGGCCGCGCTCGGCGGCCGCGGCCATCGCCTGAAAGTCACGCAGGGTCACCGCGCCGCCGCGCAACTGCCGCCAGAAGCGCGGATCGCCGGTGGAGGTCGCCATCGCTTCCGGCTCGGCCCGGGATCTGCGTCCGAACAGCCCGCCCAACAGTCCGCGGCCCCGGTTGCCGGCGCCGGGCGGGGTGCGCCCGCTCATGCTCAGGCTCTCCGCATGCGGCGCGTGATCAGTGGCGGCGGCCGGCCGAACGCAGCAGCACCCACATGACGCCGGCGATCAGCATGATCAGGATCAGTCCGGTGAAGAAGCCCCCGCCGCCTCCGTAGTAGGTGCCGGGGGCGCCGCCGTAGTAGTAGCCGCCGCGGCTCATCAGGGCGCTCATCATCACGGCGTCGGTCATCGCGCTGTACAGGATCCAGGTGCCCAGGGTGGGGTGCAGGTAGCCGTAGCCGCCGAGGCCGGCGTTGTAGGTGACGTTGACGTTGCGGCCGTTCACCCGCGTGCTCTGCGGGATGTGGCTGGGCCGGGTGGACGGCTGCGTGGCGTAGCGCGACGGGAACTGGCCGGCGTTGCGCTGCCGGAATGCGGACTCCGCCTGTGAGCGGTTCTGGAAGGTGGTGCCGGCGGCGCGGGAGCGATCGTACTGGGAGCGGCTGACGCCGGAGGTATTGGAGCGTGACGACACGCCGCGAGTGCCCGACAGCGTGCTGCGAGTCGTGGAGGTGCGGCTGCTGGATCCGAATGCCGAGCGGGTGGAGCGCGACGAGAAGGACCGCGAGGAGCCGAGGCTTGAGAACGAGCGTCCGCCCGAGAAACCGCCCATGCGGCGGGCGAAGGCATCGTCGGCCGCCAGCAGCAGGATGCTCGCGATCGCTATGGCGCAGGCCACCTTGCCGGCGGCGGGGCGAGGGCGGATCACGGTGCGGCAGCGCCCTCCGCGAGCGGTGCCAGCGCCACGTTCGGGTCGGCGGCCCCGGAGTAGATCAGCGCCACGACGATGAAGCTGGCGGCGGCGATCGCGGCGGCGGCGGTGTTGCGCTTGGCCCGCACCTCGTCGGAAAGGGCGGCGCGCGGCAGGAAGACCCGGTCGGCGATCACCCGGCCGATCACCAGCAGGATCAGACCGCAGATGGCGATGACCGCCGTGATCAGCACCTCGGTGCCCAGGTCGCTGCCGGCGCCGGCGACCGCCGTGCGCACGATGACGCCCTGCGCGACCAGGAACCCGGCGAAGCTCACGCCGGCCGCGACGTTCTTGTCGTCCTCTATCACGCCGTGCACGTCGTAGCTGGTGATCGCCTGGAACACCAGGCCGTCGAGCACCAGCAGCGCCTGCCCGACCAGCCAGTAGACGGCGATGTCGCGTACCAGCGACAGGTAGTTGGCGCTCTGCCCCTCCATCACGCCGGAGATCATCAGACCGGTGGCCACGGTCATGCCGCCGACCACGAAGCCGGTCCCGGCGCTGCGCTCGTCCACCATCTCGTGCTCGGTCGAGAACGCGTGCAGCACCAGCCGGTCGTTGATGATGCTGCTCAGGCGCAGCAGGAGGATGGCGATGACGCCCACGACCACGAGGTTGACGAGGTCCGTGAGCATCTCGCCTCCGGACCCGCGGGCGGCGGCCGCGATCACGAACCCCAGCCCCAGCAGGTAGCCGCCGAAGCTGAGGCCGATGGCGTCGTTGCCGTTGTCCGCGATCTCGTGGTCGATGTGGTAGCGGGTGGTCAGGTTGTAGAAAAGCTTGCCCACGAACAACAGCAGCATGCCGACCGCGAAGTGGGGGATCTTCTCGACGACCAGCGTGAGGGTAGCCAGGATCGTCTGCATAGCGATGTGTTTACGCTAAACACACCAGGACTTACAGTCAACCGGGTAGATGGCAGACCCCACGATGGCTGTGCCGATACGGCGGCGCTTGTACGAGGTGCTGGAGCGCGCGCGCGACGACGATCGGCTGAGCGCCGTCGTGGACATCGCCATCATCAGCGTGATCGGCGTCAACGTGGTGGCCATCGTCATCGAGACGCTTCCGTGGGTGACTCCGCCGCTGGCGCGGGTGCTGTACCTGCTGGAAGTCGTCTCGGTGGTCCTGTTCACGGTCGAGTACGTCCTGCGGCTCTGGACCGCCCGCTACCGGCGTCCGGGGCAGGGAGGCTTGGCCGGCGCGCTGCGCTTCGCGGTCTCGCCGGCCGGATTGATCGACCTGCTGGCGATCGTCCCGTTCTACCTGCCGCTGATCGGGGTCGACCTGCGCTTCGTGCGCGTGCTGCGCATCGCCCGGTTCCTGCGGCTGCTGAAGCTCGGCCGTTATCTGCGGTCCGTGTCGCTGTTCGGCAAGGTGGTGCGCGAACGCCGCGACGAGCTGCTGATCACGGTCATGATGACCGCCCTGGTGCTGCTGGTGGCCTCCATCCTCATGTACTACATCGAGGGCGAGGCGCAGTCGGACAAGTTCCCGAACATCCTGTCGTCGCTGTGGTGGGCGGTCGTCACCCTGACCACCATCGGCTACGGCGACGTGGTGCCGGTCACCGGCTGGGGCCGGCTGCTGAGCGGCATGGTGGCGGTCATGGGCATCGGCCTGGTGGCGGTGCCGACCGGGATCGTCAGCTCCGGGTTCATCGAGGAGCTGGCCAAGCGGAACAAGGACGGCGACGACGCGGAAGCTCCGGCCGACCGCTTCTGCCCGCACTGCGGCGCGCCCCTGGAGAGCCACGACGGGGGCTCCGGAACCGCGGAGAACCGGCACCAGGCCGTTAGCGAACCTTGATCAGGACCACCAGCGAGACGAGCGTGAACATGATCTGCACGAGCGTGAACCGCACCATCACCTGCGGGCTGGACCAGCCCAGGTTGTTGCGCATGTGGTCATGCAGCGGGAAGCGCAGCTTCGAGAAGATGGAGATGCGCAGGAAGCGCAGCAACGCTACCTTGATCAACCCGGTGCCGCCGTTGACCAGCAGCACGCCGGACACGATGAAGATCAGAAACGGATTGCCCGACTTGATGACCAGGATGCCGAGCAGCAGCCCCACCGCCCGCGATCCGGCATCGCCCATGAGGAGCTGGCTGGGGTGGGCGTTGTACCACAGGTAACCGGTCAGGCAGCCCACCATCGCGAACGACAGGATCGCCCACTTCGCGCCGTCGGCGTAGTGCGGCAGCAGCAGGTACGCGGAGATGTCGATATTGCCGAGCACGAAGTAGAGCAGCCCGCCCAGGCTGAGCAACGCCTGGATCGCCAGCGTCCCGGACAGGCCGTCGACGCCGTCCGTGCAGTTGGTGGCGTTGATCGCGACCCAGATCAGGAGGGTGCCGCCGGCGATGCAGAGCCAGGGCGGGACGGTCACGACCGCCGCGGTGAACGGAAGCCAGATCTGCGCGGGATGGGTATTGCACAGCAGCACGGCGGTCACGAGCGCAATCCCCAGGTCGACGAGCCCCTTGCGGTATTCGTGCCATCCGCCCGCGCTGCGATCGTCCAGGTAGCCGGCGACCATGGCCAGCGTCACGCAGGCCAGCACTCCCAGATAGGCGAGCTCGAGCGGCGCGGTGAGCACGCCGACGACCGCGAACACGAGGCAGAACACCAGCCCCGCGCCGGTCGGCTTGCCGAGTGCCGCTTCCTTGTCCACCGCGAACTCCCGGCCTCGATCGCGCGGCAGAAGTCCGCTGGTCCGGGGAAGCAGTATCCAGGTGGCCAGCGAGGACAGGACCAGCGCGGCGCCGGCCACGACGAAGTGGGAGCTCATCAGGCGAAACGGACCGTAGACGTCCTGCAGCGCCTCTCCGAGCAGAAACAACATTGCGGTGGGCCGATCCTACCCCGGTTTTCCCCGGCCACGCAGGCTGTGGGCCCACGCTGAAAGGATCGCGCCCTGCTCTCCTTGACGGTGCTGCAGTGGGGGTCGCTGCTGGGCGGAGCCCTGCTGGTCGGGATCACCAAGACCGGCCTGCCGGGCTTGGGAACGGTCGTTGCGCCCATCATGGCGACGGCGTTCCCGGTCCGTGCGTCGGTGGCGATCGTGTTGCCGCTGCTGATCGTCGCGGACGTGGTCGCGATCGTGTACTTCCGCCGCCACGTGGTCCGCTCGTACCTGGTGAAGCTGGTGCCGGCCGCGTTCGGCGGCATCGTCGCCGGGACGGTGCTGCTGCGCGTGATCGACGACACGCAGCTCCGCCTGCTGATCGCGCTGATCGTGGTGACGACCGTCGGAGCGGGGGCCGTGGCGACCTGGCGGCCGCTGCGCAGGTTGCGCGGGACCGCGGAGCGTCCGCCCGCGCGGCAGGGGGAGGCCGCCGGCAGCCGGGCCGCGGTCGCCATCACGCTCGGGATACTGGCGGGCGCCACCTCCATGATCAGCAACGCCTCCGGCTCGATACTCACCGCCTACCTGCTGGCGATGCGCTTGCCCAAGCACGAGTTCATGGGCACCGGCGCCTGGTACTACTTCATCCTCAACGTCTTGAAGGTACCGTTTCACCTGGCGATCGGGACCATGACCGGAGCCACGCTGGCGCTGAACGCGGCGGCGGCACCGGTGGTGCTTGCCGGCGCGGCGCTCGGCGTGCTGATCGTGCGCCGGCTGCCCGAGCGTGCCTTTCGCGCCGCCGCCATGGGGCTTGCCGTGCTGGCGGCCGGCAACCTGGCGGTGCGCGCGCTGCTGGCGATGGGGTGAGGTTAAAGCCCTGCGGCCAGGCTGCGCAGGTGGTGGGCGAAGTGCTCGGCGAGGACCTCGGTGTAGGTGCCAGGGTGCGCCTCCAGCACCGAACGCACGGCCGGACCGAGGTCCGGGTGGGTCAGCGTGGAGCCGAAGGTGCAGTGCAGGATCTGGCGGCCCGGCTCGCTGAATCCCGTGCCCGCGGCCACGTCCTGCCAGCGTTCAAGGTAGACGGTCTCCAGCTCCGGCGCGCGCAGGTCCTCCGGGGGCGGCACCTGCTGCACCGACGCGGACACGTGGTAGGTGGCCTTGTCGGTGTCGTAGCGGGAGCGGGCGAAGGCGGCGATGCGCCGGAACAGCGCCTCGTCGTGGCGGGCCACGACCCGCAGGGCTTCCAGGTAGGAGGTGCCGGCGGTCTTGACGTGGAAGCATCCCCCAGTGGCACGTGAGAGGGCAGGGTACATCGACAGCTTGTCCGACCCGGAGTGCAGCGACAGCTTGTACGGGCCGAAGTGGCGGGCGATGGCGAAGTGCTCCCGCAACGAACGCTCCAGGGCCTGTACGTCGCCCTTGTAGTCGACGCCTTTCTCGAAGTCGCCGATGTAGCGCGGTGCCAGCGCGACTAGCGGAACGCCGCGCCGCCGGCACTGGTCGGCGATGATGTAGTGCTCGGCCAGGGTCGTGGGCTGCTCGGTCTCGTCGACCGAGAGCTCGATCTCGTAGTCGCGTCCGGCGTTGCGGGAGCGGATCACCCCGGCGAGCTGCGCCGCGTGGTTGAGTGCCGGCCCGTACTTGACCGCACAGCGCAGGCACGCCTCCTCGCTGAACTCCAGCGTCAGGTCTCCGGGCAGCGTGACCGTGCGCCCGCGGTAGTCGGAAACCCAGTCGACCGAATCGCGCACGGCCGCGTAACGCTCGCGCAGGGTCGGCTCGTCGTAGCGATCGGCGTGCTCGTCCACCGCGTCCGAGGGGTCGATCGTGAAGAAGCGGAATCCCGCCTCGGTGGTCACCGCCACGTCCTCCGGGGTCTTGAGATGATCGGCGTCCGCCCCGGTCGGGCCGTCCCAGCCGGCCTGCGCCATGCCGTTCAGCGCGTCGGTCATCACGTCCACGGGTGTCCGCCCGGTACGCTGCATCTCCCGGATCGACTGCTGCGGGAAGATCGGCTGGATCGGCACGCCGGCGGCGCGCAGGGCCTGCACGTGGCCGGGCGTCGCCAGGCCGATCCGGTCGCCGAATCCGAAGCTGGGATCGAGTCCGAGCGTGACCGCCTTGCCGTCGCGACCGTCGTCATGAGCCATGCGTGGAACGTACCATGCAATCATTCCATGGTGGGTCGCCGCGTTCCGTCGCTGACGACGCTGGCAGATCGCTGGCGCGGTCGCTTCGCTACGGGCGCGGAGTGGCAGCGTGAGGTCGCCCGGCGTGCCGGCGTCAGGACGATCGGCGTCAGCGAGGGGGGCCGGCCGATGCTGGGCGCGGTGATCGGCACCGGGAGCCGCCACGCGACGCTGGTCGGCGGCGCGCACGCCGACGAGCCGGTGGGTCCGGAGACGCTGCGCCTGCTCGTCGCCGCTGCCGCACAGCCCGAGCCGGCCCTGGAGGCGGTGCTGCGGCGGTGGCGACTGTGGGTGGTTCCTCACGTGAACCCCGACGGCGAGCGGGCCAATCGCACGTGGACCGAGCGTTGGCCGTCGGTCGAGGCGTTCCTGGGTCACGTGGTGCGCGAGCCGCCGGGACGAGACGTGGAGTTCGGATTCCCGGCGATGCGGCCGGAGAACGCCTCGGTGACGGCGTTTCTGGCCGGTGCCGCGCCCGTTCGCCTGCACGCCAGCCTGCACGGGATGGCCTTCGCCGCGGGGGCCGCGCTCCTCGTCGAGCGTGGTTGGGTCACGCGGACCGGCCCGCTGCGGAGCGCGTTCAGCCGCGCGGCGGCCGCATGCGGGGTTGGGCTGCATGACGAAGACCGCCGCGGCGAGAAGGGACTCCACTACCTGGGACCGGGATTCGCCACAACCCCGACCGGCGCGGCAATGCGTGCGCACTTCCGGGCTGGCGGCGACCCTGAGACCGCCGCGCTGTTCCACGACAGCTCGATGGAGCAGGTCGCCCGATCGGCACCCGGGCCGCAGGCGCCGCTGTGCCTGGTCACAGAGGTGCCGCTGTTCCGTGTGGCGAGGCGGGCTGGCGGCCATGCGGCGCTTCGGGCACGGCTTCCCGAGCTTGCGATGCGGGCGCAGCGCGGCGCTCCGGTGACGGACGAGCTTGCGCGCTTCGGTTTCGAGCCGGTGGACCCGCGCGTGGCCATCCGGCTGCAGCTCCGCGCGATCGAGCTGGGGCTGGGCGCTACGGATCGTCCGGATCGGGTTTGACCGGCGGGGCCGCGACCCCGCGCTGAGCCGCGGCATCCGTCAGGGATCGCCAGGTAGCCTCATCGATCGGGACGCCGAGCCGCTCGTGCTCGGCCTTGGCGCGCCGCTCGGGATCGCCCGGCATCATGACCGCGTCCACGCCCGGCGCGGGCGCCGCGTCCCTGATCATTCCGCTGTGTGCCGCGACACCGGCCAGCACCTCGTCCAGCGGACTCAGGCGGCGGATGTCGATGACGATGAACAGGACGCCGTTGCCCGCCACCAGGCCGGGCAGAGCGGGGGTGCCCTTGCCGGCCACGATACCGCCGAGCAGGTCGGTGACGATGGCAAGGCCCGAGCCCTTGTGGCCGCCGAACGCCAGCAGCGGCCCGCCGGCATAGTGGTCGCTCGGGTCGGTGGTGGGCCGGCCGTCGGGCGAGAGCAGCCATCCCTCCGGGATCGTTTCGCCCTTGTTGACCGCGATCTGCAGCTTGCCCTCCGCAACCGCGCTGGTCGCGAAGTCGCAGAGGACGGTGCGGCCGTCCGCGGACGGGATGGCCGCGGCGAACGGATTGGTCCCGAACACGGGCTGCACGCTGCCGAATGGGGCGACCCGCCCGTTGGCGCTGGTGGCCGTGCAGAAGGCCAGGCCGACCATTCCCGCGTCCGCGGCCAACTCCACGTAATCTCCAAGCCGGCCGACGTGGGTGGTGCGGACCAGCGCCACGCTGGATACCCCGTGCTCGCGCGCCTTGCCGATCGCGATCTCCATCGCGAACCGCCCGGCGACCTGCCCGAAGCCGTCGTGCCCGTCGACGCGGGCGGTGGCGCCGTCCTCGCCGGTCAACTCCGGCCTCGCGCGCAGGTCGATGGAGCCCTGGTCGATCCCTTCCAGGTATGCCGGCGCGCGGAGGATCCCGTGCGACGCGTGTCCGGCCACGTCCGCCGCGACCAGTGCCCGCGCCACGCACGCGGCGTCCCCTTCCGTGGCTCCGGCGGCCCGCAACGTCGCGGCGACGAACCGCTCAAGGTCGCGGGCGGCGACCCGCACCGAGGACACCGGCGTCAGGCGAACAGCCGGGCGATCTGCTCGGCGTACAACTCGGCCACGGCGGCGCGTTTGACTTCCTGCTTGTGCGACAGCTCCCGGCCAACCTCGAACGGGCGGTGCAGCAGGTGGGTGCGTGAAACCCGCTCGAACGGCTTGAATCCGTTTGCTGCCGAGACGCGGGCTCCCACCTCCGACTGGATGAGCTTCCGGATCTGCGGATGCTCGGCGAGCGCCTGCAGGTCGCCCTTGATCCCGGCGCCGGCAGCGTGCTCGGTGACCGCCTCCTCGTTCAGCACGACCAGCGCCGCGAGGGAGCGCTGGTCCTGGCCGACCACCACGGCCCGGTCCACGTACTTGGACTCCTGCATGCGCTCCTCGATCGGCGCGGGCTCCACGTTCTCGCCGCCCATCAGCACGATGGTGTCCTTGGCGCGGCCGCGGATGATCAGGTCGCCGTCGACCGTCGTCATGCCCAGGTCGCCGGTGTCCAGCCAGCCGTCGTGCAGGACCGCCTCCGTGAGATCGGGGCGCTTGAAGTAGCCCTGCATCACCTGTGGCCCGCGCACGTGCACGACGCCGAGCTCCCCGGGCCCCAGGTGCCGTCCTTCGTCGTCGACGATGCGCAGCCCGGTGCCGGGCAGCAGCCGGCCGACCGTGCCGGACACCGGCGCCGCTTCCGGGCGGATCGCAACGCCGGGCGCCGTCTCGGTCAGGCCGTAGGCGTTGAGCAGCAGCACTCCGGCAGCCGCGAAGAACTCGTCCACGTAGTCGGGCAGGGCTCCTCCGCCCGATATGGCGCCGCGGAACCGGCCGCCGAGCCGCGCCTTGATCTTCGAGAACACCAGCGCCGCGCCCAGCGCCTTCAGGGGCGACAGGAGCACGAGGGGGACCAGGCCGCCTGCCTGTTCGGCCCCCCGCGAGCGGGGCGCCAGATGTGCCACCAGTCCGCGCACCCGGGAGCGTGCGCGTGTGTGGGCGCTGCCGGTGGCGACGAACAGGCCGAACAGCGCCTTCTTGAGGCCGCCCTCGTGCTCGGCGTTGCGGTACACCGCCGAGCGAACCGCGTCCCAGATGCGCGGCACCGACGCCATCCAGTGCGGGCGCACCGCCGCCATGTCGGCGATCAGGACGCTGCCGACCGGCTTGGAGTAGGCCAGGGTTGTGGCGCTGGCGATCGTGCAGTACTCGAAGATCCGCTCGAAGGAGTGCCACACCGGCAGGACGCTCAGCCAGATCTGGCCGGGCTCGATGGTCAGGAACTCGGGAATGCACCCGGTCTGGAACACGAAGTTGCGGTGCGACAGCACCACGCCCTTGGGCTCGCCGGTGGTCCCGGAGGTGAAGATGATGGTGGCGACGTCATCGGCCGTGCCGCGCTGGAGGTGCGCCCGGTAGAAGTCGGGCTCAAGCTCCGTGACGATGCGCCCGGCGCGGAGCACTTGCGCGTACGGGATCACCAGCACTCCATCGCGCTCCTCGCGCGACGAAATCTCCGGATCCAGGACGACGATGGTACGCAGAGCCGGCAGGTCGGCCCGTATCGACAGCACCTTGTCGAGTTGCGCGCGGTCTTCCACCAGGCACAACGGTGCGTCGACCTGCGCCAGGATGAAGCGGAACTCCTCGGCGGTGCTGTCCGCGCCGCGCGGCACGTCGGCGGCGCCCAGCCCCAGGATCGCCAGATCGGCGACCAGCCACTCCCGCCGATTGTCGGCCAGCAGGCCGACCCGGTCACCGCGGCGTACGCCCAATTCCTGCAGGCCGGCGGCGAAGTCGCCGACCTCGGCATAGAGCTCCGAGTACGAGGTGGGCTGGAACCGGCCCTGCGCGTCCTTGCTGAGCTGGGCCGCTACCAGGCCGTGGTCGTGGCAGACGTGCGCGAAGAGCTTGGGAATCGTGTCCTCGGCCGTGCCCGCCGCCACAGCGCCGGACGGTAGCGAGCCACCGGTCGGATTGTCAATTTCGCTCGCGGGACTCGCACCGGATGTGCCGAAGATGGCCGGACCTGCCGAAGATAGAGGTGTGGAGTCTTCGTCGACGAGAACCGGGGGGCGGACGCGCCCTGACCCGCGGCGCTGGCCCGCGAGCTTGGCCCGTGACCGGCGGGCGCCTATGATCGAGAGCGTATGAGAATCACCGATGTCGAGGTGCGCTGCTACGCGTGGCCGCGCCCCGTGCCGATCAGCAACGGCAAGTACACCTACACCGACGTGACCTTCACGCCGGTCCTCATCCACACCGACGAGGGTATCACCGGCGTCGGCTGGACCGGCGGTACCGCCGCCGGGCGTCCGGGCGCCATCGCCCAGGCGCTGGTCGGGCACTTCAGGCAGGCGCTCGTGGGCCGCGACCCGTTCACCTATCGCCGGCTCTGGGACGACATGTGGGAGCCCAAGATCGTCGGGCGCCGGGGCATGTCGACGCAGGTCATCAGCGCGCTCGACGTGGCGATCTGGGACCTGATCGGCAAGGCAACCGGCCGGTCCGTCCACCACTTGCTCGGCGGCTACACGGATCGCATCCCCGCCTATATCGCCGGCGGCTACTACGAGGAAGGCAAGGGGCTGCCCGAGCTGGCCCGGGAGATGGAAGAGAGTCTCGAGCTTGGCGCCCGGGCGGTGAAGATGAAGGTTGGCGCCGTGCCGATCCCGGAAGACGTCGAGCGCGTGCGCGTCGTGCGCGAGGCGATCGGCCCGGACATCTCCCTGCTGGTGGATGCCAACAATGCCTACAGCGCCTACCAGGCGATCGACTTCGCCCGGCGCATCGAGGAGTTCGACGTCTTCTGGTTCGAGGAGCCGGTGGCGCCCGACGACTATCGGGGACACGCTCGCGTGGCCGCGGCCACCAGCATCCCAGTCGCGACCGGCGAGAATGAGTATACCCGCTACGGATTCCGCGACCTGATCGAGCACGACGGCGCGGCCATCCTCAACGTCGACGCCCAGATCGTCGGCGGCATCACGGAGTTCATGAACGTCGCCGCTTTGGCGGCCGCCCATGATCTGGCGATCGCCCCGCACGGTGCGCAGGAGATCCACGTCCACCTGGTGGCGGCCGTGCAGGGGGGGCTGATCCTGGAGTACTACCGGGAGACGATCGATCCGCTGCGCGGGCAGTTGTTCAATCCGAAGCTCACCCTCGATGACGACGGGCAGGTGGTGGTTCCGGATGCGCCGGGGCTGGGCATCGAGATCGACTTCGATCTGCTTTCCGAGCACCGCGTTGCCTGAACGGTATCGGTGGTAGCGCCGGCAGCATGCCTGCGGACACGGCACCCACGCCTGACTCGCCGCCGGGCCGTGGGGGAACCGTGCGTCAGCCGCCGACCTGTGAGCGCTCCCCGGTGAGCCGTGCCCGGCTCCTGGTCGCCGGCGCCCTGCTGGTGGGCGCGACAGGCTGGCTGGCCGCACTGGGCGGTGACGAACAGCCTGCTCCGGCGGTGGCGGTCAGCGCCGATCCCCCGCACTTCTCACCGGCTCACTCGCCGGGGGAACACGACACGACCAGGCTGGTGACCGCCATCGATGTTCAGCAGGCCGGCGCAGTGGTCAACGGGTACCGCCTGGTGATCAGCGACGAGGACGGCCAGCCGGTTCGCACCATCGATGGCGACAGCGGGGAGCCCGTCCCCGACGTGGTGCCGCGCCTGCTGATCGACCTGGGGTTGCAGGAGCGCTCCTCGATCGAGGTGCCTGCGGCCTTCACCTGGGACGGCCAGGACGACCGGGGTGCCCGGGTTCCGGAAGGCCTCTACCGCTTCGTCCTCGAGGTCACCGACGACTACGGCAACACCGGGCGCTCCGAGCCGAGGCAGGTCATGGTGGATGACACCCCGCCGACGGTCGCCGTCGAGACCGAGTACCTGATCTTCTCTCCCGACGGCGACGGGAGCAGGGACAGGCTGCCGATCCTGCAGACCGGATCGAGCGAGGTACGTTGGTCCGGGCGGTTTTTCGACAGCGTCGGGGCGGTGGTCCGCACGTTCCGGTGGACCGACGGGCCACCGGTGGACTTTCTTTGGGACGGCCGCGACAACGACGGGCGGTTGCTCCCGGACGGAACCTACCGCTACCGGATGAGCGCACGCGACCTGGCCGGCAACGACACCGCCGTCACGGTCGACGGCATCGTCATCGACACCGAGACCAGACGGCTGGAGATCGACCTGGCGCTGCCGGCGTTCTCACCAAACGGCGACGGCGTGCTCGACGAGATGGTCTTTCCCGTCACCATCGACGCGGGCGGCAGCCTGGTCGACTGGAACGCCGAGGTGCGCGATGCGGATGCACGGGTGATGCGCACCCTGTCCGGGCAGGCGCCGGTGCCGCAACCGCTCCGCTTCGACGGGCGCAACGATGCGGGAGCGGTGATCGCCGAGGGGGACTACACGCTGGTGCTCTCGGCCCGGTACGCGAACGGCAGCACGCGCGTCGTCGCGTCACCGTCGTTCACGCTGGATGTGACGCCGCCGGACGCGTTCGTACAGATGCACTACGAAACGATCTCACCCAACGGCGACGGCGTCCGCGACGCCCTGCTGGTGACTCAGGAGACGTCCGGAGACGGGTCCTGGCAGGTGTCGATCACGGATGAGCGCGGTGAGCCGGTGTGGTCGGAGCGCGCGTCGATTGCCAGCGTCACGTTCCGGTGGGACGGCCGCGACAGCCTCGGCAGGCGGGTTGCCGACGGCGGCTTCATCTACGAGCTGACGGGGCGCGACGGCGCCGGCAACGGATTCTCCTCCGGGCCGCTCGCCTTCAACGTCGATACGCGTGAAGCGACGGCCTCTCTGCGGATCGGCGGGACGCACTTTTCCCCGAACGGAGACGGGATCCAGGATACGGTGGAGATCGTTCCCGAGCTCTCGGTCACCGACAGCATCGAGTCGTCACAGCTCGAGATCCTCGACGCCGGCGGCACCGTCTGGTATCGCGATCTCGGTCAGACAGCGATCGAGCCCTTCGCGTGGACCGGCCTGGCCGGCGACGGCACGGCGTTTCCGGACGGCGACTACTCGGTTCGGCTCGCGGTGCACTACGCCAGCGGATACGACGCGGCCGCCGACGGCGGACCGATCACGCTCGATGCGACGTTTCCGACGATCGAGGCGAGCACGGACGACCTGCTGTTCTCGCCGGACGGCGACGGCATCAAGGACGAGTTGCTCATCGAGCAGGCATCGAGCAGCGAGGAGACATGGGAGGCTCGCTTCATCGACCAGGCGGGTGTGGCGGTCGCCACCGCGAGCTGGCAGGGCCGGGTGGCCGATTACCGCTGGAACGGCATGGGCGATCAGGGGACGCCCGCGGCGGACGGGACCTACCGGTACGAGGTCACGGCCACGGACGCGGCCGGCAACAGCGTTACCGCGGTTCTGCCGGGCATACGCCTGGACACGCGTCAGACCGAGGCCGGCGTCGACGTCGCGGAAGCCAACCGGACCGGCGGCGCCGCCACCTTCTCGCCCAATGCTGACGGCGAACGGGACGAGATGCTGTTCACCCTGTCGGCGACGCCGGACGTCCCGGTGGAGACCTGGACGCTCGCGGTGCTCGACCTGTCGGAAGCCCCGGTGCGGATCTTCCGCGGCGGACGGGAGCTGCCGGAGACGCTTGGCTGGCTGGGCCGCACCACGACCGGCGACCCGGCGCAGGACGGCGAGTACGTCGCCGTGTTCACGGTCGTCTACCGCAAGGGCGACGTCGTCGAGGACCGGCTGGACGTGCCGATCATCCTGGACACGGTGTACCCGACGTTCCAGGTCGAGGCCGGCTACCTGCTGTTCTCGCCCGACGGGGACGGCAACCGGGACGTGCTGGAGATCACCCACGCCACGGATGCCGAGCACGAGTGGCACACCGAGCTGGTGGCCGCGGACGGAGCGATCGTCCGTGAGCTCACGGTGCGGGATGCCGCGCTCCGCGATCTGGTCTGGGACGGCACGGACGATCGGGGCGCGCTCGTGCCGGACGGCGAGTACCGCTACCGCGTGCGCGGCACCGACGCCGCCGGCAACGTCACCACCGGGGAGCTGCCGCCGATCCGCGTGGACACCCGTACGGGCGGAGCCTGGATGGAGCTGTCCACGACCGGCTTCTCGCCGAACGGGGACGGCGTGGACGACGAGGTGTTCTTCGAATTGCGGGTCACGGAGGACCTCCCGTTGCAGGCGTGGGAGCTTGTCATCTCCGCAGCCGGCGGCGATGCGGTGCGTACCTACAGCGGCGTCTCGGAGACGATCTTTCCGATGCGTCTGCCGTGGGACGGCAGCGACGACTCCGGCGATCGCGTGGACGACGGAGAGTACGCGGCGACGTTCACGGTCGAGTACGCGAAGGGGGACGTGGGCCAGGTTGCCGGTGCGTCGGTGATGCTGGACACGCAGCCGCCTGCGGTTCGCGTCGGAGCGCCGTATCTCCTGTTCTCTCCCGACGGTGACGGACGCCGGGACACGATCACGCTGACGCACGAGGCGACGCCCGGGGACCGGTGGGAAGCGACCATCACCGACGACCGGGACGGCGCCGTGGTCCTGCGACGGGTGTGGCAGGAGGAAGGGCCCGTGCCGGACCTGGTGTGGAACGGCCGCACCGATGCGGGCGCCGCCTTGCCGGACGGCAGCTACACCTATCGCATCGCCAGCGTCGATGCCGGAGGAAACAGTGTCGGTGCGGTCCTGGAGGGAATCCAGGTCGACACCGTCACCACCGTCGCCGCGGTCTCCGCCGCCGCGGATGCCTTCTCCCCCAACGGCGACGGCGACCGGGACACGATCGACATCTTCATATCCGCCACCACTTCCGTGCAGATCGACCGCTGGGCGCTGACGATCTACGACGGCACCGCCAGTCCGGTACGCGTCTTCGGCGGAGGCCGGGGCGCCGCGCCGCTCCCGGAGGCGATCGTCTGGGACGGCCGCAGCGACAGCGGCAACAGGGTGCCGGACGGGTTCTTCCGCGCCTCCCTGGGGATCGAGTACGCGAAGGGGAACGTCAACGAAGCTGCCACCGATCCCTTCCTGATGGACTCGGAGTCGCCACGGGCAACGATCGAGACGCAGCTCGACACGCCCTCGCTGCCCTTCTCGCCGGACGACGACGGCGTGAACGACTGGCTGACGATACTGCTGGACGCCTACGACGAAGGCGGCATCGCCTCATGGACGCTGCGGATCCTGGACCCCCGGGGGCAGCTCTTCGACTCTTCGAGCGGCAGCGGCAGTGCGCCGCCGCCGGCCTTCGAGTGGGGCGGCCTCTCCAGGGAGACCGGTGAGCTGGTCGAGGCAGCGGTCGACTACACCTTGCATCTCGAGGTCTTCGACCACGTCGGCAACCGGAAGACGGCATCGGCGGTCGTACCGATCGACATCCTGGTGTTGCGGGAAGGCGACCGCCTGCGCATCCGCATTTCCAGCATCAACTTCGCCCCGAACACCGCCGACTACCGGCGTCTCGGCGACGCGGAGAAGACGCGCAGGAACCTGCGGACGCTCGACCGCCTTGCCGAGATCCTGCAACGCTACGGCACCTACAGCGTCCTGCTGGAGGGGCACGCGGTATCCGTGCACTGGGCGGACGCCGAAAAGGCCCGCCGCGAGCAGGAGGAGGTGCTGCTGCCGCTGTCCACGGCCCGCGCGGAGGCCGTGCGCGCCGCGTTGGTCGAGCGCGGCATCGACGGCAGCCGGATGACCACCACCGGACTGGGCGGCGCCGAGCCGCTGGTGCCGCACGGGGACGAGCGCAACCGCTGGAAGAACCGCCGCGTCGAATTCTGGCTGCAGAGGCAGTGACCGGCCATGCGGTGACTGGCAAGGCGGTGACCGGAAGGGCGGTGCCCGGAGGTCGGGAGCTGCCGTACCGGTAGTGGAGTCGCCGGCCGGGCCGGGTCAGGAGCCGCGCCGGCGGAACAGGCCGCTGAAGAAGGACACCGCTCCGGCAGCGATCAGGCCGATGCCGGTAATCGCCGCCCCGGCCTGCAGCAGCCCGCCGAGCAGCACCAGCACGCCGGCGCCCGCAAGGCTGGCCCATCCGGCGTTACGCCGCGTGCGGTCGGTGAGCAGGATGTAGCCGCCCCAGATGGCAGCCGCGCCTGCCACCAGGTACTCGATGGGACCGGCGAACAGGATGCCCTTCGCGATCAGCACCACGGCCCCGGCGCCGGCAAGGAACAGGCCGTTCGACCCCGTCTTGATCAGGCTGCGCTGGTCTTCCATGGCTGGTGAAAGTGTGTGGGACCCGCGGGCTCCGCGGCAAGTCGGCCGGGCACGTGCGCTCGGCCGGGCACGTGCGCCGCGAATCGCCCGGTGCGGTGCCGCGGCGAACCTCCGTGGCGCGTCATCCGCGGGCGGGGATCGTCAGGCCAAGTCCGGTGAGTCCGCGGATCACGAACGTGGGGTGGTAGGCCGGCTCGCCGTCCAGCTCCACGTCCGGGAGGCTCACCGCCAGGTCGGACAGGGCGACGGCCAGCTCGTGGCGGGCCAGGGGAGCCCCCACGCAGAAGTGGATGCCGCCGCCGAAGCCGATGTGGGCCGGGTCGCCGCGCGCCACGTCGAAGCGGTCGGGGTGGTCGAACCGGCGAGGGTCGCGCTGGGCGGACCCGAAGAGCATGGCCACCTGATCGCCCACCGCCAGCGGCCGGCCGGCGATCTCGACGCCCGGCTCGAGCACCCAGCGGACGAACATCTGCAGGGGGGAGTCCCAGCGCAGCAGCTCTTCGACCGCCGTGGCCGCGCCCACCTCGCCGGCGACGAGGCGCCGCCACTGTTCACGGTGGGTCAGCAGTGCCTTCATCCCGTTGCCCAGCGCATTGACCGTGGCCTCGTGCCCGGCTTCCAGCAGCACCATGGTGGTGGAGACGATCTCGTCGTCGCTGAGGCGGTCACCGCCGTCGGACGTCCGTACGAGCCGCGAGACCAGGCGGCCGTCCGGCGAACGGCGCTTGTCGGCGATCAGCGCCCGCGTGTAGTCGATGAACTCGCCAGCCGCCGCCTCGGCCCGCGCCTTCAGCTCGTCGGACGCCGACAGCTCGTACATCTTGACGATGGCGTGCGACCAGTCCAGCAGACGCTGCGTGTCGGCGCGCGGCACGCCCAGCACCTCGGCGATCACGGCCACGGAGTACGGCTGCGCGTAGTCGGCCAGCAGGTCGAAGGTCCGCATCTGCCGGCAGCGGTCGACGAGCCCCCGGGAGAGCCCGGCGATCACGGGTCCCAGTTGGGCTACCGAACGGGAGGTGAACACCTGGGAGACCAGCTTCCGGATGCGGGTGTGGTCCGGCGGCTCGAGGCTCAGCAGCGACCATCGCTCGTGCTGGTGGAAGGAGGCCCAGCGGGGGTCGGGGGCCGGCTGTCCCAGCTCGGCATGGGCGTACCGGTGGTGGTAGACGCGGCCCAGCCGGCGGTCGCGCAACGTCCGGTTCACGTCGGCGAACCGCGTGAGCATCCACTGGCCGGTCTGCTCGCTGCGAAAGATCGGCGTCGCCTCCCGGATCCGCCCCAGCTCCGGATACGGATCGGCAAGGAACGCAGGATCGTAGAAATCCGGTTCCCGTTGACCTCCCCGGTCTCCGTTCATCCGACCCCCCGGTCAACGCCGGCGGGGCGAGGACAGGCTCAGGTAGTGCTCCAGCCGGCCGGCGGCGCCGGCGAGATCCTGGCCGTTCGCGAGCGCGGCGCGGAAGAGGTCGCCGGTGCGGGCAAGCCGCCCGGGAACCGTGTCCACGGTGAAATGCGATGGCGACAGACCGGCGTCCAGTTCGTCCCAGGACAGCGGCGCGGACACCGTCGCACCGGCCACCGGCCGCACCGCGTAGGGGGGCACCACCGTCTGTTCCCTGCGGTTCTGCAGGAAGTCCACGTACACCCGGTCTCCGCGCCGGGCGGACGACCGCTCGACGGTGGCGATGTCGCGGTGCTCCCTGACGACGACGCGCGCCAGGCCTTCGCAGAACATGCGTGCCTGGTCGTAGGTGTACCCGCCGGCCAGCGGGACGTAGACGTGCATGCCGGACTTGCCCGAGGTCTTGGGATAGCCGGCGGTCTCGATGCCGTGCAGGACCTTGGCGAGCGTGCGCGCCACTCGTACCACCTTGGCGAACGACGATCCCTTCGCGTCCAGGTCGATCACCGCCCAGTCCGGGGCGTCGAGATCGTCGATCCTGGACAGCCACGGATGGAAGTCGATGCTGCCGAGGTTGACCATGTACAGCAGCGTGTCGCGATCGTCGCACACGATGTATCGCGTCTCCTGGCCATCGGAGGATACATCCACGGTGGGAATCCACGAGGGCAGGTGCGGTACCTGCTTCTGGTAGAACCCCTCTCCGTCGACGCCGTCGGGGTAGCGCAGCAGGTGGATGGGACGCGAGCGCAGGTACGGGAGCAGCCATTCGGCGACCGCCAGGTAGTAGTCGATCAGGTCGCCCTTGGTATGGCCGCTGGCCGGCCAGTAGACCTTGTCCAGGTTGCCGAGCTGCACGCGTACGGCATCCGTGTCCGGCGCAGGCCGGCGCCGCAGCGCTTCGTCGATCGGCAGGCCGGCGGCGGCGCGGTCCGAGGGAAGCGGTACCCGCGTCCAGGTGTCCTGACGGCCGGGCCGATAGGCGGAGTCGATGCGCTTCGCCACAAGCGCCTGCAAGCCGGCAGCCGACGCGGCGGCGGCCAGCGACTCGCCGTCGGTGGCGACGTGGTCCACGTACAGCACCGTGCTGCCCGATGGGAGGACGGACTTCAGCAGCGCCTTGCGGTCGGCCAGTGGCAGGTCTCGCACGTCCCATTCCTCGTAGTGGAGGAGATCGAAGGCGTAGAAGACGACCCCGGTGGTGTCGCCGTCCGCTGCCAGGCGGTCGAGCTCGGCTCGGGATGGCCGCCCATGCTCGTCCACCGCCACCAGGACTCCGTCGATCACCGCGTGTTCCGCGCGCAGCTCGCCGAGAGCCGCGCGTATCGCGTCGAAGCGGTTCTCGGTTCCGCCGTCCACGACACGCACTACGGCCTGTCCGTCGCGGAGGACCGCCATCGCCCGCGAACCCGCGAACTCCATCTCGAACAGCCATGCCGCGTCGGAGAACGCGGCCCGCTCGCCCGCCGGTCGCATGGGCCGCGGCCGTTCCGGCAGCGGCGCGTCGCGGGCGTCGCGCAGGTCCACGGCGGCAGGAAGATCGCCGGCCGGGCGCGCGTATCGATCCCGTGCCTTGAACAGCAGCCAGTCGTCGCCGGCGCCGGCCGTGCGGACCAGATGCCATTCGCCGCGCAGCCGCCGGCCGCGCAGCACGACCTTGATCTCTCCGGAGGCCAGCGCCGCGGCCGTGGTCGGCGCGCGCCGCACCAGGTAGGTGCCGTGGTCCCAGATCTCCATGGTGCCGCCGCCGTACTGTCCCTTCGGGATCACGCCCCGGAACGCCAGGTAGTCGAGCGGGTGATCCTCGGTGTGGACGGCAAGCCGCTTGTCCGCGGGGTCGTAGGAGAAGCCCCGCGGCACGGCGAAGCACAGCAGGACCCCGTCCATCTCTAGCCGCAGGTCGTAGTGCAGGCGCCGGGCTTCGTGACGGTGCACGGCGAAACGCAGCGCGGCGGCGCCGTCCGGGGAGCCCGCGGCAGGCTCGGGCGTGCGGGAGAAGTCGCGCCTGGCCCGGTAGCGGTCGAGCCCCTCGTCGCCGGCGGTGGCTGCGGCAGCCCTCGCCGGCGGGCGGGGGTCGATCACCGCCCCCCGGCGGCTGCCGCCACGGGAGGCAGCGGCAACGGATGGTGGCCGGTGAAGCACGCGTCGCAGAACCCGCGCGCCGCAGTGCCCGAGCAGGCCGACAGCATGCCGTCCAGGGACAGGAACCCCAGGCTGTCGACCTTGAGATCCCGGCGGATCTCCTCCACGGACAGGCCGGAGGCGATCAACTCGCCGCGGGTGGGGAAGTCCATGCCGTAAAAGCAGGGCGAGATGATGGGCGGCGAGCAGATGCGCACGTGGACCTCCGCGGCTCCGGCCTTGCGGATTTCGATCAGGAGTTGCTTCAGCGTGGTGCCTCGGACCAGGGAATCGTCGACCACCACCACGCGTCGGCCCTTCAGCAGGCCGTCCACCGTGTTGAACTTGACCCGGGCGCGGAACTCGCGCTGATCCTGGCGCGGCGCCATGAAGGTCCGTCCCACGTAGTGGTTGCGGATGATCCCCAGCTCGTAGGGGATGCCCGACTGATTGGCGTAGCCGAGCGCCGCGGTGTTGGCGGTGTCCGGGACGGCGATGACGATGTCCGCGTCGGCGGGGTGCTCGTCCGCCAGCGTCTCGCCCAGCCGGCGGCGCGCGGTGTCCACGTACTGGTCGAAGACGCGGCTGTCGGGGCGCGCGAAGTAGACGTACTCCACCACGCACGAAGCCTGTGGCGCCTGCTCCTGCAGGCGGTGGCTTTGCACGCCCTCGGGACCCAGGACGACGATCTCTCCCCGCTCGACCTCGCGGACGTAGCGGGCGCCGACCAGATCCAGCGCGCAGGTCTCCGAGACCAGGTAGTGGGTGTTCCCCTTGCGGCCCAGGCAGAGCGGCCGCCAGCCGCGTGGATCGCGCAGGCCGATCACCCGGTCGCGCGTGATCATCGCGATCGCATAGGCCCCATGCACACGGCTGAAGGCTTCCTTGATCTTGCCGATCAGGTCGGGCGCGGACGACCGCGCCATCAGGTGCAGCACCACCTCGGTGTCGGTGCTGGTCTGGAAGATCGCGCCGTCGTCGACCAGCTTCTCGCGGAGGGCCGCGGTGTTGGTGAAGTTGCCGTTGTGCGAGATCGCCGTCGGCCCTTCCTTGAACTCGACCAGAAAGGGCTGGGCGTTGTGTAGCAGCGTGGCGCCGGTAGTCGAGTAACGGTTGTGGCCGAGCGCCAGGTTGCCGCGCAGGCCGCGCAGGATGCTCTGGTCGGCGAACACGGACCGCACCTCGCCCATGCCGACGTGGCGGTATATCTGCTTGCCGTCGCTGGTGACGATGCCGGTGCTCTCGTCACCGCGATGCTGCATGGCATAGAGCGCCTGATAGGCGAGCACGGAAGCGTTGCGGTTGCCGTAGATGCCGACGACCGCGCAGTTGCAACGCGGTTTGTCGAGCGGCTCGGAGAACCCGGTCATCCGGCGTCTCGACAGGTGTGGGCGCGATGGGCCGCGGTGGTGCGCACCTTGGCGCCGAGCCGGCTCAAGATCAGTTCGGCAAGGCCGGCCGCCGCCGGCGTGACGTCGCTGTCCCGGGCGGCGGCCAGCCACCGTTGCGCCGGAGCCTCGTCGACATCGAGGCGGTAAAGCGCCGTGATCAGGCGGGCACGATCGGTCCGGAGCAACGCGGCGACCTGACGCTGCAGGGCCGGCAGCCCCTGCGCGGCCAGGTGCCGGAGGTCGTCCGCGCCATCGGTGGGCATGGGCAGACCTTCATCCACCGTCACCAGCCGGCACCGGTTCCGTCCTCGATCGGCACGTCGATGGCGAATCCGCGGGTCCCCGCAGCGGTACTCACCACGACCACGCCGTCGAGGCGGTCCGCGGCATGGGCTTCGGGCTCCACCAGCAGGTCGACGGTGCCGGCGGAGTTCACCCGGTGCTCCTGATCGCCGGCATGCACCACCACGCCGCCGGCATGCGGAAAGAACCAGACCTGCCGGGCGTGCTCGGCATCGGGCAGCGGCACGGTGATGGCGACGCGCTCATCCAGTCGCCGTGCGCGGGCGCCGTCGATCGCCACGGGGATGCGCGTCCGCCATCGGCCGAACAGCGGCGTCTCGCGGGCATCGGCCGGCTCGGCCCGTGGACGGACACGCAGGGGCATCCGCAGACGCCCTTCTTCCGGGATGCACACGTCGGCGCACACCAGCCAGAGCGCGTCTGCGGACAGCTCGACGCGGCCACGCTCGAGATCGGCGGGAGGGGTGATCATGACCGGGAGCAGCACTTCGCCGGAGTAGCCGAAGTTCATCAGATCGCCGTACGGCATCCGCTCGGGAATCGGCCAGTGGATGGAAGATGCCGTCCACCCCGCGGGCAGGGGCCACTCGATGCGGGCCGCCGCTCCCGAGTCGCCCGGGTTGCGCCAGTAGGTGTGCCAGCCGTCGTCCAGGGTCTGGTGGAGCCCGACCCAGAAAGGCCGGCCCGGTGCGATGGTGGTCTGCTCGCTGACCAGCCGGACACGGATGTGCTGGCCGTCGACCTCGGCCTTGTCCGCGCAACCGGCCAGCAGGCCGATCAGCAGGGTAATGGCCCCGACGGCGCGACGCCGAGGTACGCTCAAGCGGTTCACGGCAAGTGCGAGTCTACGGGGCCGCCGCCCGCGGACCAAGGGAGTCTCCCGGATGTGCCGGCGCTACGTTCCCTCTCCGGACCTGTCTTGGCCTTCTCCGAACCTGCCCTGACCCTCTCCGGACCTGCCCTGGCTGTCCCCGAACCTGCCCTGACCCTCTCCGGACCTGCCCTGGCTGTCTCCGAACCTGCCCTGACCCTCTCCGGACCTGCCCTGGCTGTCTCCGAACCTGCCCTGACCCTCTCCGGATCTGCCCTGGCCGTCCCCGAACCTGCCCTGGCCTTCTCCGGACCTGCCCTGGCCCTCTCCGGGCCTGCTGTGGCGCTTGTAGGGCAGCAACGCCAGCACCCGCGCCAGCTTGATCTGGCGTGCCAGGCGGCGCTGGTTCTTGGCGGAAGTCCCCGTCACGCGGCGTGGCAGGATCTTGCCGCTCTGCGTGATGAATCGCTCCAGGATCTCCGGCTTGCGATAGGTGATGTCCAGGTTCTTGGTCCGGTCGACCTTGCGCCGGTAGTAGGGGCGCCGGCGCCCGCCGGGGCCCCCCGGCCCCCCGCGCTCGCCGCCACCCTCACGCGGGCCGAATCCTCCGCCATGGCTCTCTCCCTGTTCGCGCTGCATCGGCTCGGCGGCCGACCTCGGCATGTGTTCTGACAAACATATCCTCCGACGTGTCAATATGGCGCGGCGACCCGCGCCGCGGCAAGCGCATGACGCAAACGTGCGTCACACGGGAAACAGCAGATTCTGTTGAGTGAACACCTCGCTGACCGAGCGCCGTTCGTGGATGCGCAGAATGGCGCTGGCAAGCAGCGGCGCGATCGAGATCACCTTGATCAGGCCGCCGGCACGCCGGTCCTGGGGCACCGGGATCGTATTGGTAACCAGCACCTCCGCGATGGACGGGCGGGTGAGCAGCTCCGGGGCCTGCCCGATCAGCACGGGGTGGGTGACCGAGATGATCGCCGGCTCCGCGCCGTGCTCCATGAGCGTGTCGGCCTGCTGGTGGATCGACCCGGACGCGATCAGGTCGTCGATGATGATCGGCCTCATTCCCTCGACGTCACCGACCACCGCTTCGACTTCCATCGTGGATCCGCCGACCCCGTGCCGGCGCTTGTGCATCAGTACCATGCCCAGGCCAAGGAGATCGGTATACTTCTCGGCGAGCTTGGCGCGTCCCACGTCCGGGGCGACGATCACGGCGTTGGACAGGTCGCGCTGCCGCAGGTGATTGGCCAGCGTGGTGACCGCCGTCAGGTGGTCCGACACCTTGTTGAAGAACCCCTGGATCTGCGGGGCGTGCAAGTCGACGGAGACGATGCGGTCGGCGCCGGCGTTGGCCAGCAGGTCGGCGACCAGGCGGGCGCTGAGCGGCTCCCGGCCGGTCGACTTGTGGTCCTGGCGGCCGTACCCGTAATAGGGGACGACCGCGGTGATCTGGTCGGCCGACGCACGGCGCATCGCATCGACGATGATCAGCAGTTCCATGAGCGTCTCGTTCACCGGGCGGCAGGTCGGCTGCACCAGGTAGATCTCCGCGCCGCGGACGCTCTCCTCGATCTGTACGTGGGTCTCGCTGTCGCTGAGCGACTTGATGCTGATCTCGCCGAGCTCGACCCCCAGAATCTGCGCGATCTCGATCGCCAGCTCCGGGTTGGCGCGCCCGGAGAACAGACGGAGTGTGTCCATGGAACGACCGTTTTGTGCTGGCATGTCGGGGGAAGGCGTGAGCTTATCCATCGCGTTACCGCCTATCAAGTGCGGCCCCCCGGCAGCAGTGTCGCCATCATGCGCCCGCCGCGACCGGCGGCGGCAGGTCTTTCATGGTAGTGAGTCCGGGCGGTGCCGACGCCACGCGAGGGATGGCGTTGACCACGACCGCGGCCGTCCCCAGGTCGCCGTGCACGCCGCCGTCGATGCGCGCGTTCACCGGCGGCACGCCGTCGACCGACACCGCGTCATAGGATTCCTCCAGCCCCACCGCGGCGTTGAAATCCAGGGTGACCACCGGCCGCCCCCCGGACAGGCCGACGCCTTCCTGTCGAACGCCCGCCACTTGGCCCGCGGCGACCGACACGTGGTCGGTACGGATCGCGCGCGACGCCAGGATCGGCTCGATGGTCTCGGTGAACTCGTCCAGCGCCCAGCCCATGCCGGCCGCGATCATGCGGGCCGACTCGGTGAGCCCGACGTGGCGGATCTCTCCGTCGTCGGCGCGCCGGCGAAACTCCGCCTCGTCGAGTCCGGCGCCGATCTTGCGCTGGAACGGCCCGCGGCGGTCGCTCGCGTCCTGGACCCTGGTCGCGCGGATGGCGTGCACTTCCTGACACGGAACGGTCATGTACAGCGGCCACGCGTCCATCAGGTAGCCCGGGTTGATGCCCGTGCCAAGCAGCGTCACGCCGGCCGCGACCGCCTGCCCGTGCAGCTCTGCGGCAAGCGCGGCGTTGGCATCGTCGGGAAAGGCGAGCTCCTCGCACGTCGACCCCACGTCGACGCCGGCTTTCAGCAGCGCGCGAAGCTGCCCCGCCACCGCCTGCAGGCTGGAGCCCGTGGTATGTATCGCCAGCTCCGGCGCCGCGTCGTCCGGGAGCCGGTCCCACGAGCCGACGATCGCAGCGCCGAGCGCCGCGCCGCCCGAGACCTCGCCGATGTCACGCCCGTGCAGGGCCGGATCGATGTCGATGCCGGCGACCAGGCGCAGGTGGGCGCGGCCGGCCGCAAGGCGGGCGATGCGGCAGCCGATCGGCCCGCAGCCGAACTGCACGACTCGGATCGTGGGTATCATCGACGCAAGCTATACCAAGGACGGGGGGAGTTGTCGAACGTGGAATTGATCCTGGGCGGTACCTTCAGCGGCAAGAGCGACTTCGCCCGCGGGCGGGCGGGCGCGGCCGCCGAGCAGGGGGAGGGCGGCGTCCTGGTGATCGCCACCGCCCTGGACGGTGACCCCGACGTGCGCCGCCGCATCGCCGCCCACCGCCGCCGCCGCCCGCGGGAGTGGCGGACCGTGGAGGAGCCCCAGCGCGTGGCGGCGGCGATCCGCGACGGCCTCCGGCTGCCGGCGCCGCCGGCGGCGATCCTGGTCGAGTGCCTGACGATGCTGGTGACCAACCTGATGCTTCGCGACGGCGTGGTGGACCGCGCGGCGGCGTCGGAGCGGGTGGCCGTGGAGGTGGAGGCGATCGTCCGCGCCGCGGCCGGCGGGTCCACCGCGGTGCTGGTCGTCTCCAACGAGGTCGGCCACGGCCTGTTCCCGACCACTTCGGACGGCCGGCTGTTCCAGGAGCTGGCCGGGCTCGCCAATCAGCGCATCGCCTCGGCCGCGGACACGGTCTGGACAGTGACGGCCGGCATTCCGGCCCGGATCAAGTAGCCGGCGGCCAGCGCACCAGCTTCTGCGGGTGCACGGGGTTGCCGGTGTCCATCGAGATGTTGCCGGCGATGCCGGTGAGGATGGACATCGCCCCGTCGACGTGCGACGCGGCGCGCCGCAGGGGATCCGGCTTCGGCTCCCCGAACAGGTCGGCGGCCAGCAGCGGGTCGGCGCCGCCGTGGCCGCCCTCGGGTTCCGGGATCTCCACCGCGTAGGGCTCGGCGAAGTGGGGGCAGATGCGCAGATCCCGCTCCTTTGCCGCGCCCTCCTGTGACTTCGCGCCCTGGGCGTTCACGTAGCTCGACTCCCGCACCGTCAGCTCCAGCCGGCCGCGGTCGCCGGTCAGCGCGATCCGCAGCCCCTCCCAGGGGGAGTAGGCGGTCAGCGAGTAGCTCATGAATGCGCCGGAGTCGTAGCGGACCAGCAGCGCCATGGTGTCCTCGATGCTGATGCCGTCGCCGAACACGCTCTGGTCGCGGAAGTAGCCGTCCTCGTGCTCGGCCTTCAGGTACATCTCGGTCAGCGCCTCGCTCTGGTCGAGGTGCAGCGCGAACGGGTCGTCCCTGGCCGCCTCCGAGCCGCGGGCGCGGGTGTAGAAGTTGGTGACGCCGCGCTCCTCGGCGTTCTCGTGCCCGTAGAAGCGCAGGTCGCCGAGCGCCATCACCAGCTCCGGCGCGCTGGCCAGCCAGAAGTTGATCAGGTCGAAGTGGTGGGTGGCCTTGTGCACGAGCAGTCCGCCCGAGTTGCGCTTGTCGCGGTGCCAGCGCCGGAAGTAGTCGGCGCCGTGCACGAGGTCGAGCAGCCACTCGAAGTGCACGGCGGTGACCGTGCCGATGACGCCGTCCATCAGGAGTTGGCGCACCAGCGAGGCGTGCGGGGAGTAGCGGTAGTTGAACGTCACCCGCAGGTTCCTGCCGGTGCGCTCGACCGTGTCCAGGATCTGCTGGCACTTGCCGGCGTCCACGGTCATCGGCTTCTCGGTAATGGCGTCGCAGCCGAGCTCCAGGGCGCGCACGATGTAGCGGTGATGGGTGCGGTCGATGGAGGTGACGATGACCACGTCCGGCGTGCATTCGGCCACCATGCGGTCGAACGCGTCCGCGCCGTAGGTGGGCACCGGCGCGTGGCCGAACTGCCCGGTCAGCACGCGGTTGGCGTAGTTCATGCGGGTCTGGTTGAGGTCGCAGAACCCGACCAGCTCCGCGCGGTCGGTGTAGTCGGAGGCGATCGACTCGTAGAAGGAGCGGGCGCGTCCGCCCACGCCAACCTGTGCGTAGCGTGTTCGCTTCATGTCGGGCGCTCCTGCCTCAGTCCTGTTGGCTGAACGCCGCGTCGAAGGCGATCGCGGAGGCGGACAGGTCGGTGCGGCGCGTGAAGGCGAGCGCCTCCTGCGCCCCCTGCTCGCGATCCATGCCGGAGTCCTCCCACTCGATGGACAGCGGGCCCTGGTAGCCGATCGCGTTCAGGGCGCGGAACACCCGCTCGAACGGCACGTCGCCGCGTCCCGGCGACACGAAGTCCCAGCCGCGGCGCAGGCTCCCGAACGGCAGGTGCGACGCGAGGGCACCGTTGCGGCCGTTGTGGTTGAGCTTCGATTCCTTGACGTGGGCGTGGTAGATGCGGTCGGCGAAGTCCAGGACGAACTGCTCCGGGTCGACCATCTGCCACACCAGGTGGCTGGGATCGAAGTTGATCCCGAAGGCGGGCCGGCGGTCGACCGCCTCCAGGGTGCGCTGCGTGGTCCAGTAGTCGTAGGCGATCTCCGACGGGTGCACCTCCAGCGCGAAGCGCACGCCCTCCGCGTCGTAGACGTCCAGGATCGGATTCCAGCGGTCGGCGAAGTCCTGGTAGCCGTCGTCGATCATGCCGTCGACCGCCGGCGGAAATCCGGCGACGGCGTACCAGGTCTTGGAGCCCGTGAAGCCGGCGACCGTGTCCACCCCGAACGCGGCGGCGGCGCGGGCGGTTTCCTTCATCCGTTCCGCGGAGCGCTGCCTGACCCCCTCGGGATCCCCGTCGCCCCAGATCTCGGGCGGCAGCATGGCCTGGTGGCGGGCGTCGATGGGGAAGTCGCACACGCACTGGCCGACCAGGTGGTTGCTGATGGCGAAGCACCTGAGGCCGTGCCGGTCGAGCAGCTCGCGCCTGGCGGCCACGTAACCCGTGTCCGCGAGCGCCTTGTCCACCTCGAAGTGGTCGCCCCAGCAGGCCAGCTCCAGACCGTCGAAGCCCCACGCCGCAGCCTTGGCGGCCAGATCCTCCAGCGGCAGGTCGGCCCATTGGCCGGTGAACAGCGTAACGGGTCGTCCCATGCTACTTCTCCTCCAGCGGATACCACTTCTGGTCGCTCGCGGAGCTGGCGACGCAGGCGGTGATGAACGCCATGCCGCGCACCCCGTCGTCGACCGTGGGGAAATCGAGACCGTCGGGCGGCTCCGTGCCCTCCAGGCGAGCCTGCAGGGTCAGGGCGTAGTTGCGGTACAGGTTGGCGAACGCCTCGATATAGCCCTCCGGGTGGCCCGGGGGCAGGCGGGTGTGGGCGCCGGCCGCCTCGGACAGCTCGCCCACGCCGGTGCGCCGCACCTCGCGGTGGCGGTCCGCCCACTTCACGATCAGGGTGTTGGGCTCCATCTGGTGCCACTCCAGGCCGCCGTGCTCGCCGTAGATGCGGATGGCCAGCGCGTTCTCCTCGCCCGCGGAGACCTGGCTGGCGTACAGGACCCCCTTCGCGCCCTGCTGCAGGCGCACCAGCACGCTGCCGTCGTCCTCCAGCTTGCGCCTGTGGACGAACGTGGTCAGGTCGGCGCACAGCTCCGTGATCGACAGCCCGGTGATGTGCTCCATCAGGTTCTCGGCGTGGGTGCCGATGTCGCCGATGCAGGAGCTGATGCCGGCCTGCGCGGGATCGGTCCGCCACGCGGCCTGTTTCATGCCGGTCGCCTCTTCGAGCCTGGCCAGCCACCCCTGCGGGTACTCGACCACGACCTTGCGGATCCGGCCGATGGAGCCGTCGCGGACCAGGCGCCGCGCCTCCTTGACCATCGGGTAGCCGGTGTAGTTGTGGGTGAGCCCGTACTGCAGGCCCGTGGACCGGACCAGCTCGCGCAGCGCCAGCGCCTCGTCGAGGTCGTAGGTCATGGGCTTGTCGCTCATGACGTGGAAGCCGGCCTCCAGCGCGGCCTTGGCGGCCGGGAAGTGGACGTTGTTGGGCGTGACGATGGAGACGAAGTCCATGCGCTCGCCGGCCGGCAGCGCGGCCTCCCGCTCCATCATCTCCGGGTAGGTGCCGTACACGCGGTCGGCCGGCAGGTAGAGGTCGGCGCCGGATGCGCGCGACTTGTCCGGATCGCTGGAGAACGCCCCGCAGACCAGCTCGATGTGGCCGTCGAGCGCGGCCGCCATGCGGTGCACGGCGCCGATGAAGGCGTCGCGTCCGCCGCCGACCATGCCCATGCGGATCTTGCGGCTCATGGTCACTTCACCCTGGCGCCGCTGGCGGTGTCGCCTGGAACCTCCACCAGGGCCAGGTTGCCGGCGTCGTCCTCGGCCGCCAGCAGCATGCCCTGCGACTCGATGCCGCGCAGCTTCGCCGGCTTCAGGTTGGCGACCACGACGATCTTGCGGCCGACCATCTGCTCGGGCTCGTACCAGGCGGCGACGCCGGCGACGATGGTGCGCTCCTCATCGCCGATGCGGACGCCGAGCTGCAGCAGCCGGTCGGTCTTCGGGACGCGCTCGGCGGTCAGCACCTCGGCAACGCGCAGGTCGACGCGGCCGAACTCGTCGAACGTGATCAGGTTGTCGTCGCTCACCTCGGGCTCCTTGTGCACCTCGGGCTTGTGCCTGGTCTTCGGCGGCTCTGCCGCGAGTTTCGGTGTCTTCGGCTGTTTGCCTGGCCGCGGTTGTTTATCGGCCCGCGGTTGCTTGCCGGTGTCGATCCGGGGGAAGAGGATCGGGGGATCGGAGGCGATCACGGTGCCGGGCGGCGTAAGCCCCCAGCGCGCTCCGTCACGGACGCTCCGCGCCTGCACGCCCAGGGCGGACAGCAGGGTCGCGCACTTCGCCGGCATGGCCGGTTCCAGCAGCACCGCGGCGATGCGCAGGCCCTCCACCGCGGTGTGGAGCACGGTGTTCAGGCGTTCGCGGGCTTGCGGATCCTTGGCGAGAGCCCACGGCTGCTGGTCGTTGACGTAGCGGTTGAGCCGGCGCACGAACTGCAGGATCTCCTCCAGCGCGCCGTTGAGGCGTATGCCCGCTATCAGCCCACGCACCGCGTCGGCCAGCCCGTCGGCGTGCTCCTGCACCTCGCGCTCGGCCGGCCCCGGCTGCGGCGCGCCGATGGTGCCGCCCAGGTGGCGGTTGACCAGGGTGAGGGTCCGCGACATCAGGTTGCCCAGATCGTTGGCCAGGTCGGCGTTGTAGCGCTCCACCAGCCCGTCCTCGCCGGCGTTGCCGTCGTTGCCGTAGGGAAGGATGCGCAGCAGGTAGTAGCGGACGGCGTCGGTCCCGTAGCGGTCGGCCAGCTCGAACGGGTCCAGCACGTTCCCGAGCGACTTGCTCATCTTGCGGCCGTCGGACCCGGACAGGTAGCCGCCGACCAGGATGCGCTCCGGCAGCGGGAGGCCGGCCGCCTTGAGCATGGTCGGCCAGAACATGGCGTGCTGGCGCAGGATGTCCTTGCCGATCAGGTGCCACGTGCGCGGCCAGAAGGTGTGGTAGCGGGGATCGTCGGGATAGCCGAGCGCGGAGACATAGTTGATCAGCGCATCGAACCAGACGTAGGCGACGTGTGAATCGTCCCAGGGCAGGCCGATCCCCCACGGCAGCCGTTCGCGCGGGCGGGAGATCGACAGGTCGCCGACCGGTTCGCGCAGCAGCCCGAGCATCTCCGAGCGGTAGCCGGCCGGATGGATCCATCCGGGGTTGGCCTCCAGGTACTCGCGCAGCCACTCCTGGTACTTCTCCATGCGGAAGAACCAGTTGCCCTCGCGGCGCAGGATCGGCGGGTCGCGATCCTCCGGCAGCTTGCCGTCGACCAGCTCGTCCTCGCCCACGTAGCGCTCCTGACCGACCGAGTACAGTCCCTCGTACTCGCCGAAGTAGACGTCTCCCGCGTCGTGGACACGCTGCAGGATCGCGCGCACCACCCGCTTGTGGCGCTCCTCGGTGGTGCGGATGTAGTCGTCGTGGGAGATGTCGAGGGCCTGCCACGCGTCGCGGAAGCGTCCGCTGACCCGGTCGACGAACGCCTGCGTGTCCTGGCCGGCCTCGGCAGCGGCGTTGTTGACCTTCTCGCCGTGCTCGTCGGTGCCGGTCAGGAAGTAGGTCTCGTGGCCGTCCGAGCGGTGCCAGCGCGCCAGGAAGTCGGTGGTGACGGTCGTGTAGGCGTGACCGACGTGCGGCTGGTCGTTCACGTAGTAGATGGGTGTGGTGACGTAGCAGGGGGCTTTGGACATGTCTGGAGGCTCGGCGGACCCGCGGCGCGGGTGCGTATCTTGCTAGACGCGGGAGTTCCGCGCAACGTCCCGACGGCGTGCGCAGAGGTAGCTCGTTGCGGCCTGTTCGGGACTTGCAGTGCATGCAGGGAATGCCTACTCTGCATGCACCATGACGCAAACCCAATACACGATCAGGCGGGTGCCGGAGCGGCTGGACCGGGAACTGCGCAGGCAGGCGCGCGAAGAGCAGCGGAGCCTGAATGAGATGACGTTGCGCGCCCTGGAGCGCGGACTGGGACTGGCGGAAGAAGAGCACCGCCATCATGATCTCGACGACCTTGCCGGCACGTGGGTGGACGATCCGGAATTCGACCAGGCCATCGAGGCCATGGACCAGGTGGACCCGGAGCTGTGGCGCTGAAGATCGCGCTGGACACCAACCGCTACCGCGACTTCTGCGCCGGCGACCCCGTCGTGTTGGGCCACGTTCAGTTGGCCGAGCGGATCTTCTTGCCGTTCGTGACGCTGGCGGAGCTACGCGCCGGGTTCCGTTGCGGCAGCAAGGCCGGCGACAACGAGCGCGTTCTCCAGCGATTCCTCAACCGTCCGCGCGTGGGCGTGCTGTATGCGAGCGACGACACCACCCGGCAGTATGCGCAGCTCTTTGCGCAGCTCAGAAAGCAGGGAACGCCCATCCCCGTGAACGACCTCTGGATCGCCTCGCTCGTGATGGAGCACGGCCTGTACCTCTATTCCCGCGACAGACACTTCGACCATCTGCCGCAACTCTCGCTGGTGGAGTGACCGGCCCCGTCGCAGGCGGCCAGCGGTAGCGACGCTGTTTTTCGATCAGTCCGTTAACACCTTGTCGAGGCTTGCAAGGGCTGCTTTTCCTTGTGCGTGCCAGCGGTTGAATGCCTCTATCGCCTGCCGGGTCGGTGCGGCGTCGGCGCTGGCGACGACGGGCGCCAGGCTGGCCATGCCTTCGAGCACGCCGCCCACGTGGTTGCGCGCCAGGTCGCCGGGCGGCACCACCCGGTGCAGGACGCGCTCGATCTCGTCGAGAGATTCGGTAGGCGGACGCTCCTGCTCACGGCGGCGTTCGATCGTCGCCAGGGCGCCCATCACGTCCGCGATCGCGGCGCGGATCCGGATCAGGAGCTCGGTCTGTTCCCGGAGGTCACGGGGGTCGGCGCCGACCCGCGGGTCGGACGTCACGTGCACGCTGGTGGCGTCGCTGCTCTCGTCGGCAGCCAGCTCGATGCGGTACTCGCCGGGGGCGGCCAGCGGCGCCACGCCGGTATCGAGCGGGTTTTCCGCATGTGGCGAGGCCGCGTACGGGCTGTAGGTGAGGTCCCAGATCAGGCGGTTGAGGCCGGCGGCGCAGAGGAGGTCGCCGGCGGTCGGGTCCGCACCGTCGCTCGCGAACCGGCGGACCATGCGCCCGCTCGGGTCGACGATGCGGAGCGCGGCCGACCGGCAGCCTTCCGGCAGCCAGTAGTAGATCAGCGCTCCCCGCGGGCGCGGGCTCCCGGCGTCCAGGAACTCGCGGCGGCCGTCGCCGGCGCGCTCGTGCTCGACGAAGGTGGCCTCCACGCCCAGCGACCCGATCTGGTACGTCTTCTGCGGGCCGGCCCAGGGATCCCAGCCGACCTGCGGCAGCGTGCGCACCGTGGGGCGCGGCGGGACCAGTGACGGCACGGACCAGGCGCTTGCGCGCCGCAGGGGGGTCAGATCGTCGAGGATCCAGAAGGAGCGGCCGTGCGTGGCCGCCACCAGATCGCCCTGGTGGACGCGCAGGTCGTACACGGGGACGGCGGGCAGCCGGCTCCAGCGCTCGGTCGCGTCGTTCATCCGGGTCCACGAGCCGCCGTCGTCGAGCGAGGCGTACGCGCCGGTCTCCGTACCGCAGTACAGCAGGCCCGGGCGCTCCGGGTCGCAGCGAATCACGCGGGTGAAGTCGTCCGCGGGCAGGTCGCCGGTGATCGACTGCCACGAGTCACCGCCGTCGTCGGTGCGGTACAGCATCGGCCGCGTGTCGTCCAGCCGGTAGCGCGTGGCGGCCAGGTACCAGCGGTCGGGGTCGTGCGGTGAGGGCTCCAGGCAGAGGACGGAAGACCACTCGGGCAGGTCGGCCGGCGTCACCTCCTGCCAGCTCCCGCCGCCGTCGCGGGTGCCGTGCACGCGGCCGTCGTCGGAGCCGGCCCAGATCTCCCGCGGGCGCTCCAGCGACTCGGCCAGCGCGATGATCGTGCAGTAGACATCCGAGGGGCCCTCGCCGGTGATCGGACCGCCGGAGGCGACGGTGCGGTCCGGGTCGTCGCGGGTGAGGTCGGGGCTGATCGGCTCCCAGCTTCCGCCCTCGTCCGTCGAGCGGAACACCACGTTGCCGGCGGTCAGCAGCACCTGCGGGTCGTGGCGGGAGGACAGCACGGGAAAGGTCCAGTTGAAGCGGGCCGGCCACTCGGACGGCGGGCTCGACCCGTCCATCCCGGGCACGGGCGAGATCAGCCGCACCTGGCCGCTGCGGTGGTCGTAGCGCATGAGGCTGCCCGGCCCGCCGGGGGAGCTCCCGGTGGCGCCGGCGTAGACGACGTCGGGATCGTCGCGCTTGACGGCGATGTGGCCGCTTTCGGCGCTGCCGGTGGTGTAGCAGTCCGCCCAGCGGATCGCGCCGTAGGTGCTGTCGGACGGCACGCTGACGGCGCTGGAGTCCTGCTGCGTTGCGTACACCCGGTAGGGGAAACGGTTGTCCACCTCCATCCGGTAGTACTGCGCGGTCGGCTGGTTGTAGATGCTGCTCCAGGTCTCGCCGCCGTCCAGGCTGACGGTTGCGCCGCCGTCGTTGCCCTCGATCATCCGCATCGGGTTGGCGGGGTCGATCCACAGGTCGTGGTCATCGTGATGGGGCGAGGAGACCACCTCGAAGGTGTGGCCGCCGTCGGTGGAGCGGTACACCTTCTTGCAGAGCGACCAGACCTGCTCGGGGTCGGTGGGGTGGGCGTACACGTGGGTGAAGTAGAAGGGCTTCTCTCGCAGCTCCGTGTCGTCCGTGACCATCTGCCACGACTCGCCGTCGTCGTCGGAGCGGTACAGCCCGCCTTCCGCCGCTTCGATCAGCGCCCAGACGCGGCCTGCCCGCGCCGGCGAGGCGGCGATGCCGACGCGGCCCAGGATGCCGCGCGGCAGTCCGGGCCGGCCGGTCAGCTCCTGCCAGGTGGTGCCGCCGTCGGTGGAGCGGAAGATGCCGGAGTCCGGCCCGCCGCTCCTGACGGTCCAGGGCTTGCGGATCGTCTGCCAGAGCGCCGCGAACAGCACGTGCGGGCGGGTCGGGTCCATGGAGAGGTCGCCGGCGCCGGCCGACTCGCCGCGATGGAGCACCCGCTCCCAGGTGTCGCCGCCGTCGGTGGAGCGGAACACGCCGCGCTCCGGGTTGCGGCCGAAGGCGCGGCCGAGCGCGGCCACGTACACGGTGTCGGGGTCCTGAGGGTGAACCCGGATGCGGCTGATGTGGCGCGTGGCCGCAAGGCCCAGGTGGCGCCACGACTCGCCGCCGTCGCCGCTGCGGTAGACGCCGTCGCCGTGCGTGACGTCGATCCGGATCTGCGTCTCGCCCATGCCGGCGTACACCGTGCGGTGCGCGGACGGGGCCACGGCGATGGCGCCGACCGAGCCGGTGCGGAAGTAGCCGTCGGAGCCGTTGCGCCAGAACCGTCCGGCGTCGGTGGTCTTCCAGACGCCGCCGGCGCAGGCGCCGAAGTAGAACACCAGCGGCTCGACGGGGTCGCCGGCGACGGCAACCACGCGGCCGCCGCGGTACGGGCCGATCGAGCGCCAGCGCATCGCCGCCAGCGCCCCGATAGCGTCGCTCAACGCGCCGTGCCTGCTACCGTCGCGGCGCCGGCTTCCGAGCCGCTGGCCACGATGTGGCGGGTGGCCTCGATCACGCGATCGACCTGTGGGGGGCCGATGTGCCGGTTGACCACCAGGCGGATGCGGGTCGGCGGACGCGATCCGCCGAGCACGCCCTCGGCGCGGTAGCGGTCGAGCATCTCGTCGGCGGTCCAGCCCAGGCCGCGCACGTCCACCACCGCGAAGTTGGTCGGGATCGGCGGCTCGACCACCTCGATGCCTTCGATGGTTCGGAGCCCGGCCCGGAGCCGCGCGGCGTTGACGTGGTCCTCGGCAAGCCGGTCGACCATCGCCTCCAGGGAGACGATGCCGGCGGCGGCGATCACGCCGGCCTGGCGCATCGAGCCTCCGTGGATCTTGCGGGTGTCGCGGGCGGCGTCGATGAAGGCTGCCTCTCCGCACAGGATCGAGCCGACCGGAGCGGACAGCCCCTTGGAAACGCAGAACATCACCGAATCGACCTGCTCCACCAGCTCGGCGGCGGGCAGCCTCTGCGCGACCGCGGCGTTGAACAGCCGCGCGCCGTCGCAGTGCACGCGCATGCCGGCCGCGTGGGCGGCGCCGGCCACCGCATTCACCTGCGCGGGCGTCACCGCGCCGCCGCCGGTGTAGTTGTGGGTGTTCTCGATGCAGAGCAGCAGCGGCTCGGCCTCAGGGTGGGCGGCGACCGCCTGCTGCAGGTGCTCGGGGCCGAGCACGCCCCACTCGGTGTCCACCGCGGCCGACTCCACCGGGAACAACGCCCGCGCGAAGCGGTCGCGGTCGCTGGAGAACATGTGCGCGTGCGTCTCGTGCACGGCCAGCGCCGGCCGGCCGGCGCCGGAGCGGCTGCCGATCTCCAGGTAGGTGATCAGGGCGGTGCTGTTGCCCATGCTGCCGCTCGGCACGTACACGGCCGCTTCCTTGCCGAGCCGTTCGGCGGCCATCGCCTCCAGCCGCTTGACGGTCGGATCGTCGCCGAAGGTGTCGTCGCCCACCTCGGCGGCGTGCATGGCCTGCCGCATCCGCTCGGTGGGGTGAGTGAGGGTGTCGCTGCGCAGGTCCACAGTCGCGTCGGCATTGGTCGCGTCGGCATTGGTCGCGTCGGTGTTCATCGCATGCCTCCACAGGCGTCGATCAGCATCTCCTGCACGATCAGGTCGTGCTCGGGCGAGAAGCGCGGCTCGCGCTCGCCGCGTGCGACTTGGATCAGTTCCTCCAAGTCGCCGAGGTAGCGCGGGCGGTGCTCCACCTCGATGTGCTGCCAGCCCTCCTGGAACGGAGGCTTGGGCTCGCGCAGGCAGAGCTGGATGTGCGGCGGCTCGATCGGCTCCAGGATGGCGCTGCCGCCGAGCCCGTGCACCTCCACGCGGCGGTGCGGTCCGGACTGCGTCTCCAGCGAGGTGCCCTCGATCACCGCCAGCGCCCCCTGCCGGGCGTAGTCGAAGACGATCACGCCCAGGTCGGTGCCGTCCGGCATCGCCTCGAATCCGCGTGCCGACGAGCGCAGGACCGGGTGGATGGCGTCCGCCTTGCCGAACATCCAGGCGACCTGGTCGAAGAGGTGGCAGTTCTCCTCGATCATGATCCCGCCTTCGTATCGGTGGAGCTGGTTGCGGTGGTAGTACTCCGGCTCGCTGCCGGCCCGGAAGCGGGCGAAGTTGACGCGGCCTAGCAGGCCGTCGCGCACCCAGCCCTGGATCATCTCCAGGCCCGGGTTGTAGCGCCACTGGTAGCCCATCTGGATGCACAGCCCGGATCTGCCGGCCAGCTCGTACAGTTCGCGCAGCTCCTCCACGGAGGTGCCCGGCGGCTTGTCCAGGTGGATGTGCTTGCCCGCCTCGATGGCGCGCCGCGCCCACGGGATGCACTCCCAGGGCCAGGTCTCTATGAAGACGAGCTGAACCGTGTCGTCGGCCAGGATCTCCTCGGGATCGTCGATGAAGCGCACCCCGCGCCAGACCTCGCGGCCGCCGCGCGCGGCCAGCATCTCCGGGTCCGGCTCGTGCACGCCGACCACCTCGGCGTTCAGCCGGCGCAGCACCGGCTGCGACTCGGGCTGCACGGCCTTGGTGGCGTGCGTGTGGGCGATTCCGATCTGTCCGATGCGCAGCGTCTGCGCCATGGGTACCTCCTGCCTGGGGGTGCCAGTGTACGACAGGTCGGGAGTGCCCCGCGCAGGCGTGCCCGCGGTCGCGTATGATCTGGCTCGACGACGATGGGCGACGGCTGGAAGCAGCGGGTCCGCGACCCCGTGCACGGTCTCATCATGTTCGGAGGCCGCGACCCGCGCGGGAACGAGACGGACCGGATCGCGTGGCGCCTGCTCAACACGAAGGAGTTCCAGCGCCTGCGCCGCATCCGCCAGCTCGGCTTCTCGGACACCGTCTATCCGGGGGCGACCCACAGCCGCTTCGCGCACAGCATCGGCGTCTACCACATGGCGCGCCGGCTGCTGGACGTGATCGCGCGCGAGCAGGGCGCGAAGCATGACCGCGACCGGGCGCGGGTTGCGCTGCTGGCCGCGTTGCTGCACGACATCGGCCACGGCCCGTTCAGCCATGCCTTCGAGAGCGCCTCCGAGGCGATCGGGCTGCAGCGGCGGCACGAGGACTGGGGCGCCGAGATCGTCCGCGGCGACACCGAGATCAACCGCGTGCTGCGCGACGTGGACGAGAGCCTGCCGGAGCGGGTGGGAGCGCTGCTCAGGGAGGAGGAGCCCAAGGACGTCTACGCCGCCGTCGTCTCCAGTCAGTTCGACGCCGACCGGCTCGACTACGTCCAGCGCGACCGGCTGATGACCGGCGTGCAGTTCGGCCACGTCGACTCGGACTGGCTGATCGACTGCCTTGAGGTGGGCTCGGTGACGATCGGCGAGCGGGACTACCTGCCGGTGCAGTGCCTGTACCTGGGTCCCAAGGGGATCGCGGTGGCGGAGGACTACCTGGAGGCGCGGTTCCGCCTCTACTGGACGGTGTACGTGCACAAGACGACCCGAGCGGCCGAGAAGATGCTGGAGGCGTTGCTTGAGGCTGCCGCGACGTCGCTGCATGACACGGAACTGGCCCGCCGCGATCCGGTCCTGCGCCATCTCACGTCGGATGCCCTGTCGCTCGATGCCTACCTGCGCCTGGACGACGCGGCGATCTGGGCAGCGCTGGCCGAGTACGCCGAGTGCGGCAATCCGCGGGTCGCCGAGCTCGCGGGCCGGCTGCGCGACCGCCGTCTCTACAAGTGCCTGGAGATCGGCTCCTGGGACGAGCCGCAGGGCAACCTGTACCTGCGGTTTCGGCGAGAGCTGGAGGAGCGCCGCGTCGAGTGGCTCGGCGACCTGCTGTTCGATCAGGCCACGATCACGCCGTACACGTGGTACGACTTCGACGACGACGCGTCGGCGCTCAGCAAGGTGCTGGTGAAGGTGCGCCCGGACATGAACGAACCGCGGGACATTGCGGAAGAGTCGCCGATCGTGAAGGCGCTCCATGACCGCAGGCCCGGACGCGTGCAGCGCGTCTTTGCGCCGGACGCGGAGAAGCTGGCCACGCTCGACCGGATCCTCCGCCAAGTGAAGGCGTAGGGGGGTTCACCTCACGCGAATCGGTCCGGGCTGAACGGTTGCAGATCGATCGCCGGCGTGCTGCCCGCGATCAGGGCTGCCACCGCCTCGCCGGTCGCGGGCCCCAGCGACAGGCCCAGGGTGCCGTGCGCGGTGGCCAGAACGACGTTCGCATGGCCGCGGGGACGGCCGACGATCGGCAGCGTGTCGGGGGCCAGCGGGCGCAGTCCGTGCCAGACCTCCGCTCCGGGGTCGGCGGCATCGAACCGGGCGCCCGGCACGACCCGGCCCGCGCCGTCCAGGATCGCCTGCACGCGCCGCAGGTTGATCGAGCGGTCCAGGCCGGCCAGCTCCAGCGTCCCGCCGATCCTGACCCCGTGCGGCAGGGGCGTCGCCACCGCCCGGGCATCACCCAGGTTGACCGGCCGGCTCGGCCGCCACGGCGGGTTGGAGAACGTGACGGAGTACCCCTTGGCGGCCTGCACCGGCAGGCGCAGTCCGAGGCCGGCGGCCACCCGCGGGCTCCAGGAGCCGGCGGCGATCACGACCTGGCCGGCGCCGATCTCGCCGCGCGAGGTGAGCACCGACGCGCGGCTGCCGCGTCCGCCGGCCCGCACGCCGAGCACGTCGGTCTGCTCCACGACCTGGGCGCCGGCCTTTCGCGCCTGCGCGTACAGCCAGCGCACGAAGGAGCGGGAATCGACGTTGGCGTCTCCGGGATACAGCACCCCGCCGATCACCCGGGGAGAGAGCGCGGGTTCCATCGTGTGCACCTGCTCGCCGGTGAGTTGCTCGAACGGGATGCCGTGCCGGGCAACCCGATGGGACTCTTCGAGATGGTGCTGCATGCCCTCCTCGGTCAGGAACGCGTACAGCACGCCGTCGGCAGCGTAGCCGTAGGGACTGGTGCCGTCCGCGGTCGTGCTCGCCGCGGTGGCAGCGATGCCCGCGTGCAGCCCGGCGCTGTGCTGCAGGAACTCCGCCATCGCGGCCGTTCCCGCCTCGGTGCGGGCCGGCCGTGACGCCCGCGCGAAGCGCCACAGCCAGCGGATCATCTCGGGGCGCCAGGGGCTGCGGATGTACAGCGGGCTGGTCGGGTCGAACAGCCAGCGCAGACCCTGGGCGACCACGCCCGGCGCCGCGATCGGCACGGCGTGGCTGGGACAGACCAGCCCCTGGTTGCCGTAGGAGCATGCCAGGCGGTCGCCGATCGTCGCCGCATCGACCACCGTCACGCGGGCGCCGGACCGAGCCAGGTACCAGGCGCAGCTCATGCCGACCACGCCGCCGCCCACGATCAGGACGTCCGGGCTGCGGTCCTCGATCAAGAAGCCGGTTCCCGGACCGTGCGGCGGAGCTGGCCGCAGGCGGCGTCCACCCGGCGGCCCATTTCCTTGCGGGTGGTGACGGTCACGCCGTGGCCGGCGACGATGGCGGCGAAGCGGCGCACCGCGCCGCCTTCCGGCTCGGCGAAGGGCAGTCCGGGAACGGGGTTGTACGGGATCAGGTTGACCTGCGACCCGCTGCCGGCCAGCAGCCGCCCGAGCGCCTCGGCATGGTGCGGCTCGGCGTTCTGGCCGGCGATCAGGGTGTACTCGTAGGTGACCCGCCGGCCGGTGGCGGCGAAGTAGTGGTCGGCGGCCTCCAGCAGCTCCGCGATGCCGTAGCGCTCGGCGGCAGGGACGAGGGTCCGGCGCGTCGCGTCGTCGCTCGCGTGCAGGCTGATCGCCAGCCCCACCGGCAACCCGGTGGCCGCCAGGTCGCGGATGCGCGGCACCAGGCCGACGGTGCTGACGGTGAGCCGGCGCGCGCCCAGGGCGATCCCGTCGGGATCGGTCAGGGTGCCGATCGCCTTGAGGAGGCGGGGGAGGTTCGCCAGCGGCTCGCCCATTCCCATGAAGACCACGTTGGTCACCGGCCCGTGCGCGGCGGCGTAGAGCACCTGCGCCACCATCTCCCCCGCGCTGAGGTTGCGGGCCACCCCGTCCAGCCCGGAAGCGCAGAACGCGCACGCCATCCCGCACCCCACCTGGCTGGAGACGCAGACCGTGTGGCGGTCGGCGTCGCGGATCGACACCGCTTCGATCAGCTCTTCGTCCAGCGCGCGCAGCAGCAGCTTCGCCGTCTGCCCGTCGGGTGTGGGCCGCTGTTCCCGCAGGGTCAGCGGGGTGGCCGGGAGCTCGTCGCCCAGCCGGTCACGCAGGGCGGCCGGCAGATCGGTCATCTCGCCGTAGTCCAGCACCCCGCGGCGCAACAGGTGCGTTCGGATCTGCCGGGCGCGGTAGGCCGGCTCGCCCAAAGAGGTCAGGCGCTGCGCGAGCGCGCCTTCGTCCAGATCCAGCGCCGAAGTCATGGTCCCTGAGTATGCACCGCGACGCGAATCTCCGCGTGCCCGGGCCGTCGCATCTTGCCGAACCGCCGTGATATGTGCTGCATATCGCACTGTGGTATCGATAGGGATCCGTGAGCTTCGTCAGCGGGCGAGCGAGTTCCTCCGTCGCGTCGAGGCGGGCAAGACCTTCGAGGTGACCAATCGGGGCCGGCCGGTCGCGCTCCTGAGCCGGGTTCCCGACGCGTCACCGCTGGAGCGGCTCCGTTCCGCGGGGGACGTGGTGGAGGCGCAGGGCTCGATGGACGATGCTCCGCCACCCCTCCCGGCCGAACCCGGCGCCGAGTTGCCGTCGGCCCGGCTCGCATCGCTCCGTGAAGACGAGCGCTAGCCGCGTCACCTATCTCGACTCGTCGGCCATCGTCATGCTGGTGGGCATGTCCCGTGCCGCCGAGGCGGGCGGTTGGAGGGTCGCAGCCCCGGCGTGACGGCACCGGGCTGCATCGCGTTGCGGGGCAGGGCGATTCGGCCTATGGTGCCCGGAGACTATATTTCCGTTCCAGAGGGTTCGCCATGTCCGCTCAGAAAGTGCTCTGCGTCCTGTACGACGACCCGGTCGGGGGATTCCCGCCGGACTACGCTCGCAACAGCATTCCCACGCTTCCCCAGTATCCGGACGGCCAGACGCTGCCGACGCCGGCCCCCATCGACTTCACGCCCGGCCACCTGCTGGGCTCCGTATCCGGCGGGCTTGGTCTGGGGCCGTTCCTGGCCGATCGCGGCCACCAGTTCGTGGTGACCTCGGACAAGGACGGACCCGACTCCGTGTTCGAGAAGGAGTTGACTGACGCCGACGTCGTCATCTCGCAGCCCTTCTGGCCCGGCTACCTGACCGCCGAGCGGATCGCCAAGTCGCCCAACCTCAAGCTGGCCATCACCGCCGGCATCGGCTCCGACCACGTCGACCTGCAGTCGGCAATCGACCGGAACATCACCGTCTGCGAGGTGACGTGGTGCAACAGCATCAGCGTCGCCGAGCACGCGGTCATGCAGATGCTGGCGCTGGTGCGCGACTACATCCCACAGTACGGATGGGTCGTCAGGGGCGGCTGGAACATCGCCGACGCCATCTCCCGCTCCTACGATATCGAGGGGATGGATGTGGGCGTGGTGGCGGCCGGCCGCATCGGCCTGGCGGTGCTGCGGCGGATGAAGCCGTTCGACGTCAACCTCCACTACACCGACCGGCACCGCCTGCCGGACAGCGTCGAGCAGGAGCTTGGCGCGACCTACCACGATAGCGCCGAGTCCCTGGTCGCCTCCTGCGACGTGGTCAGCATCCACTGTCCGCTCCATCCGGAGACCGAGCACATGTTCGACGACGCCCTGATCGCCAAGATGCGGCGCGGGTCGTACTTGGTGAACACCGCCCGCGGCAAGATCTGCGACCGCGACGCCATCGTGCGCGCCCTGGAGAGCGGCCAGCTCGGCGGGTACGCCGGCGACGTCTGGTTCCCGCAGCCGGCGCCCAACGACCACCCGTGGCGGGCCATGCCCAACCACGCCCTGACGCCGCACACCTCGGGCACCTCGCTGTCGGCCCAGGCCCGCTATGCGGCCGGCGTCCGCGAGATCCTGGAGTGCTGGTTCGACGGCACGCCGATCCGTGACGAGTACCTGATCGTGCAGGGCGGCGGGCTTGCCGGAACCGGAGCCCACTCCTACAGCGAGGGCGACGCCACCGGCGGCTCGGAGGAAGCGGCCAAGTTCAAGTCTGGTTAACGACCCGCTTCCGACACGGCGGACGGACGCCTCGGACCGGGGATTCTGACGTGGACGCGTCGTCACCGGCGGAGAGGACTTCAAGAATTGGAATGTGTTGTTTCTACGGATGCACGTCGCAAGACGAGCGCAAGCGGATTGCTGCCCCCAAGGTCAGTCTCTTGCTCGGAATGGGAAGGTGACGAAACGCTCCTATAGCGGTCTTTAGCTTGGTCAGGATTGCTCTTGAAGCGATGTGCGGAACTCTCTTTAGGACAGCGACCATCCGCGCTGTCTCCCAGTCAGTGTTCTGCGCACATAGGGCGATCTCAAGCTGACCTGCGACAGCCCCCGCAGCGCTTGGCTCGGAGGCTAGCGCATTCAGGTACGAACAGAGCACCGTAGTCTCTTCTGGAAACGACTTCAAGAGCCCCGCTATCGCCCCCACGCCGGCGTCGGAGCGCCCTGCGGAGAGGCGGATAAGGGACCATACCAGTTGCTGATGGAAGACCTCTCTCGATAGCGCGTTCTTAGTTCCTGGCTGTCGCTGGACGGCGTCCAGAAACAGCTCTTTCGCGATCTCTATCTCATCCGGTTGAAGCGTCGGGCGGAGTTCTTCGATTGCATCCTCCAGATCGACGGTGGCGTGATAGAACAGGTCCCACTCCAACTGCTCCATCCCAGCTTCGCGGATCGCTGTCCCAAGTGCGCACTCATTATCGCGCAGATTCGCGATCTTGGCATTGACGATCTTCTTGCGGGTGTGATCGAGCGTCGTCTCGTGCGACGCCATGGAGTTGGCGTACGTCCCGCTGCGGAGGACGCGTGTTTTCTCAACATTGAGGAGCAAGCCAAGTCTTCGCAAGGTCGCCTCCATCAGACGAAGTGCACGGCACCCCTGATCGTAGTTGGCAACCCCGATTCTTACGTCATCGCCATGGCGAACGTAACGATAGCCGTTGCGTACCATGACGAAGTCGAGCTCTGCCAGATAGAGCGTCCCCAGGGTATCTGACGGTGACAGTCCTTGAGGGAGCCCGCGTCTAGAGCCCATGATTCGCTCGAGAAAGGCACTGAGCGCGTCAGCTAAGTCGCGATATCCGGTCGCTCGGACTATGGCATCACCGAGCTCACCGTGATCTATAGACTCATAGAAACCTGCTATGTCGCTCCGTGCTACGTAGTTGTAGTCTGGCGAGATGACCGATCGCTCAAACTCGCTCCATCGCTTGTCGCGATCCGTTCCTCGTGGCCAAAAGACAATCCCCTCACCAAGGAGATATCGTTCTACGCGTGGCATCAGAGCTCGGACGATGGCCTCATAGACGACGCGGTCGTTCAACGGGAGTAACGCCGCTGGTCTGGTAGTGAGTCGGGACTTTGGGACGGTTACAGAATAGGCAGGTGTCGGATCATAAGACCCGTTCTCTATGCTCCTTACCAAGTAGTCAGAGAAGCGTCTGCCGAGCTCGCCGCGAACGCTGTCCTCTGGCCGTACCGGAAGCAAGTCATCGGGTTGCACTTTGGCAAGCGCATCGACGATGTTGAGTCTGGAACGTACGTGCTGGTATGGGTCGGCTATGGATGACATGGCAATTCGGTGACTTGAGGAGCAGCCAAGGTTGTCATCGACTGGTCAAGTCGCGGCGGTTCCGCGCGGTCGGAGCAGATTTGTTGTGCGGGTTGCGAATCGTCCGGGTTGTGGCGTGCTGAAACGGCACGGGCCGCTATCGAGAGATCGAGCTTCGACCGCCCGGCTAGCGCCCCGGCCACGCCCACTGGTGCTACGATCCAAGGATAACGAAGAGCCGTCTCCACCCGTACGTGACTGATACGGAACATCTTCAGGAAGGCGAGGGAGCCTGACAGGTCGTGTCAACGTCGATCACGCGAGCGCCAGCGTTCTTGTGAACGATTCTCCTTCACTACCTGAAGGAATGCCTGAGCTTCTTCATCCGACAGGGAAGGGACGGTGTCGAGGTGGTCGAGAATGGCCTCGCCGCTCGCGGAAGAACCGGCGTCGTGGATCAGCCGGTCGATCAACTTGAAGAACGACTGTCCGCGACTCACCCGTTCGATCCGCCACATCACGACGGGTTTCTCGTCTCTGGCAACTGCCGCCGGACGTGAGCCAGCAACGCCTCGACGAGCGTCAGAGCACCCTTCCGATCGATAGGATCCGTACCGGATTCGATTCCCTCGTAGCGAAACTCGACCGCGTATGGGGTGTAGTCGATCAGCTTCCGGAAACGACGTGAAACATCGTTTGCTTCGGAGAAGAGTTCGAGCAGCGCTTCCAGATTGTGCGTGAGCGGGTAGACCTTGCCCAGCAGGGCGAGCCAAGCCTTGAGCGACTTCTCGGCTGCCTGCTGCACGTGAAAACCGAAGATCTCTCGGAGATTTCGTGGGACCGGCGCATCACTCGGAGCGCTCCGACATCGCGTTCGGCCGCGTCGAGCAACACACGCGCACACTTAGCGTCGCTCATAGAGCACCGTCCCTTCGCGCAGCGCCCGTGCCAGGACGTGGTTGAGGGAGTCGCGCCAGTAGTCCACGTCCTCGGTGGAGTAGACGAGGAGGTCGGCGGCTACCGGGAATCCCGCGACCGCATGGTAGAGCCGTACCAACTCGCGGTGGCGATGTCGCTGCGGGCCAAAGGGTTCGGCCTCCACGACGATCAGGTCGACGTCCGAATCGTCTCGCGCGTCGCCGCGCGCGCGGGAGCCGAACAGAATCACCTGCTCGGGGTCGACCTCGTCGACGATCGCGCGGACCATGCGGTCGAGAAGATCGTCGGTGATGGGGCGGACTCGCCCGGTGCCGGTGTTCGGGATGCTCACGTCGGAACCTGCCGCTACGGTAACGGAAACGCCCGAGTTCCGTCGCGCAGCGGCAGGGTGGGCTGATCCGGTCCGCCGCGCTACGCCGGGTCCTCCTCGTCCGTGTCGGCCCCATCCTCGACCGAGGCAGCCTTGGCGTCACCGTCCGGGGCTGCGGCGAGTGACTGCGTCAGGCCGCCGACGGTCGACGGGTCGAGGCCGAGCTCGCCGAGCAGCGTGTCGAGCAGGGGCGCCTGCGCCCGGTAGCGCAGCGCGCTGTTGACGATCTGATCGGCCAGATTCCCGCCGCCCGCTGACGGAGCGCCGTTGCCGTTGCCGCCGCCATTGCCGCCCAGGCCGTCGACCTGGAAGATCTTGATGCCGTCGATCCGTTCCATCGGCTTGACGCTCTCGCGGATGATGTCGGGCATGTGCTCCACCAGTGCCAAGCGTACCTTCATGGAGATCTGCTCGTCGGACAGCAGGTTGTCGGCCTCATGGGCGCGCCGCTTGCCCTCGGCGTCGACCGCGTAGCGGCGCTCCGCCGCGTTCGCCTGCAGGACTTCGGCTTCGGCCCGACCCTGCGCGGCGATCCGCTGCTTGTCGGCCTCGGCCTGCGCGATGGTGCGCACTGCTTCCGATTGGTCGGTGGCGGCGCGCTTTTCCGCTTCCGCCTTCACCTCGATGGCGATGGCGTCCCGCTCGGCGGCCTTGCGGGCGTCGACGAGCTCCACCTGCTTGGTGCGATCGGCGACCTCCACGTCGCGGGCGGTGGCCACACGCTCTTCCTCGCGGACGGCCGCGGAGCGTGCCTGGTTCGCGGCGCGCTCGGCCTCGGACTGCGCCTTGGACCGTTCGGCGACGGCGATGGTGCGGTCCTGGTCTGCCAGCTCGATGGTCTTCTTCTGTTCGATCCTCGCGGTTTCCACCAGCCGGTCGCGCTCGATCTCGCGGTTGTTGACCGCCTGCTGCATGGCGATGCGCTGCTCTTCCACGGTGCGCTCCGCGTCGATGTTGGCGATCTCCACCTGCCGCTTCGCCTGGATCTCGGCTTCCTGGGCGTCGCGGTTCTTGGACGCCTCCTCGATGGCGATCTCCGCGGTCTGGTCGGCCTTGCGGATCGCTATCTCGCGTGACTGGGAGAGCTGCGCGTACTCCTGGTCGCGCGCGATGTCGAGCTTCAGGCGTTCGGCGCCGAGGTTCTTCGTGCGCACCTCGACCTCCGTGTCCTGCTCGATGTCGTTGCGCGTCTTTCGGCGGGATTCGATGGCCTGCGTCAAGCGCGTGAGGCCTTCCGCGTCGAAGGCGTTGCGGGGGTTGAAGTGCTGGACGCTGGTCTGATCGAGGCCGGTCAGCGATACCGACTCCAGCTCCAGGCCGTTCTTGAGCAGGTCCTCGGACACCACCTGCTGCACCTTCTGCACGAAGTCGACGCGTTTTTCGTGGAGTTCCTCCATCGCCATCTCGGCGGCGACGGCGCGCAGCGCATCGACGAACTTGCCTTCCACGAGCACCTTGAGCTCATCGGGCCTGGTGGTCTTCAGGCCGAGGGTCTGCGCGGCGTTGGCGATCGAGTCGGCGGTGGGCTTGGCGCGCACGTAGAACTCCGCGGTGACGTCCACGCGCATGCGGTCGTGGGTGATCAGCGCCTGCTCGTTGGCGCGTCGCACCTCCAGCCGCAACGTGTTCATGTTTACGGGGATGACCTCGTGCAGGATCGGCAGCACCAGGGCACCCCCGTTGATGATCACCTTCTGGCCGCCCATGCCGGTGCGCACGAAGGACAGCTCCTTCGAGGCGCGCCGGTACAGGCGCGCAAGGATCAGGCCGAGGGTCAGGATGGCCACGGCGACGATGCCGACGAGTATCAGGATATCGGTCACGGATTCTCTCCTTCAGGGTCCTTCAGGTGGCACCCTTGAGTACTTCGTGCTCATAGCCGACGACTGCGAAGCGATCGTTCATGCGGCGGATGATCAGCACCTCCTCGGACGCGGGGAATGCGGCCTGAGGGTCGTCCGGTTCCACCATGACGTAGTGGGTGTGGCCGTGCGCGTCGCGCAGCTTCGCCTGCGCGGGCTCACCCTGCCGCGCCGTGCCCAGGGTGATGGTGGCGACCAGGCCGACGAACGAGTCCTCCGTCACGGCGTCGGTCTCTTCCATCGGGACCACGCGTGAGAGGACGCCGCCGGCCGCTCGCAGGAGCAACAGCGAGCCTGCACCGACGACGGGCACGGCGATCCACGAGGGCAGGTAGGAGCCGAATGCGCCCTTGACGAGACTCTGCAACACGATGCCGCCCAGGCCGAAGATCGTCAGGAACGCGACCAGCAGCATCAGCACGGGAATCTTGCCGATCCGCAGCCACCCCAACGCCTTGGTGAACGGTCCCAGGGCGGTCTCCGCAACGTCGATCCCGGCGTCTGCGTTTACATCCGTGTCCGGCAGCAGGGACTGGAGATGTTCGGAGACGCTCGCGCCGATCACCGCCCCCACTCCTTCCACCGCCGCGACCAGCAGCATCACGGCGATCGCGACCGAGAAGGCGATGTTGCCGGCGTGCAGCAGGGCGTCGATCATGCGGTGTCGGAGCGCGTGGCCGCCGTCTGCCGCGCGCCGGCGTTGCAGGCCCCCGGCCACCCAACGCTCGTCGCCAGCGTGTTCGCCACGTCAATGCTCCTCCGTCGTCGCTCGTCCGATGCGACCGCCTGCCGTATACGTATGTATAGCCTTTGGGTCACTTGGTCCGCAAGGAAACGGCCACGGCACTTCGCGAAAGAGCCCGCGTGTGGCGGAGGCTCTCTCGAACGCCACCGGGCACTCCACGAGTGCGTTACGGAGCTGCGGCGGCCTTGAGCTCCTGGAGGCGCTGGGCCTCGGGGTGGTCGCGGTAGAAGGGGTCCAGCGGAAAGCAGCCGGAGATCAGCCCCTTGCGCGGGGCCGTGGTGCAGTCGCTGAAGGTGCGGCAGATACGCTTGCGGGCGAGCGGCAACCCGGCCAGCACGTCGTGCGGCAGGTCCGGATAGGAGAGCATCATGCGGCCGAGTCCGACCGAGTCGACATGCCCGCGACTCACCACCTCGGCGGCGACCGCGGGCAGCCACTCCTGCAGGTAGCTGTACGCGGAACCGACGAAGATCAGCGCCGGGAAGCGGCGCTTCAGCTCGCGCACGATGTCGATCTGGCGCGCCACGCCGACCAGCGGGTCCTCGGGCGGCAGGTAGCCGTCGGACGGCGGGAACAGGGCCGGGCGCTGCAGGTGGGGCGTGTAGTAGGGGCTGCCGGCGGTGATGTTGACCAGCGGGATGTCGAGCTGTTGCAGCAGCTCGAGGAAGGCGAAGGTCTCGGTGAGGTCGAGTGCGGCCGGCTCGTCCTGGCGAACGCCGAATCCCGAGCGGTACGGCAGCGCGACCGGCGTCGGCTCGCCGGTGCCGTCCTCGCCCGACGGCTGGAAGGGCACGGTGTCGAAGGCGCTGAGCCGCACGCCGATCAGGAGCCCCGGAGCGCGGCGGCGCAGGCCGGCGACCACCTCGCACAGGAACCGGGTGCGGTTCTCGAAGTCGCCGCCGAACTGCCCGGTGCGGTCGCGGCATCCCAGCAGCTCGTGGCCGAAGTAGCCGTGGCAGTGCTTGACGTCCACGAACTCGAAGCCGGCCTGCTGCGCCAGCACGCCCGAGGCGACGAAGCGCTCGACCAGTGTCTCGATCTCCTCGTCGGTGGCCAGGGGATGATCGCCGGCGATGCCGAAGCGCTGGTCGAGGACAGGATGGCGCGCCGGGATCCACGGCTCGGTGCGCGCCTTGTCGTTGGGCCGGCAGAAGCGGCCGGAGTGGGTGAGCTGCAGGCCGATCAGCAGGTCGTCGCAGGTGCCGTAGCGCTGCCGGTGCTCGTCGACCAGCGTGCGGCGCAGGCCGGCAAGGTCGTCGATCGTGTCCTCGCCGATGCGGAGCTGGTTGGGGTTGGCGCGGCCGGCGTGCTCGACGGCCACCGCCTCGCATCCCCAGACCAGCTTGGCGCCGCTGCGCCCGAAGGCGCGCCAGCGCCGCTCGACCAGTTCCGTGGGGCGCCCGTCGGCGGTGCCGTCCCACCCCTCCATGGGCTGGACGCAGAAGCGGTTGCCCACGGTGCGGCCGTCCGGAAGGGCCAGGGCCTGGGACAGCGGGCGGGCGTGATCGTCCTCGGCGAAGGGGAGCTGCCCGGCGATGCCGAGCTGGTCCAGGTGCTCGGCGAATTGCTCCGCGGTCTTCAGCGATGCGACGCGACGATACGTAGGTGCCACGCCGCCACTCTGACCAGGATCGGCGGAGCTTCGCAACGCCGGCGCCGGCAGTTGCGGGCGCGGCGACCCCTGAGGCAGGCTTGGCCGGAGGGCGCCGATGACCGAGGACGAGAAATACCTGTTCGACATCAACGGCTACGTCGTGGTTCCCGGCGCGCTGTCGGCCGACGACATCGCGCTGGCCAACGCCGCCATCGACCGGCATACCGGCGAGATCCGCGAGCGGCTCGGCGAGCTCTCGCTCGCCGGCGGCTCGGAGGCGCTGCGGGGCAGCACCGGCCGCGGCGATCTGGACGGCGCGCTGACGTGGGAGGAGCCCTACGGCCGCCCGTTCCGGGACATGCTGGTGAACCGCACGGTCGTGCCCTACCTGGATGAGTTGCTGGGCACGGGCTTCAGGCTCGACCACAACCTCGGCATCCTCACCATGCGCAAGGGCGCCGAGGGCCACGTGTTGCACGGCTCCTCCGGCCCCGGCTTCGACCGCCATCAGTACTACATCGTGCGCGAAGGCAGGATGCACAACGGCCTGACCGTGGTCGCCTACCAGCTCACCGACGTCAACCCCGGCGACGGCGGCCTGTGCGTGGTGCCCGGCAGCCACAAGGGAAACTTCCCGTGTCCGGAGGCGATGCGCCATGGCAAGGCGCATGGCGAGTTCGTGAAGCAGATCCCCTGCAAGGCCGGTGACTGCGTGATCTTCACCGAGGCGGTCACCCACGGCACGCTGCCGTGGACGGCCGACCACCCGCGCCGCACGGCGCTGTTCCGGTTCTCGCCCGGCAACATGGCTTACGTCCCGCACGCCTGGCCCGAGGAGATGCTGGCCATGATGAGCCCCGAGCAGCGCCTGGTCATGGAACCGCCCTACCACCCGCGCCTGAACCGGCCGGCCCTGCAGGTGGACGGCGAGCCCGCTGGGGACGGGTGATCGACATGCAGGAACAGGCGCGCACCGCGCTGGTCACCGGCGGCAGCCGGGGCCTGGGCCGCGGCGTGGCGATCGCGCTGGCCGCCGACGGCTTCTCGGTGGCGATCTGCTACCGCAGCGACGAGGCGGCAGCGCGGGAGACGCTCGCGGTGTGCTGCGGCAAGGCCGAGGAGCGCATGGCGGCCGGCTCGCCCGGCCGGCAGCGGGTCACGGCGCACCCCGCGGGCCTGGCCCGCGCCGCCCGCCGGCGACCGCCGGC
>JAPOQV010000418.1 GCA_026710565.1 Spirochaetaceae bacterium | reverse complement strand
TGTTTTCCCAATTGAACAACCTCACCGACATCACCCTCGACCCGGTCTATTCGTCGATCTGCGGCTACACGGAGGGCGACCTGGACACGGCGTTCGCCGCCCACTGGTTCGAGACCGGGACCCCGGCGTTCCTGGTTGAGACGCTGTGCAACCGGCGCGTGTCCTCGGTGTCATTGGGCGACACCGTGAGTACGGGCGCGTTGCTGTCGGAGTTCGACGTGGAGCGCATCGGCACGGAGGCCCTGCTGTTCCAGACCGGCTATCTCACGATCGCGGCCGAAGAGGAGCTCGGCGGCAAGGCGCTGTATCGCCTGAGCTATCCCAACCGCGAGGTGAGGCAAAGCCTGAACGAACACCTGCTGCGCCACCTGGTACAGGACGCGGGGCGCCAGACGGCGAACAGCATGCGCCTGCATCGGTTGCTCGCCGCCCACGACTGCTCAGGTCTGAAAGACCTGTTTCACGCCTTCTTCGCGAGCATCCCTACGAGTGGTACACCAACAACGACATCGCGGTACGAAGGCTACTACGCGAGCGTGTTCTATTCCTACTTCGCGGCGCTTGGCTACGAGATCGTGGTCGAGGACTCGACCAGCCACGGCCGGCTGGACATGGCCGTGCGCAGCGACGGCCACGTCTACCTGTTCGAGTTCAAGGTGACCGAGCTGTCGCCTCCAGGATCGGCATTGACGCAGTTGCGAGAGCAACGCTACGCGGACAAGTACCGGGGCCGGGACGAGCCGATCCACCTGATCGGCGTCGAGTTCAGCCGCAAGACCCGCAACGTCACCGCTTTCGAGGTCGCCGGCGGCTGACGGAGCCTCTCGCGAGCACTGCCGGGACGGCCGATCACGTGAAGGAGCCGGCCGTGGGGCGGGCGTGCGGCAGTGCCAGGTCGGCCACGGTCAGGTAGCCCGGCCGCGCCTCCAGCAGGCGCGGCATCACGTTGGCGATCATGGCGGCGGTGCCGAGTTGCGGCTGGCAGCCGGGATTGATGGCGAGGTTGAGCGCGTTGTAGCCGTCGATCTCGATCGAGTCGGACGGCTCGTGGCCGGCGGCCGGCGGGTCCACGTGGGCGATGAACTCGGCGGACATCCACGGCCGGCCGTCACAGATGGCGCGGTAGCGCTGCACGAAGCCGGCGGTGGTGCCCGGCTCCACGCTGAGATTCGCGCCGTCATGCGCGCGGTCGGCGACGAGCGGCTCGAAGCCGCTCTCGATGCGGTCGATGCGGACGCCCAGGCAGCGCGCCGCCAGGTGGAATGACTGCGGGAAGCCGATGTGCCCGGTGATCGATCCGGCGGAGACGCCGTCCGCGAAACGCTCGGCGGTGAAGCCGATCCCCAGCCGCCGCTGGATGGTGGCGCTGAAACGCGAAACGTCGACCACGCGGCGGATGCGGATCGCCCGCACGTCCCAGGCGATGCCGCTGGCGGTGAGCAGCAGCGCGTCGAAGATGAACCCGGGATTGAGCCCCACGCCGATCACGGACACGCCGCGACCCCGCGCCAGTTCGTCCAGCTCCCCGGCCAGATCGGCGTCGATGATCCAAGGGAAGGCCGCCTCCTCCGCGGTGGTGATGACGTTCAGGCCGCGTTCGATGCCGGCGCGCACGTCGGCGGCCACCTCGGCAAGGAACGAAGTCGTGGCCACCAGCAGCACGTCAGCGGGTTCGCGCAGCGCCGTGCCGAGGTCGCCGCTCACCGCGACGCCGAGCGGCGGGCCGCCGGACAGATCGCCCAGGTCACTGCCGATCAGGTCGGGATTCCGCGAACAGGCCGCCACGATCCGGCAGGCCGGGCGCGAGCGTAGCAGACGGGTCACGTTGCGCCCCACGCCGCCGACGCCGCACAGCACGACCCTCATTGCCGGACCGCCACCCCCTCGGCCGCATGGTAGCATGGCCGCGACGCGGTGCCGGGCCGGAACCGGACCCATGGAGCGGCACCGGCAGGAGCAGTAACGTGGCCGACAACACCCTGACCGCCGGGACTGCCCGGGTCGACATCACCCCTCCCCTCGGCTTCCGCATGCAGGGGGCGATGCGCCGCATCGAAGGCGCCGTGGGGGTCGAGCAGCCTCTGACCGCCACCGCCCTGGTGCTGGCCGACGACGACCACAAGGTGGTCATCCTGGACTGCGACCTGATCGGCTTCGACCTCCCGCTGGCCGAGACGATCCGCCGCCGGATCGCCGACCGCGTGGGCACGACCACGACCGGCGTCACGCTGGGCTGCACGCATACGCACAACGGTCCGTGCACGGCGCGCCACGCCCTAGGCGGCCCGCACCACGTCGCGCCCCGCGACGGCGAGGTCGAGGCGCTCGACCACTACATCGAGGTGCTGGTGCAGCAGCTCGTGGGCGTCAGCGCCATGGCCAACGCCGCCCGCGGGCCGGCGCGGGTGGCAGGAGGCCACGGCCACGCCGCGGTGGCGGTCAACCGCGAGGAGGTTGCCGCCGACGGCCGGGTGCTGGTCGGGCGCAACCCCGAGGGCGTCAGCGATCACGCCGTGGACGTGCTGCGCGTGGACGACCTGGCAGGAGCCCCGATCGCGGCGATCGTCGGCTACGCCGCTCACCCCGTGGTAATGGGCTACCAGACCTACGAGCTCAGCCCGGACTTTCCGGGCGCGGTGCGGCGCATCGTCGAAGGCGCCACCGGCGCCACCTGCCTGTACCTGACCGGCGCCGCCGGCAACCAGGCGTGCCTGTCGTTCCTGCAGAGCGACTGGGGCGAGAAGGAACGCATCGGCGGCCAGGTGGCGGCCGGCGCGCTGCAGGCGTACTACGGGATCGAGACCCGTCCGCACCGCGAGGTCCGCGAGGAAGGCACGTCGCTGTCGTCCATCGCGCTGTACAGGAAGGAGTTCTCCGACGGCCCGACGCACCGGATCATGCGCAGCGCCGAGCGCAAGGGGACGGTGGCGCTGCAGCCGCTGCCGCCGCTCGCGGAAGCCGAACAGCAAGTCTCCGCCGCGGAGGAGAAGCTGCGCCGGATGCGCGGCGAGGGCGCCTCCACGGTGCTCACCGCCCCGCAGGAGATCGAGGTCTCCTGGGCGCACACCGTCCTGGAGCGGGTCCGCGCGGGCGACACGCAGTGCTCGGTCGACTACGACCTGGTCGGCCACCGCATCGACGACTTCGTGCTGCTCGGCATGCAGGGCGAGCCGTTCGTGGAGATCGGCCTGGGCGCCAAGCAGCGCTCGCAGGCGGCGCACACGATGTTCGCCGGCTACGTCAACGGCGTGCTCGGCTACGTGCCGACCGCTCAGACCGTGCGCCAGGGCGGCATGTCCGTCTCCTCGGCGGTGCGCACCTACGACCTGCCGGCGCCTCCCACCGAGGACGCGGTCGACACCCTGGTGGCCGGCTTCGGCGAGCTGCTGGAGGAACTCGGCCTGTGACCGACGGCCGGCCGCCGCGCAGGGCACTGATCAGCGGCGGCGCCAATGGCTTCGGCTTGGCCACGGCGGCGGCGCTGCTGCAGCGCGGCGACCGGGTGACCATCGGCGACATCGACCGCCGGCAGCTCGACGCGGCGCGCGCCGCGCTCCCGGAGGACGGACTGCACGCGGTGGAGCTGGACGTAACGCGGCCGGACTCGGTGCGGGAGGCGGTGGAGGCGCACTTGGCCACACAGGGCGGCCTCGACTGCCTGGTGAACTGCGCCGGAATCATCCACCTGGCGCCGCTGGCGGAGATCGCCGAGGAGGACTGGGACCGGACCATCGACGTCGACCTGAAGGGCACCTTCCTGTGCTCGCAGGCGGCGGCGCCGCACCTGAGTACGAGCGGCCGGGGGCGGATCGTCAACATCGGCTCGGACGCCTCGCACCTCGGCTTCCCGATGATCCCCCATTACTGCGCCGCCAAGCACGGCGTGCTCGGGCTCACCAGGGCGCTGGCCGGCGAGCTGGCGCCCGGCAAGGTCACCGTGAACTGCGTCTGTCCGATCGGCGTGCCCACCACCGCCATGGGGCAGCAGGTGCTGCGCTGGAAGATGGAGGCCACCGGCTCGGCTGCGGAGGAGATCAGAGAGGCCACCGCCGCCGGCATCCCGCTCGGTCGCAACGCCACCGAGCAGGACATCGTGCAGGCGATCCTCTTCTTCCTCAGCGACGAAGCAGCGTTCATCACCGGATCCGCGCTCGACGTCGACGGCGGCATGATGAGCACCATTCCGGTCCCCGGCACCTGATCAACCGAACCGGCTCAGCACTGCGGCGCTGGGTCGAGTTGCCGCGATGAGCCGTTGACACGCCTATCGCGCGAAGCCATACGATACTGAGCACGGACCATCAACCGGCGGTCTGAAGCGGGTGCCGATATGGACAAGAGTCAGATCTACCACTCAGATCCAGCTATCGTGGGCGGTGCGCTTGTGTTCACGGGTACCCGCGTCCCGGTCGACAGCCTCGTCGCGCACCTGAAAGCCGGCGACTCGCTGGAGCAGTTCCTCGACGGATTCCCGAGCGTGAGTCGCGCGCAAGCCGAAGGGTTTCTGGAACAGGCCCTTGCGCAGGCGATTGATACCGCACCGACAGAGCGCTCGCCCTGATTCGGATCTTGCTTGACGAGCAACTCGATTGGCGGTTGGAACGCTCGTTCAGCAACGCATACGAAATACGGTCCGTCCACGCTATGGGGTGGTCAGGCATGCGCAACGGCGAACTGCTGGACACAGCGCAGCGCGTCTTCGACGTGCTAATTACGATGGACCGGAGTCTGAGGCATCAGCAGCACCTGCCGAGGTATGATCTCTCCGTGATCGTATTGTCGGCGACGAGCAATCGTCTGGCAGACACCACGGTCGCCGTGCCGGCGGTCGAGGAGATACTGGCTGCTGGCGTCGAGCCCGGGCGGCTGTACGAAGTGATCGGTTCTCGGCACTGAGATGGAACCCCCGAACCCCCGTGAAGCCAGGGTAATAAAGGAGCTGCAGCTCCAGGAGTACCTGTTCGACCTCAACGGCTATCTCGTGGTCGAGGACGTACTCGCTCCGGACGAGGTAGCGGCGCTCAAGCGGTCGGTCGACCGGCGGCTGGAGGCCGAGGGCGAGGAGCTCGGCGACCACATGGTCCGGTTCGGCGCCGCGCCGTCGGGGTCCGGGTTCCTGGAGTGGGGCGACCCCTTCTGCGCGCTCCTCACCCACCCGCGCATCATGCCGGTCCTGCGCTTCCGGCTCGGCGACTGCTTCCGCCTGGACCGCATCTACGGCATCTGCATGCGGCCCGGGATGTCACGCGGCGTGCTGCACTCCGACTACGGCGCCAGCGCTCCCGTGGGCGGAGCGGAGCCCGGAACCTATTACCCGTTCCGGGAGAACCGGATCGCCGAGGGGTTCGTGGTCGTCACCTTCAATCTCACCGACGCCGGGCCGGACCACGGGGGATTTTGCTGCATTCCCGGCAGCCACAAGAGCCACTTCCGGCTGCCCGAGCGGATCGCCGATTCCCCCGAGGACTGCCCGTTCGTGGTGGTACCCGAGGTGCCGGCCGGCTCCGCCGTGCTGTTCACGGAGGCGCTGACGCACGGCACGGCAGCGTGGAGCGGCCCCCACGAGCGCCGCTCGCTGCTGTACAAGTACTGCGTGTCGCACGTCGCCTGGACCGCCAACCGGGTGACGCCGCCGCCGGCCGCAGAGCTCACCGAGCGACAGAAGATCCTGTTCCGCGAGCCGGCCGACCCGCACCGGCACTTCCCGTCCCTGTTCGAGGAGACCGAGCGTCCCCTCGAACGCGGCTACCACTGAGGACTGACGATGGACACCGACCCACGCACCCCCGGCCGCACGCCGGACATCGAGCGCCCGCCGCGTGCGCTCATCGAGCGCTTCGCCGGCGTGTCGGCGGCCACCGCCGCCGGCGACCTCAACGAGCTGGGGATCCGCGACCCCTACCTGCGCGGCCCGACGCCGCGCACGCCCGGCGCCACGATCGTCGGCCCCGCGCTGACGCTGCAGTTCATGCCCAAGCGCGAGGACCAGTACGCCAAGGGCGCATACGACGATCCCGAGCAGCAGCTTCACCGCCACTGCCTGTACCACGCGCAGCCCGGCGACGTGGTGGTCGTGGACGCCCGCGGCGATGAGCAGAGCGGCGTGTTCGGCGAGATGATGCTCACCTTCTTCAAGGGCCGCGGCGGCATCGGCGCCGTGATCGACGGCTGCATCCGGGACTTCCCGCTGGCGCGCACGCTCGGCCTCGGCCTGTGGCTGCGCTGCACCACGCCGAACTTCCACACGCAGACCAATATCGTCCCGTACGCGGTGAACGTGCCGATCGCCTGCGGCGACACCCTGGTGATGCCGGGCGACCTGATCGTCGCCGACGACGACGGCGCGGTGGTGGTGCCGATTCAGATGGCCGAGGAGCTCGCCGAGCGCGCCAACGAGCACGCCGAGTGGGAGGACTTCAGCCGCGAGCGCCTGGGCGCGGGCGGCGACCTGCGCCGCTACTACCCGCTCACCGGCGACGCCCAGGCCGAGTACGAGACGTGGAAGGAGCGCCGCTCGTCCGACTGACCGGCTACGGCTCGATCGAGAAGATCCGCCTGATCCGCTCCATGTCGAACTTGGCCGAGCGGTCGTAGCAGTAGATCCCGTTCCGTTCCTGCTCGACGTCGGTGAGCTGCGTGTAGCACCAGCCGCAGATGTGCCCGTGAGCCGTCACGGCCCGCACCAGGCCCTCCAGCCGCCGGTAGAACTCCTCCACGGATGCCGGTGCCTGCCCGTAGCCCCATGACACGGGGTTCTGGCCCGAGCCCGACGCGGCGTCCGCCTGCGTGACCGGATCCCACTTGATGCCGCCGAACTCGTCGATCAGATAGGGCTGTCCCTCGTAGGGCGCGTCCAGGTCCGGATGGTTGCGAAACGGTCCTGCGCCGGGCCGGTCGGCGAGCTGCACGCCCAGCTTCGCCGGGTCCTGCTCGTAGCTGTGCACGGTGTACAGGTCGGTGACGTGGTGGACGTAGCCGGACGCGTCGTTGACCGGGCGGGTCGGGTCGAGGCTCTTGCAGACCGCGTAGGCGTCCTCGTGGATCCGCTGGTGGGCGCGCGGCTCGCGCACGTCACGGGTCTCGTTGAAGGGGGTCCAGGCGATGATGCTCGGGTGGTTGCGGTCGCGGCGGACGATCTCCCGCCACTCTTCCCCGGAG
>JAPOQV010000417.1 GCA_026710565.1 Spirochaetaceae bacterium | reverse complement strand
GGTTCCGGCACCGACCGGGGGCCCCGGTACGCCCGCATCGATTCGGCGCCGAGCGACGCGCCGCTGCGGCTGGCGATGCTGCTGGCGCCCGAGCGAGCCGCGGATGTACCGGCCGCGTGCGAGCGCGCGCGGGCGGCGCTTACCCGCCTGCGCTTTCCCCACGCGGTGACCCGGCGGGGGGTCACCGCGATCGGCAGCCTGGCGATCCCGATCACCGCAGGCAGCTCCGATGCCGACATCCGCCGCCTGTTGGCCGCCGTCGGCCGCGGCGCTGCGGCCGACGCGATAGCCGTACGCCGGGCGATCGCGAAGATCGACGCTCCGCTGGCCCGGCGCATACACCGCCAGGCGGCCTCGACGCAGGCGCTGACCATCGGCGAGCTGGCCGTCGACGGCGCCGTGCTGCAGCGCGAGCTCGGCCTGCGCCCCGGTCCGAAGATCGGACGGCTGCTGCACGCGCTGCTGCGCGAGGTCCTTGCAGACCCGGCCTCCAACCACCGCGCCGGGCTGCTGGATGCCGCGCGGACGCTTCAGGAGGAAGGGGCAGATCCCGCGGGGCCTGACTCGTCCACCGAAGCCTCCGCCTCGACGAGCTGCGAGTAGGCTATACGTGCGACTCGCTGTTCGGCCTGCTTCTTGCTTTTGCCCTCCGCCGGACCGTACGGCCGCCCTGCGACCACCACGTTCATCGCGAACACCTGGTCGTGGTCGGGCCCACGCCGTTCGGTGACCCGGTACCTGGGAAAGGCGCGAAAGCGCTTCTGGGAGAGCTCCTGCAGCAGCGTCTTGTAGTCCTGGCGGTGGCGGCCGGCGATCACACTCTCGAGCTCTTCGGCGAATACCCGCTCGACGAACCGTTCGGCGGCCTGCAGGCCGGAATCGAGGTAGCAGGCGCCGATGAGCGCTTCCAGCGCGTCGGCCAGCAGGGCCCTCTTGCCCCGTCCGCCGGAGCGCTCCTCTCCACGGCCCAGGAGCAGGTAGCGGTCCACGGAGAGCTGCCGGGCGATCTGCGCCAGGCTCTCCTCGCTGACCACGACCGACTTCACGCGCGCCAGGTCCCCCTCCGGTTTTCCCTCCAGCCGGCGGTACAGCCACTGGCTGACCACCAGGCCCAGAACCGCGTCGCCCAGGAACTCCAGCCGCTCGTTGCTGGCCACGCGCGCTTCGGCGGTATAGGAACGGTGGCAGAGCGACAGGTTCAGCAGGCGCTCATCGCGGAAACGGACGCCGATGCCGCGCTGCAGGGAACGCAGCTCGGACCGCCGTGCGGCCGACACCGATCGAAGGTCGGCGCTCGATCCGGCACTCCGCGGCCGGGCGGCACGCCACTCCCCACGCAGGGCCTTGAAGCCGCCGCCAAGCGCCGGCACGAGCTTGCGGCCCATCAACCCGAGGCTGTCATCAACCTGGAGCAGGGGCATGCCGGTGAGAACGCCCCCCACCGGATCCACCGAGGGACACTCCCCCGCCGCGTGAAGCTACTTGATCTGTGACTCGATATAGGCCAGCGCGTCCTTGACGGTCTCGAACTCGTTCGCCTTCTCGTCGGGGATGGTGATGCCGAGCTCTTCCTCTATCGCGTAGACGAGTTCGTACGTGTCCAGACTGTCGGCACCGAGGTCCTGCCGGAACGAGGACTCGAGGGTGATCTTGTCCTCCTCGATCTCCAGCCGGTCCGCGATCAGCTTCTTCATCTTGTCGAAGAGTTCAGCATCCATGTTCGCATCGCCTCCAGGGAAGGGTTGGGGTCAGGCGATTTCCGCCGTTTCCAGCACCGGCTTTCCGCGATAGTGCCCGCACTTTGGGCACACCCGGTGCAGCAGGACCCGATTGCCGCAGGTGCCGCATTCGACGATAGACGGTGCCTTGACCCGCATGTTGACGGCGCGTCGGCGCCGGCTGCGGGCCTTGGAGGTCTTGCGTGCGGGAACAGCCATCTCAGTCCTGTGCCGGGAACCTATTGCTAACGCGGCACGGTTGTCAACGCCGCGCTGCCCCCTGCGGGCGCAATCCCGTCGGGAGAGTCCGGGTCAGGGGTTCGGCAGGCGGTGCACCTGATCGCTCCGCCATGACGGCGGAGCGCTTTCCGACTCGTACGGGATGCGCTTGCGGATCCTGGTGCTGCGCCGTCCGCGTCCGGCGCGGACGATGGCGAACACGCCGCCCCCGACGTAGCAGACCTGCTCGCCGGGCTCGAGCTGTTCGCCTTCACTGATCGAGCGCAGCACGCACTCGAAGTGAGCCGGGTCCTCGGTGTCGGGGTGCACCAGCGCATGTACCAGGTCCTCGACCGACTCCGAGCAGAGCGGACAACGCGACGCGGGCGGACTCACCGGCGAAGCTTGCGTGGCTCGCCGTCGGTCAGGAGCCTGGCCAGATAGCTGATGGCGCGCTCCAGGTAGCCTCGGTCCCGGATCTTGCTTCGCAACTCGGCGCGGCGCGCGGACATCCGGTACCCGCCCCGGGAGGCCAGCGGCGGCAGTCCCGCGGGCACGTGCCGAAGCCCGTTCCTGTCCCGTCCCGTGCGCTGCTGGCGACGCCGCATGGGCACACGGTACCAGACGATAGGAAACGCGCGGCTCATGGGGCGCCGACGCCTGCGGCTTGAAGGCTTCACAGGGATGTCCCGTCGGCGGCGAATGCCGACTCCAGGTGCAGCGGCGGCTGTCCCGTGCGCAACAGCAGGACGTCGAACCGCGGCCGCAGTTCCTGCAAGGTCGGGTTGCGGGCCAGAAACGCCGCCGCCGTGCGAGCGATGCGCAGCCGCTTGCGGTCGTTCACCACGGCCGCCAGATCGGAGGCGCCGAAGCTGCGCCATGCCTTGACCTCGACGAATACCACGCTGCTGCCGCGACATGCGACCAGGTCGATCTCTCCCACCCGCATGCGGACGTTGCGGTCGACGATGCGGTAGCCGCGCTCCCGGAGGTATGCGGCGGCCTGACGTTCACCGATTCTACCCTTCTGGACACTGCTCACCCGGTCCTGTCGATGTAGTCGGCGCGGCTCGGACGCCGTCCGGGCCGTGCCGTCCATCGGTCCTCCCGATGTCTGCATACAGTATCGTCAACATTGGAGCGCGGGTTTCGCGCTATCGCTTCAATCGACCCCGAAGGGGGCCGGGGGCGCAGACTCCGCCGCCGGATTGCGCCCGTCGGATGCGGGGCGTCAGCGCCCCGGAATACGGCCTCTGTCGGACCTGACGCTGACGCGCCACCTCCGACTGGCTTCCTATCGCCGGCGGACCCGGCGCTCCGGTACCTTGGCGGCCTTGCCGACGCGCTCGCGCAGGTAGAAGAGCTTCGCACGTCGCACACGGCCCCGGCGCAACACCTCGACCTTGGCGATCTTGGGCGAATGCTGCGGGAACACCCGCTCCACGCCGACGCCGTAGGAGATCTTGCGGACCGTGAACGTCGAGCTGATGCCCGAGCCCTTGCGCGCGATGCAGGTTCCCTCGAACACTTGGGTCCGCTCGTTCTTCCCCTCGATGATCTTGAAGTGGATCCGTACCGTGTCGCCGATTCCGAAGTCCATCCCGTCAGGCCGCGTCTGGTCGGCCTCGATCTCCCGTATCAGTTGCTGCATCGTTCGCTCCTTCGTAACAAGTCGGGACGCAGGCGGGCCGTTCGCTCGGCCGCCTGACGGCGGCGCCACTCCTTGATCCGTGCGTGGTCTCCGGACAGCAATACCGGCGGCACCGGCACGCCACGGAACACCGCAGGTCGAGTGTACTGAGGATACTCGAGAACGTCGCCCTCGAAGCTCTCTTCCTCGAGCGATTCCGCCTGAATCACCCCGGGGACCAGGCGCGCCACCGCCTCGATGACCACCATCGACGCGACTTCGCCGCCGATCAGCACGTAGTCTCCGATCGAGACCTCCTCGTCCACGAACAGGTCGACCGCCCGCTGGTCGATCCCCTCGTAGCGGCCGGCCAGCAGCAGGAGCTCCCGGCCCTCCGCGGCCCAACGGCGCGCAAGGTCGCGATCGAACGGCGCGCCGGCGGCGGTGAGACACACGGTGCGCGGCCTGGCGTCGCGCCGGATCAGCACCGACTCGATCGCGCGGCTGACCGGCTCCGGCTTCAACACCATCCCGGCGCCTCCTCCGTACGGACTGTCGTCGCACGTGTTGTGCTGGTCGTGGGCGTGGTCCCGGATGTCGACCGTCTCGATGTCGATCAGGCCGCGCTCGACGGCGCGGCCGACGATGGATGTCGCCACGAAAGGGGTCAACAGCTCCGGAAAGAGCGTCAGGACGGTGAACGTCACTCGACGGCCGCGTCGCTGGCGAGCTCGATGACGCCTGCGTCGACGTCGGCTGAGCTCACGTACTGGCGACGAAAGGGGATCAGCACGGTGCGGCCGTCGCCACGGACCGCCTCCAGCATGTCGCCGGCTCCAGCCTCCAGCACCGATCGCACCGTGCCGATCGTCCGGCCGTCCTGGTGAAGCTCACACCCCGTCAGATCGGCCAGGTAGAATTCGTCGGGACCAAGCGGCGCCGCGTGGTGGCGTTCCACCCAGATCTCGAGCCCGCCCAGCGCGGCGGCGGCGTCCCGGTCGTCCACGCCTCCGAGCTTCATCAGCAGCGTCGGCACGGACAGACGGAACGACTCCCCCTCGTAGCGCCGCGGCGGCTGTCCGCGGCCCCGCAACTCCACCTCCCGCATCGCCGGGAAGTGATCGATCTCGCCCGAGAGGCTCTCGAACCGGACGAATCCGTGCACGCCGTGCGCCCGCCGTATGCGGCCTACCGCGATCCGCCCCTCCTGCTGCGCGCCGCGCGCGGCTGCAGCGCTCCGAGCGCCCGCATCGCTGCGAGCGACCTGCCCGCTCATGGCTTCAGTCGATGATCTCGAGCACGACCCGCTTGCCGGTCTTGGTGCCCGCGGCGCTGAGAATGGTACGGATCGCCTTCGCGATCCGGCCCTGCTTGCCGATGACCTTGCCCAAGTCGCCGTCGGCCACCTTCAACTCCACGATGGTCGATTTCTCGCCTTCGACCACGGTGACCTCGACGCCGTCAGGCTCGTCTACCAGGGCGCGAGCGACGAACTCGACCAACTCCTTCTCCATCGTTCACCTCCACCGTCCATTCCTGGACCGTCCATGCCTGGACCGTTTCACGGTCACGGACCTGTCACTCCTCGGATGCCGGGGCCGCTCCGTCTTCGATCACCTCGCCACGAGACTCCTCGCCGGCCTGCCGGTTGAGGATGCGCCGCACGGTGGGCGATGGTCGAGCGCCCTTGCCCATCCACTCGCGCACGCGCGCCTCGTCGAGGCTTGCCTGCGTGCCTTCCGGCTCGGTCGGCTGATAGCGGCCAACCTCCTCGATCACCCTGCCGTCACGCGGCCGCCGAGAGTCCATCACGACGATTCGGTAGAACGGGCGGTTTCTCGTACCATGTCGCTTCAGCCGGATCGCTACGCTCATGTGTTCGCTCCTGTGTGGTATCGGCCGTCAGCGGCGGACGCGTCTGCCGCGAGTCTTGCGGGCGGGCTTGACCCCGCCACCGGCGCCGCCGCGCGCCATCTTCCGCATGGCCGCTGACATCTTCTCGAATTTCTTCAGGAAGCGGCTGACCGCCAGCACGGTCGTGCCGCTTCCGCGCGCTATCCTGCGCCGCCGTGACGGGCCCAGGATGCGGTAATTATCGCGCTCGGTCGGGGTCATTGACAAGATCATGGCCTCTTCCGTGCGCAGCACCTCCTCGTCGATCGCGCCCTCCGCCATCGCCGCGCTCGCGCCGGGGATCTTGTCGATCAGCGCATCCAGGTTGCCCATCTTGCGAAGGCCGCGGATCTGCTCCAGGTAGTCGGCCAGCGTCAGCGTGTTCGAACGCACGCGCCGCAGCGTCCGCTCCGCCTGTTGCTGATCGATCACCTGCTCGGCCTTCTCCACCAGGCTGACGACGTCGCCCATCCCGAGGATCTGCCCGGCGAAGCGTTCCGCGTGAAACGGCTCCAGATCCTCCAGCCGCTCCCCGGTGCCGATGAAGCACACCGGTTTGCCGGTGACCCCCTTCATCGACAGGGCCGCTCCGCCCCGCGCATCGGAGTCGGTCTTGGACAGGATGACGCCGGTGATGCCGATGCGCTCCTCGAAGCCGCCGGCAACCGTAGCCGCGGCCTGCCCGGTCATGGCGTCGGCGACCAGCAGGGTCCGGTCCGGCTCCAGCACCGACCGTACCTGCTCGAGCTCGCGCATCAGGTCTTCGTCTGCCTGGCTGCGGCCCGAGGTATCCACGATCACCACGTCGTGCCCGCCCTGGCGCGCGTGCCGGAGCCCCTCACGGGTCACCCGGGCGGCGCCATCCGCCCCGCGGAGGCCGGCGGCCGTGAAGACATCGACGCCGATGGTGCGCCCCAGCAGCTCCAACTGCTCGACAGCCGCCGGCCGCGCGCGATCGGCGGCGATCAGCAGCGGCCGGCGCCCCTCGGCGGCCAGGCGCCGTGCCAGCTTGGCCGCGGTGGTGGTCTTGCCCGAGCCCTGCAGCCCCACCATGAGGATCTTCGCCGGCTGCTTCAGGTCGCGCAGATCGAGCCCGCTGTCGCCGCCGCCGAGCATGTCGGTGAGGCGCTGGTGCACGGTGCGCGTGAACTGGTCGGCGGCCGAGACCCCCGATACGCGCTGATCGCCGATCGCCTCTTCAACCGTCCGGTTGACGAAGCGGCGCACGACACGCACATTCACATCGGCTTCGAGCAGGGCGTTCCTGATCTCGTTGACGGCGTCGCGAACGTTGCGTTCGGTGAGCTGCTTGCGCGTCGTGACGTTGCGCAACACGTCGATCAGGCGGGAACTCAGGCTGGTGCGCATGCGCAGGGAGGCAATATATCGACCGCTTTTCTGAGCTGTCAATGAATCTCGGGACCGCGGCTGCGGCAGCCATGCTAAGGTAGCGCTCCGCTATGCGACCCCGGCTGTGGAATGCGCCGGCCACCATCGGCCCGGCATTGACGACGCCCGTCCGGGCGATGCCCGTCCTGGCGATGATCGCCGCGCTGTCGATCCTCGCTGCCTGTACCCGCGAATCCGCGGACGACGCGAATTTCGCGCCCGTGCCGGATCCCGCCGAGCAGCGGGAACAGATCACCTCCCTGCAGATCCGCACCTTCGACGAGATGTGGACCCTGCTGCGCGACCATTACGTGTACGGCGACCTGCATGGAGTCTCCTGGAACGAGTTGCGCGAGCGTTACCGGCCGCTGATCGTGAACCTCCTTTCGCGCGAGGACTTCCCGGCGACGGTGCGGCAGATGCTGGACGAGCTGCCGCCGCTGGCCGCCCGCTGGGAGACGCGCGCGGAGCGCATCCAGGAAGAGCTCCAGGATCCTTCCGCCTACGAAGGGATCGGCGCCTACGTCGCCTACCGCGAGAACCCGGAGCCGCGCATCATCCTGCTGTCGGTGATGCCCGGATCTCCCGCCGACCGTTCCGGGCTGCGCCCCCACGAAGCGGTCACGGCGGTCAACGGCATTCCGGTGCGGCGCGAGGAGGGCCCGGATGCGGTGTCCCGCATCCGCGGACCGGCCGATCAGCCGGTGATCCTGCGCGTCAGCTCGGTCGACCGGGCGACCCGCGACGTCCAGGTGATCCGCGGCCGCGTGCAGCTCGCGGAGGTACTGAATCCGCTCAGGTACGGCCTGCTGGAGCCGGGACGCGTCGGCTACCTGCTGTTCCCGCGGGTCTCCTCCGACTCCCTGGTCACGGAGACGGTCCGCAGCCTCGAGGCGCTCGCGGAAGCCGGGGACATCGGCGGCATCATACTCGACCTGCGCATAGCCAGCGGCCTGCGCTGGCCGCTGGTACCGCTGTTGTCGCTGTTCTCGGACGGCGACCATGGTGAGATCTACACCGCCGAGGGCTCGCAGCCCCTATCCGTCGACGGAAGCGACCTGAACGGATCGCAGGCGGTGCCGCTGGTCGTGCTGGTCGGACCGGACACCGAGGGGCTGCCCGAGGTGCTGGCCGCCGCCCTGCAGGCGCGCCGCCGCGCCACCGTGGTCGGCCTCCGGACGCCCGGCAACGTGGAGAGCTTCGTCGACTTCGTACTCCCGGACGGCTCACGACTGACCATCATGACCAGCGCCTACCAGTCGCCGGCCGGCCGAGAGGTCGGCATCGACGGCGTGCGGCCGGACGTTCCGGCAGCCCTGGACTGGGACGAGGTATCGGAGCAGACCGACCCGGTCCGCAACACGGCGCTCACCGTGCTGCGGCGCGGCGTCGGCTGAGCGGTGTCCCGATGAGGCGCAGGCCATTCGCTCGCAGCGCGCTCCTCCTGGCGGCCGTGATCGGCGCCGCGCTGATGGTCGATTGCCGCCTGCCCGATACCAGCGAGCAGAGCTCGCTGATGGGCGCACTGGAGCGCAAGTCCGGAAAGATCGCCTACATGGGCATCGACGCCAACATCTACGTGGCCAATCAGGCCGGCGGCGCCACGCAGGAGATCACCACCGACGCCGGCCAGTCGGAGAACGCCGCCCGCATCTACCAGACCCCGATCTGGTCGCCGGACGGCAAGCGGGTGGCATTCGTGGGGATAGACTCCTTCCAGGGCCGCACGTCCGGCCGGGTGCTCACGGCCCGCGCCGACGGCAGCGACGCGCTGGCCATCTCCACCGGCGGGCGGCTGCCGGCAAATCTCTACTGGTCTCCCGACAGCCGCTCGCTCAGCTTCCTGACCGCCGGACCGGGTGGAGGGGGCTTCCTGCTGCTGAGCTGGCAGCCGGGCAGCGCCGCACCGGTGCAGACGCTCGACGCCGGCCGGCCGCTGTTCTGGGGCTGGGCGCCCGACAGCACGGGCGTGACCGTTCACGCCGGGTCGGTCCGCACCTCCGGCCGACGGGTGTCATTCCTGCAGGTCGGCGCCGCGGTGATCGAGAGCGGCCTGCCGCTGCAGCCGGGCGAGTTCCAGACCCCGGCCTGGTCGCCCGACGGCTCGGGAGTCGTGCTGGGCACCATCGCCGACGGGGGCCAGACCGACCTCGTCATCGCCCACCCGGAGCACCGGGATCGTCGCGAGCTGATCGCCACCGCGCGGGGCGCGGTCACCTTTCTCTGGTCTCCCGACGGCGCGTCGCTCGGCTACATCGCCCGCCGCCAGGAGGTCGAGGCGTTCGTCAGCCGGCTGCACCTGCGCGACGTCGCGACCGGTGCCGAGACGATGCTCGAGGAGGACGGGGTGTTCGCCTTCTTCTGGTCTCCGGACTCCAAGCGCGTCGCCTACTTCGTCCCGTCGGTCGTGTCGCAGAACGAAGGCAGCGACCAGTCCCTGGTGCTGACGCTGCGCGTCTATGACCGCGAGCGGCGCTCGTCGGCCGAGATCGAGACGTTCGTGCCCACGCCGCAGTTCGCGGCGGTGATCCGCGTCTTCGACCAGTACGGTCAGGCCGCGCGCATCTGGTCCCCGGACAGCCGCAACATCGTGTACTCCGCGCTCACCGATACCGGTCCGTCCATCATGGTGGCGCGCGCCGAGGGCAACCTGGTGCCGCGCAAGATGGCGCCGGGGCTGATAGGGTTCTGGTCATGGCAGTGACGAACCTGCGGCGACCACGCCGCCGGTTGCAGGCGCTCCTGTTGCTCCCGCTGGCCGCCACCCTGCTGGCCTCCTGCTCGGTGCGGGGCGCGCAGATGTCGCAGAACTCCCTGCTCGAACGCTTCGAGCGCAAGTCCGGGCTGATCGCGTTCATCGGTCTCGACGGCAACATCGCGACGGCCGACCAGACCGGGGGCCGTCTGACGCTGCTCACCGATGACGCCGGCAGCCGCGAAGGCGTGCGCCGCTGGTACTCGTCGCCGACTTGGTCGGCACGGGGCCGCCGCCTCGCCTTCGTCCGCTTCGACCAGCAGACCGACGGCAGCCTGCAGGCGGCGATCCTCAACAGCGACTCAGGCTCCCGCAATCCGCAGGTAGTCTGGGAGAGCGCTTCGCTCGCGCCGGTGTACCTGTACTGGTCCCCGGACAGCCGATGGCTCAGCGTGCTGTCCCAGCGCACCGCGGAGGAAGGCATGGAGCTCGGTCTGGTGGCCCCCGCCGGCAAGCTGAGCTACAAACCGCTCGACACCGGCCTGCCGCTCTACTGGGCTTGGGACCCGGACAACCGTTTCATGCTGGCCCACGTCGGCGGCGGCACGACGTCGGGCGGCCGCCTCACGCTGCTGGACGTCCGCGGCGCAACCGGGAAGCGCAACTTCAACGTGCGTCCGGCCCGCTTCCAGTCGCCGCAGGTGTCTCCGGACGGCGAGCGCATGCTGTACGTGGACAGCGAGTCGGGATCGGCCCAGCTCGTGCTGAGGGACATCGAGGGTCCGGGCCTGGACGTGCTCAAGACCGTGTCCGGCAGCGCCTTCTTCAGCTTCTCCCGCGACGGGAGGCGCGTCGCGATCATGGAATCGTCAACGCCACAGCTCTCGGCCGACGGCACGCTGCGCGTGCTGGTGCCGGGCCGGCTGGAGCGATCGGTGGAGCTGGAGGAGCCAACGGTGATCGCCTTCTTCTGGGCTCCCAACAGCCGCCAGATCGCCTATCTGGTACCGGTGAGCGCGGCGGAGCTCCAGCAACTCGTGGTGGAGCCGGTGTTCGCCGCCGACCCCGAGCAGATCTATGTGCATCTGCGGGTGATGGATGCCCGCTCGGGAGAGTCCTGGAAGGTCGCCACCTTTCCGATCACCCGCGGCAGCCTGGGCGCCCTGCAGTTCTTCGATCAGTACACGCGCTCCGGGAGCATCTGGTCGCCGGACGGCAACTGGCTGGTGTTCTCCGCGGTGGCACGCGGCGGCTTCCCCGGCATCTTCCTGGGATCGGCTTCGGGCAACATCGAACCCCGTTTCGTGACCCGCGGCGACCTGGGAGCCTGGTCGATCCGATAGGGTCGGTCCGATAGCGCCCGGTCCGCCGTGGCGTCGGGCCTGTGCCCGCGTCTCCTTTACCGGGCGGGCTCCGCGGGCGGCTCGGTGCCTCCGCCATCGGCCGGCGGCAGGGATTCCCCGGCGCCGGCGGGCCCGGCATGGCCGTTCGTGCCGTTGTGACCGTTCGGCCCGAGGAGATCCAGCACCTCCCCCGTATTGAGCTCGTTGCGCTCCAGCAGGGCGTCGGTAAGAGCCATCAACTCGTCCCGGTGATCGCGCAGCACCCGCTCCGTCCGATCCTCCAGATCCTGCCAGAGGCGGTTGACTTCCGGCGGCGGCGCGCCCGCCGGAGCGCCCAGCCCGTCGGCCATGCCGGAAATCCATCCTGTCGGAGGACCGAAGTAGCCGAGTGAATACAGATGTCGGAAACGGTCTCGCGCCTGACGGTAGTCGCTGTAGGCGCCGGTCCACTCCTCGCCATACACGATCCGTACGGCGGCGTGTCCGCCCAACGCGACCATGATGTCGGCGACGATCCGGCGCAGCGGATACGAGTACTGCTCCACCTCGTCAAGCGGCAGCATGAAGCCGAGCGTCTGGCCGCGCGCCAGGATCGTCAGGTGGCCGATCCGTTTCTCCGGGAGCACGTAATGGACGACCACGGCGTGTCCGGCCTCGTGCACGGCGATGGAACGGCGCTGTTCCGGATCCATCTCCTCGATCGGGTTCTCCATGCCCGCCAACTGGTGGATCAGCGCGCGGTCGATGTCGCGCTGTGTGACCACGTTGCGGTGCTCGAACAGGGCGATGCGTACCGTGTCCTTGGTCAGCGCCGCCATCATCTGCGCCGGTGAGGCGCCGGGCGTGTTGGACACGATCGCCTCCACGTCGACCGAGTCGTCGTGGCGGATGGTCGACAGGTAGCCGTCGACGATGGCGCGGCGGCCGGAACGGTCCGGCAGTCCCACCTCGATCATCTGGTCGAAGCGGCCCGGCCGCGTCAACGCCGGGTCCAGCACGTCGGGGCGATTGGTGGAGCCCATGAACAGGACGTGCCAATTCCGCGCAGGCGGCTTCTTGCCGCGCAGTTGGTAGAGCTTGGCGACCATTCGCTCCTTCAGGGAACGCTGATCGACGCCGTCCATCTCGTAGAGCAGCCGCGTCAGAGCGCCGGTGCCCCCACCAAACATCCCGCCGCCGGCGAACGTACTGTTGTCTCCCTGGACGCCGCCACGCGACTGTCCGACCGCGTCGATCTCGTCGATGTAGGCGATGCAGGCGCCGTAGCGGCGGGCGTACTTGCGTGCCTTGCGGATAAACCAGATCATCTTCAGGACGTCCACGCCCACGAACATCGCCCGGAATCCCGAGCCTTCTATGGAGATGAACGCGACCCCGGCCTCGCCGGCCATGGCCTTGGCCAGCATGGTCTTGCCGGTGCCCGGTGGCCCGTACAGCAACAGGCCGTTGATGTAGCGGCCGCCCATCTGCACGAACTCCCTGCGGTCGGCCAGCAGGCCCAACCATTGCCGGACCAGCGCCTTCAGGTTGGGCTGACCCCAGTAGTCGTCGAACGTGATCGACTTGGGGTCGGTGGGCCGGACCTTCTCCACCTTGGATCGGGCCATGAACCAGAAAATGGCGACGAACTGGATGATCGCGTAGAAGATCGCGAACAGGAGCTGCACCGCAAATTGCAGGATGGCGAGCACCGTGTTCTGGAATGTCGGATTGGTGAGGGAGAAATAGATGAACGCCGCGATCGGCAGGATCGCGTAGAACTTGCGCAACGCCATCAGCAGCTTGCGGCCGCGGCTCTGCTGCGCCTTGATGACATCGATGCGCTGCTTGACCAGGTCGGGGACGCTCACGCCCTGCCAGAACCGGTCGCGGGAGCGCTCCTGAGCTCCCCCTTCCTGCTCGCGCGCGTCCGACGATTCTTCCGGCTGGGGTTCGTTCCGTTCCTGATCACTCATGTGCTTTGCCTTCCGCCGCTCCGATGATAGGGCCGTCCGTTGCCGCTGGCAATTCGCCCCTCACCGGTAGACGCCGCGGATCGCGCGTTCCGTACGCGGTGCCGGGTCAGCGACTAAGCCGGTACCGGCTCGCGCTCGGTGCGCTCCGGCATGCGCAGGGTCACCAGCTTGGAGACGCCCGGCTCTTCCATCGTCACCCCGTACAGGTTCGCGGCGGCGGCGATGGTGCGCTTGTTGTGGGTGACGATCAGGAACTGCGAGTCGTGCGCGAACTCCTCCAGGAGCCCGACGAAGCGGCCGATGTTCTCGTCGTCCAGCGCGGCGTCCAGCTCGTCGAGCACGCAGAACGGTGACGGCTTGACCGAGTACATGGCGAACATCAGCGCCACCGCCGTCAGCGACCGCTCCCCTCCCGACAGCAGTCCGACGTTCTCCAGCTTGCGGCCGGGCGGCTGCGCCAGGATGTCGACGCCGGCCTCCAGGACGTCCTGGCCGCGGAGCTTCAGCTCGGCGCGCCCGCCGCCGAACAGCCGTCGGAAAATGTCCCGGAACGCGTCGGCGATGGCCTGGAAGGAACCCCCGAACCGCTGGGCCGACTCGCGCTGGATCTCTTCGGTCACCCGTTCCAGATCGGCGCGCGCCTGGCTCAGGTCCTCGAGCTGGTCGGTCAGGAACTGATAGCGCTCGGCCACCTCCTTGAATTCCTCCGGAGCGAGCAGGTTGACCTGTCCGAGACCGCGGATCCGTTCTCGCAGCCGGCCCAGGCGGTCGCGCAGCTCGCGCGGCGTGGCCTCGATCCTCTCCAGCCGCTCCTCGTGCTCCTCGAGACGTTGGGAGTGGGTCTGCGCGAAGGCGTGGCGGATGGCCTTGTCTTCCGCCTCCACCTCGGCGAGCTCCACCCGAACCCGCTCCAGCGTCTCCTGCGCCTGCCGCAGCCGCGCCGAGCGCTGCTGAGCGGCCTGGTCGATCCGGTCCATCTCACGGCGATGCGCGGCGAGCTGCGCCGAGGCGCGGCCCAGCTCCTTCTGGAGCCGATCGTGCTCCCGGTCCAGGGACGCCTTCTCCCGCTCGCGATCGGAGGTGCTGGAAGCCAGCGCGCGGATCGCCTCCGCGGTCTGGTGTTCCTCCGAGGCCAGATCCGCGCGGATCTGGCGCTGCTCGTCGAGTTGCCGCTGCGCGGCCGCGAGCTGCCTGCGCAGCGCGGCAGCCTGCTCCTGCGCCCGCGCGGCGGCCACCTGGCTCTCCTGCACCGCGTCACGCAGCTCTCCCTGCCGTTCCGTGCGTTCGCGGTTGGTCCGCCGCAATTCCTCGGTCTGCTTGCGCAGCTCCGCGATCGCCCAGAAGGTCTCACCCATGTCTCGGTCGATCGCCCGCTTGTGGGTAACGATTCCCTCCGACGAGATCAGCTCGTCGAGCAGCGATCCGGTCGTCTCCCGATAGCGCGCGAACCGCCTTGTCAGCCCCTCGGCAGCCTCCACCAGGTCGCCGATCCGCCGCCCGAGCTCTTCGCTGTCCATCTGTGCGGCCGAGACCGCCAGGCGGCCGAGCTCGTGGCGCAGCCGGGCAAGCGACTCCGCCACGTCGTTGCCGAGCGCCGCCGATGGCGTGGACTGCATCCCCTGTCCCAGCCGCTGATCGAGCTCGGTCACGATCTCGTCGGTGACCTTGCGAAGCTGGTCGCGCAGGCCGTCCAGGCGCTGCTCGTGCGATGCCGCCTGCGCGGCGGCGTCGGCGATGCGCCGCTCCGTCCCGGCGATCTGAGCGCCCACGGCCGCGGCAACCCCGCGATCCGCAGCCGCTTTCGACTCCGCGTCCGCGGCGACCCGTTCCGCTTCGGTCAGCCCGGCACGGACGGTCTCCACCTCTACCTCCAGGGAGCGGATTCGCTCCGCGAGCGCCTGGTCGCGGTTGTGGTACGAGTGCATGCTGGCTTCCAACTCGTCGACGCGCTCGCGGCCGAGCCTGATCTCGCTGCCCGCCCCGCTCATCGCCGTGGCGATCTCGTAGAGACGTTCCTGTGATGCCGCGCGCTCTCCCTCCAGGCGCTCGACCGCGGCCCGATGATTGCGCGCGCTGGTCGCCGCCGCGTCGATCTCGTTCTGGACCTCGTCCCGCTGCCGCGTCTCCCGCGACAGCCGCTTCTCGATGCGCTGCCGGCGGGCCCGCAGGGCGCGCAGGCGCAGCAACTCCAGGTCACGCTCGACGTCGAACGCCTGCGCGCGCAGGGAGCGGTAGCGCTCGGCCGCCTGCGACTGCACGCGCAGGGTCGCGTAGCGGCGCTGCACCTCGCGCCGGACGTTCTCTACCTGCGCCACGTTGGCGGCCGCCTGCCGCAACTCCCGCCCCGCTTCCACGGCACGAGTGCGGTAGGACAGGATGCCGGCCGCCTCCTCGAAGACCTCGCGGCGCTCCTCCGGCTTCTCCGAGAGGATCCGGTCGATCTTTCCCTGCTCCAACGATGCGTAGCCGGAGGTGGCCAGGCCGGTGTCGGCGAGCACCTCGCGCACGTCCCGCAGCCGGCTCTGCGCGTTGTTGACGAAATACTGACTCTCGCCGGAGCGATACAGGCGGCGCTTGACGCCCACCTCCGCGGAGTCGATGGGCAGCCGCCTGTCCTCGTTGGAGAATACCAGCGTCACCTCGGCGACGCTCATCGATCTCCGGGAACCGGCGCCGTCGAAGATCACGTCCTCCATGCGCTCGGCGCGCAGCGACCGGGGCGCCTGCTCGCCGAGCGCCCAGCGGATGGCGTCCACGACGTTGCTCTTGCCGCAGCCGTTCGGCCCGACGAGCGCGGACACGTTGGCGCCGAACTCCAGTACCGTGCGGTCGGCAAAGGACTTGAAGCCGAGGACTTCGACCCGCTTCAGGAGCTGCCCGCTCATGGTGTGAGCACAGCGCACGCGTTGTCGCCTTGCCTGGGCCGACGCTACCATCGCGGTCGATCACCGTCAAACCGGGAGGTCAAACCGGGAGGGGGGGAACGATCGTCTGCGGCATCGACGAGGCAGGCCGGGGGCCGCTGGCAGGACCGGTCACCGCGGCGGCGGTGATCCTGGGGGGGCCGTTCCCGGACGACCGCCTGGATGACTCCAAGGTCGTGGACCCGCAGGTCCGCGAGGAGCTGGCGCCGCTGATCCGCGGACGCGCCCGTGCGTGGGCCGTCGGCTGGGCGTGGCCTGAGGAGATCGACCGCATCAACATCCATCACGCGACGCTGCTGGCGATGCTGCGCGCCTGCCGCGGGCTGAACCTCGCGCCGGACCTGGTACTGGTCGACGGGCGCTTCACGCCGGCCTTGGGGGCCCGTTGCCGGGCCGAGATCGACGGCGACGCCCGCATCCCGGAGATCATGGCGGCATCGATCCTGGCCAAGACCGCCCGCGACCGCTGGATGGCCCGGTACGCCCGCATCGACGGCCGCTACGGCTTCGAGTCGCACTTCGGCTACGCCACGCGCCGCCACCGGGAGCGGCTGCGGCTGCACGGACCGTCGACGATCCACCGGCGCAGCTTCAAGCTGTGAGTCCGCGTTACGCGAGCTCGATCTGCACCAGTCCGTAGGCGCCGATCCAGGCCGGATCGAGCGTGATCGTCACCCGGCCGTCCCCGGCCTCTGTCGCCAGGGCGCGGGCCGCGGGCACGTCCGGATCGTGATACCGCGCCCGACGCACCGAGCGCCCCTCCAGCGCGGCCGCCATGCTCAGCGTAATGGCAGCCGGCCCGCCTCCGAACCGCGGAAACGGGATGGGGTCATCGTGGCCGATGCTCGCCCCATCCGGCACCGCCAGGGTCTGCGCCGCGTTCACCAGGTGGATCACCAGGAAGTCGCCGCGCTCGCTGGCGAAGACCGTCGTCAGCACGTCCGCGGGCAGGTGCTCGACCTCCAGTTCCGCCCCTCCTGAGAGGCCGGCAAGGAACGCGACCAACTCATCCCGCAGGCGCTCGTGCGCGGCCGACACCGGCTGCCACGGCAGGCGTGCCTCGCGGCCGCCGGCGGCCGGGCGGGCGATCCGCTCGACCGGCTCCAGCACGTAGTCGCCGGCAACCCGCACCAGCCGGCCGGCGCCGACGCTGGTGGTGACCGGCGGCGCGCCGTCCGGCACCCCCGCGAAGGAGTCGATCCCCCAGAAGCGGCCGAGGGCGCGGGCGTCGCGTCCGGCGCCGCTCTCGTCCCTGCTGCCGGTGGCGCCGGTCCACACCAGCGTGCCGCCGGCACGGACGAACGCGCGCAGCGCCTGGAGCTCGGCGTCGCCCAGGAAGACCGCCTCGTTGAGGATCACCATGCGGTACCGCGGCAGCCTGGCGAGCTCCTCGCGCTGAAACAGGTCGAAAGGCAGGTTTCGCCGGTAGCACGCCTGCGCCCAGGCGATCAGTCCGGCAAGGCTCCGCTGTTCGGCGTGCTCGTACAGCTCGCGGGTGGCGCGCGAGTCGTAGAAGCCGACCGACGCCACCCGCTGCACCCGGCGCAGCAGCTCCGGGTGGGCGACCTCGAAGCGGCGCAGCCGCTTCTCGGCGTGCTCCAGGGACCGCCCCTCCGGCGTCGCCAGGTACAGGTGGCCCCAGCTCATGGCCAGCGCCCAGCAGAACTGCACGGTGTCGGGTCGGTCGGGGTAGAACATGCTCATCGGCGGGATGCCGCGCCAGCGGCCGACGGCGAACCGGTGGGCCGCCTCGATCGCCCAGGCGCACCAGGAGTAGCGGACGATCGTGGAGTAGTCGTTCTCCTTGAAGATCCAGTCGAGATCGGGGAGGTCCTCAAGCGTAACGCCGTGGGGGTCCCGGTGCAGCACCCGCTCGCTGTAGTTGGGCCGCAGCGGGCGGATGCCGAGTCCGCGGTAGTGGTCCTTGACCTCCTGGTGAAAGGCCGTGGTGGAGGACGCCCGGAACCGCAGCCACGCGACGTAGGACGGATCGCCGTGGTCGCCGTGCCAGCGCTCCCATGCAGGCCCGGGCTCCGGAACACCGTGACCGGTCTGCTCCCGGAACAGGGCGCGGCAGGTTGCGCAGGCGCAGGCATGGCCGGCGCCGAACCACTCGACGTCGTCGGTCATGATGCCGTCGATGCCGGTCGCGTACAGCGTCTCCAGGTAGGCCAGGTAGGCGCGCCGGTAGTGGGGATTGTTGAAGCAGAACGTCCAGCCCTGATAGTCGTAGCGGCCCGGGTAGGCCGAACGCGCCCACTTCCCGGTACGGCCATCGATCTGCCGCCAGCTCGACAGCCGCACGCCGTCGATGACCGGGTCGGCGGCGCAGTCCTCGCGCAGGTGGGGCCACGAGGCGATGCTCGACCCGCGCTTGCGGAGACGCTGCTCGACCTGCCGCTCGCCCGCCTCGTCGAGCGGGTTGTGGGTGAGATGGCTGGAGTGGTGCTCGGTCACGCTCATGCCGGCGGCGTGGCAGGCGGCCACGACACGCGCCAGCGTGTCGGTCAGCAGGTCCCAGTGGCGGCGAAAGGACCAGCGGAAGTGGGTGGCGCTGAAGGTGATGACGTGGTTGATGCCGACCTCGGCGAACGCCTCCGCCTTGCGCGCCAGGTCGGCATCGGTGTCGCGAAAGATCTCCTGGTCGTTGTACCAGAAGAAGGCGAAGCGCGTGTCGTACGGGTCGAAGGGGGTGGCCAGGGGCCGCCCGCGGGACCTACTCACCGGCTGGCCGCCAGCCGCCCGGGAAGCGGCAGTTTCGCGTAGGAGTTCGCGTAGGAGTTTGCCGGATTTGCCGCGCACGCGGCGAATCCGACAGACTCCGTAGCGCAAGGTGGGGCTGGGCCAAGAGCGGAGCCGGAGGCGACGGTCTTGGGGCGGTATGCCTTCCGCCGGTAGACGACGTGTTCATGCTGGGCGGCCAGTCTGCCGGCAGCGAGCCGTCCGGACAACACCAGCACGCGGGCTGAGGGGGCGACACGTGGCGGAACACATCCGGTTCGAAGAGGGACTGATCGGGGACGGATTCTCCTACGCGTTCGGGATCTCGACCGTGGACCTCACCGGCAACGGCTTCCCCGACATCGTGGCGATGGACACCGACGTCGGCCTGTACTGGTTCGAGAACGACGGCAGCGGGCGCTTCACCCGCCACGTCATCCACGAGCGCGCGGGCGAGTGGCTGGAGCGGCACGAGATCGCCGACATCGACGGCGACGGGCGCCCGGAGATCGTCAGCGTGGACAACAAGGGCGGCAGCCTGCTGTGGTTCTCCTTCGACGGCGACCCCCGTGAGCGGCGCTCGTGGACGCACCACTACATCACCGACGGCGGCTTCCCCGGCGCCTACGACCTGGCGGTCGCCGACCTGGACGGAGACGGAAACCTCGACGTGGCGGCGACCAACTGGCGGATCGGCAACGAGGTCGCCTGGTTCCAGAACCGGGGGGACCGGTGGGTCAAGCACACCATCGAGGAGGGCATTGGCGAGCCGCGCACCATCCTGGCCGTCGACTTCGACCGTGACGGGCGCATGGACCTGCTGGGGTCGGCGGTCGCCGGCAACCAGGTCGGCTGGTACGAGAATCCCGGCGATCCGGCGCGCAGACCGTGGACGAAGCACGTCATCGACACCTCACCCCAGCCCACGCACGGCGGCCCGGTGGACATGACCGGCGACGGTCACCTCGACGTTGTCATGGCCCTCGGCATGCGGCCGCTGGAGGGCGTCGGCGACGTGCCGCACCAGGTCGTCTGGTACGAGAACCCCGGCGATCCTCATCGGGTGCCGTGGCGCAGGCACGTCATCGCCGAGTCCTTCCCGCAGGCGTTCGAGGCCGTCGCGGCGGATCTGGACGGCGACGGCCGGATCGAGGTGGTGGCCACGGGATGGGAGCATGCCGGCCGGGTGGCCCTCTTCAAGCACGGCGGCGACCCGCGCGGTCCATGGAGCATGCAGGTCCTGAAGGAGGGGTGGACCGCGGCCGACCAGGTGATCCTGGTCGATCTTGACCGCGACGGCCGGCTGGACATCATCGCCGCCGCCGAGCGCGGCAGCAACGAAGTCCGCTGGTGGCGCAACCTGGGCCCCGCCTGACGCGGCCGTGCCCGCCCGTCAGACCGTAGCGAGCGCGGCGAGCAGCGCCTTCATGTAGCCGATCGAGAAGGCCAGCCCCTGGTACGCACGGGTCTGGTCGGCCGAGGCATCCGGATCGCCTTCCAGCGCAAAGATGTGGTCGGGACTCAGGCAGCCGTCGAAGCCCACCCGGCGCAACTCCAGCAGGATCTTGAACATGTTCATGTCCCCGTCGTCGAGCAGCACCTCCTCGTAGGCGGCCGACGTCATCAGACTGCCGCGGATGTTGCGGAAGTGCACCATGAAGATGCGGCCCTTGCGCCCGTAGTTGTGGATCTCCTCCAGCACCAGCGGCAGCCCGCCGGCCTCCGCGCGCGTGCCGCAGCAGTAGAGATAGCCGACGTTGCGGCTCGGAAACGCGTCGATCACCCGGTGGAACCCCAGCGTCCCCAGCGGAGCGTCCGCCAGCGGCAGGTCGGCCGGGTGCACGCCGATGCGCATCTCGTACTCCTCGGCGATCGGCACCAGCCGCTCGAAGGCACGGCAGAACTGTCCCCACCAGGCGTCCAGCTCGGCGCGGCCGGGCGGCTCGTCGTAACCGAAGTGGGGCCAGTAGGCCATGCGCGCGCGGCGCATCTCCTCCTCCGGGCGCTCGGGCGGGCGCCGGCCGGTCAGCCACACGCTCTTTCCCGAGCCGCGGTAGCCGCCGCGGTGCACGGACTCGTAGAAGGTGACCAGGTGGTTGAAGTTGTTGCCCTCGAAGCGCTGGAAGACCAGCCGCAGGCCGGCATCGCCGTAGGCGCGCAGGGTGCGCTCGACGGCATCCAGCTCCTTCCCGGAGCCGTCCTCGCCACCCATGAAGGCGGCGCTCATGTCCGGCAGGAACACGCTGCCTGTGTCCAGGCCGAACGAGCGGACGCGCTTCTTGAGGGCGGGCAGCCCGTCGAGGGGCGGACAGCCAAGGTCGACGCAGTCGACGCCGAGCTGGACGATGCGCCGCAGGAAGCTGTCGGAGAGGTCCACCGACCCCATGGAGATGCGGATCATTGCAGCACGGCGCGCAGCCGGTCGGCGATGATCCGCTCCTCGCCGTCCTCGACGGTGTAGAAGAACACCCACAGCGTGGACTCGGTGGGCGACTGCACCAGCACCGAGGGCTCGCCGACGTACAGCTCCTCGGCGATCTGCCCCGCCGTCCTGCCGAGCGCCGCGGTATCCAGCTCGACGACCAGGAACGAGCCGTAGAAGCCGTGGGTGACCATGTGAGGGTCGAGCCGGACGTGTGGGAGACCGCGCAGCGCCTGCTCGACCACGCCCAGCCTGCGGTCGATGGCGGCGAAGCGGGCGGCGTGGTCGGTGGCGAACCAGCGCTCGACGGCGACGGTCAGGGCGATCACCTGCTGGCGGTCCAGCTTCATGGAGCGGCCGATCCCCATGGCGCCGGCCGGCATGGTGAAGCCCTGCGCGGCGACCGCCTCGATCAGGCCGCGGTCGCCGCACACGAAGCCGCTGGCGTTGGGGCCGCCAAAGTACTTGCCGCCGAAGATCACCAGGTCTCCGGCGGCCGCGATCCGGCGCATCAGGTCGAGGGGGTAGATGTCCGAGGCGGCGTCGGCGATCACGGGCACGCCGTGTCGCCTGCCGATGGCGTGCGCCTCCTCCAGCGGGACGATCTCGTCGGGGCCGGGCATCTCCGGGTACAGGCCGGTCTGGTCGCCCATCGGCGGCCAGGGGTACCAGATGGCCACGGTGTCGCCGGTGATGCCGGCCTCCAGCTCGCCGGCGTCGCAGCCGTCTTCCCGGCCCACCTCGACCAGACGCGCGCCAGCGGCGCGCAGGCAGCGGTCGTAGCTGTCGGAGTGCCGCTTCTGCACCACGATCTCGTTGCGCAGTCCTTCGGCGTCCGGCAGGCGGCGGATGGCCGCGGGGTCGGTGCCGGCGATGCAGGCGGCGGCGCTCAGGGTCACGCCGGCGGCGCCGCCGCAGGAAATGTAGGCGGCCTCGGTGCCCACCTGAGCGGCGATGGCGTCCCCGCAGGCGCGCAGGAGGTCGTTCATCCTGACGAAGCGGCCGCTCGCGGCCTCCATCGCTTCGCGCACGAAGTCGGGCGGACCCGACCCGCCGACCAGCGTGCCGGTGCCGACGGCATTGACCGCCGCGGGCACCCCCAGCTTCCGGTAGATGTCCTCGGCATTCATGCGTCGTCCTCCCTCTCCTAGT
>JAPOQV010000416.1 GCA_026710565.1 Spirochaetaceae bacterium | reverse complement strand
CGCCCGCCTGCAACGCGCGCAGGCGCTCGAGGACCTCGGCAGGCGTGATCAGGCGGTCGAGCTCGGCCAGGCGGCTCAGCGCCAGCTCCACCTCGCAGCGCTCGTTCAGCGCACCCTTGAGGTTGCGCTGGGCGGCAAGCAGCAGCTCGACCGCCTTCTCGGCCTGCTCGACGCTGACCGCGTCCTGAACGCCGCGCGGGAACGCGTCGGCGGGGGCCGACAGCCAGGCCTCGCGGTTCAGGCCGTGCTTGAGGAACAGGACGCTGCGGAAGTACTCGACCAGCTCCGCGAGGAAGTGGTCGACCGCCACCCCTCTGGCCAGCGCTCGATCGAAGGCGGTGAGCGTCCCCGCCACGTCGCGCGCCGCGACCGCCTGCGCGACGCCGTTCAGGTCGTCGAACCCCAACAGGCCGATGCTGTCGCGCAGCTCCTCCAGGGTCACCGTGGCCTGGCCGTCGCCGCGCGCGCCGGCGATCACCTGATCCAGGATCATGAACGCGTCTCGCAGCGACCCCGCCGACTGGCGCGCGATCCAGTGCAGCGCGTCATCGGCCACCGATGCGTGCAGCTCGGCCGCGGCGTCGCGCAGGCAGCCGGCGATGCGTTCGTGCCCGATCAGGCTGAACGCGAAGTGCTGACAGCGCGAACGAACCGTGGCGGGCACCTTGTGCGGCTCGGTGGTGGCGAACACGAAGGTGACGTACGGGGGAGGCTCCTCGATCGTCTTCAGCAGGGCGTTGAAGGCCGAGGTCGACAGCATGTGCACCTCGTCGATGATGTACACCCTGGTGCGGGCCGCACTCGGCGGAAACACGACCTGATCGCGCAGCTCACGCACGTCGTCCACGCCCGTGTGGGAGGCGCCGTCGATCTCCACGACATCCAGCGACTGCGCCCGCGCGATCTCCGTGCACGGGCCGCAGGTCCCGCACGGCGCATCGGTCGGCCCCTGGTCGCAGTTCAGCGCCTTGGCCAGGATGCGCGCCGCGGAGGTCTTGCCGACGCCCCGCGGGCCGGAGAACAGGAACGCTTGCGCGACGTTGCCCGAGCGCAGCTCGTTCTGCAGCGTCTGCACGACGTATTCCTGCCCCACCAGCCCGGCGAACACCTGCGGCCGGCGGCGGGCGGCGGTGACTTCGTACGCCATTTTCAGAACACCAGATCCATTACGCGACGGGGTGAACGGGATGAAGAAAGGCCCCTCGGGCGAGGCCAAGCGAGCTGCGGCTCCCGAGTCGTTCGCTTACCGCTGCTACCTTCCGGTCCTGACGGGGTTGGGCGGCGACCCGTAGCACAGTGCCCGACCTGCGTACCCGAGGGGCCGCCATGGGCAGTTTCTTCCGAGTATACGTCTTCCGAGTATGCGTCTTCCGAGTATGTCGGAGAGAGTGGGATTCGAACCCACGGTGCCCGGGTAAGGGCACACACGCTTTCCAAGCGTGCACCTTCGGCCTCTCGGTCATCTCTCCCGGCCATCGGTCACGTACGGCCAGAGCGGCGGGCGCCACCCGTGCAGCGCCCGCCGCCCGTGCGGAGAGAGTGGGATTCGAACCCACGGAGCCACCGCAGCGGCTCAACGGATTTCGAGTCCGCCCGATTCAACCACTCTCGCATCTCTCCGTTCCGTGCCCAAGAGGACTCGAACCTCCGACCTCTAGATCCGCAATCTAGCGCTCTATCCAACTGAGCTATGGGCACTCAGTCTGTCCGGAGAGGGTGGGATTCGAACCCACGGTACCCCAAGGGTACAACTCCTTAGCAGGGAGCCCGATTCGGCCACTCTCGCACCTCTCCCGGCGGCTTCCCGTCAGCCGCAGTGCGGAGAGGGTGGGATTCGAACCCACGGAGCCGCGCGGGCTCAACGGTTTTCAAGACCGTCTCCTTCGACCACTCGGACACCTCTCCGATTGTCAGGAACCGAAGTCAGGACTATAGGGACGCCGGGTCGCTCCTGTCAAACGCAGGATGGGGCGTCCGGTGCCCGGGGCAAGCGCTGCGGCCGCGGGTTGCGCTTGCCTTGCGATGGCCCGTGAAATGAAGCGGCCTGACGGCCGGCCGTTGCCCACCATGTCCGTGACGTCTACCCCCGTGTGTTATCGTTGGGGCGGTGGTGACCGTGGAGATCGACGGCGGCGACTCCGAGCGCAGGAAGCGGCGCAAGGCAAAGAAGGCCGAGGGCCGGCTCGCCGGCGGCGTCGCCTGCACCTTCGTGTTCGGCGGGCTGTGGGTGATCACCGGCGCCTGGTTCTGGCTCTTTCCGCTGGCGTTCGTCGGTCTGGCTCCCACCATCGAAGGCCTGCTCGCTCTCAGGCGGGTGCGCGCCGAACGCGCGAGCCAGGTGCCGAAGGCGGCGGATCCCGAGCACCAGGTGCTGCGCATCGCCCGCGCGCACGGTGGCAGAATCACCCCGTCGATGGTCGCAGTCCAGTCGCCGCTGTCGCTGGCGGAGGCGGAGAGAGTGCTCGACGGGATGGCGCGCGGCGGACACGCGACGGTTGCGGTCACCGACGACGGACGGGTGGAGTACGAGTTCAGGGAGTTCCTGCCGCCGCCGGCGGCTCGCCCCTGACGGACCTGCCCGGACCGGCGGCATCGGTCCGCGCACGATGCTGCCTCGCGACGCACAAATCCATGTTCGGTGTCGGTTTACTTTTCTTCGGCGACCCGTTAAGATATGGGGGTTTAGCAGCCGAAACAGTAAACAAACGGCGCGCATAAACCACTGGGGAGGGGATCAGAGCTCGTGGCGCAAGACTATACCGCGCAAAACATCCAGGTGCTTGAAGGCCTGGAGCACGTCCGCAAGCGGCCCGGCATGTACATCGGCACGACGGGCCCGGAAGGACTGCACCATCTCGTGTACGAGGTGGTGGACAACAGCGTCGACGAAGCGCTGATCGGGCACTGCACCCAGGTCCAGGTCACCATCGAGCCCGGCGAGGTGATCCGCGTCGCCGACGACGGTCGCGGCATTCCCACCGACATCCATCCGACCGAAGGCATCAGCGCCCTCGAGGTGGTGATGACCCGTCTCAACGCCGGGGGCAAGTTCGACAAGAAGAGCTACAAGGTCTCCAGCGGCCTGCACGGGGTCGGCGTCTCCATGGTCAACGCGCTCTCGCGCTGGTGCGAGGTCACCGTCCATCGCGACGGCGCGATCTACCAGCAGCGCTACCAGCGGGGCGCACCCGATGCCCCGGTTCGAGAGGTCGGCAGTACCGACCGCCACGGCACCATCACCCGTTTCGAGCCCGACCCGGAGATGTTCGCGAAGATCGAGTACAGCTTCGACATGCTGTCGGCGCGGCTGCGCGAACTGGCGTTCCTCAACAGCGGCGTCAGCATCGAGCTCACCGACACGCGCGGGGAGGAGCCGCGGTCGAGCACCTTCAAGTTCGACGGCGGCGTGCGCTCGTTCGTGGAGTACCTGCACCAGAACAAGAAGACCATTCACGAGCCGGTGGTCGCCTTCCAGGGCGAGCGTGACGACGTGCTGCTCGACATCGCGCTGGCCTGGAACGACGGCTACGCCGAGCAGGTCTTCAGCTTCGCCAACAACGTCAACACGCGCGAGGGCGGAAGCCACCTGAGCGGCTTCCGCGGCGCGCTGACGCGCACCCTGAACGACGCCGTGCGCCGCATGAAGCTCGTCAAGAAGGACGACGAGGCGCTCACCGGCGAGGACGTCCGCGAAGGACTCACGGCGGTCGTATCGGTCAAGGTGCCGGAGCCCCAGTTCGAAGGCCAGACCAAGCAGAAGCTCGGCAACAGCGAGGTGCGCGGCCTGGTCGAGTCGTTCGTCAACGAAGAGCTGGCCCGCTTCCTGCAGGAGTGGCCGCCGGCCGCGCGCGCCATCCTGGAGAAGTGCATCCTGGCCTCCAAGGCACGCAACGCGGCGCGCCGCGCGCGGGAGATCACCCGCCGCAAGGGGCTGCTGGAGAGCACCGGCCTGCCCGGCAAGCTCGCCGACTGCTCGGAGACCGATCCGGCCAAGTGCGAGCTGTACATCGTCGAGGGTGACTCGGCCGGCGGCAGCGCCAAGCAGGGGCGGGACCGCCAGTTCCAGGCGGTGCTGCCGCTGTGGGGGAAGATGCTCAACGTGGAGAAGGCGCGGCCCGAGAAGGTGCTGACCAACGAAAAGCTGCTGCCCATCATCACCAGCCTTGGCGTGGGCATGGGCACCGATCTCGACATGTCGCGCCTGCGCTACCACAAGGTGATCCTGATGGCGGACGCCGACGTGGACGGATCGCACATCCGCACGCTGCTGCTCACCTTCTTCTACCGCCACATGAAGGCGCTGATCGCCAACCGGCACGTCTACATCGCCATGCCGCCGCTTTACAAGATCGAGCATTCCGGCAGCGTTGCCTACGCCCATGACGATGCGCAACGCGACCGGATCCTGGAGGGAAACGGCGCCAGGGCGAACATCCAGCGCTACAAGGGCCTGGGCGAGATGAATCCGGACCAGTTGTGGGAGACCACGATGAATCCGGACACCCGCAGCATCATGCACGTCTCGCTGGACGACGACGTGGAGGCGGAGAGCGCCGTCACGACCCTCATGGGCGAGGCGGTCGAGCCGCGGCGGAAGTTCATCGAAGACTTCGCGCTTTCGGTCGGGACGCTCGACATCTGACCGGCCGCGGTGCGGCCCGCCAGGCGGCCGCACCGGCATACATCAATTGATTGGGAGGGCCATCGTACATGGCTGAGGAGTTGAGCAGCCGCGTCATTCCGCGACAGGTGGAGGACGAGGTCCGAACGTCCTATCTGACGTACGCCATGTCGGTCATCGTCAGCCGCGCGCTGCCCGATGCCCGCGACGGACTGAAGCCGGTGCACCGCCGGCTCCTGCACGCGATGAACGAGATGGGGTTGCGCGCGGACCGGCCCTACCGCAAGACCGCGCGCGTCGTGGGCGAGGTGCTCGGAAAGTTCCACCCGCACGGCGAGCAGGCGGTCTACGACGCGCTGGTGCGCATGGCGCAGGACTTCTCGCTGCGCTACCCGGTGATCGACGGGCAGGGAAACTTCGGGTCCATCGACGGCGATCCGCCCGCCGCCCAGCGCTACACGGAGGCGCGCATGGCGCCGATCGCGCAGGAGATGCTGGCCGACATCGGCAAGGATACGGTCGACTTCCAGCCCAACTACGACGACCATCTCGAGGAGCCGGTGGTGCTGCCCGGCGCCTTCCCGTTCCTGATGGCCAACGGAGCCAGCGGCATCGCCGTGGGCATGGCCACCAACATGCCCCCGCACAACCTGCGGGAGGTGGCGCGAGCGGTGTCCAGCTACATCGACAATCCCCGGATCACGATCGACGAGCTCATGCGCTCGGTCACGGGGCCGGATTTCCCGACCGGCGGCATCATCTACGGCCGCGACGCCATCGCCGAGGCGTACCGTACCGGGCGCGGGCGGATCCACATCCGCGGCCGCATCGGGTTCGAGACGCTCAAGTCCGGCCGGGAGGCGATCGTCGTCACGGAGATCCCGTATCAGGTCAACAAGGCCAACATGGTCGTGCGGATCGCCGACCTGCACCGGAACCGCCGCATCGAGGGCATCGCAGACCTGCGCGACGAGTCGGACCGGCGCGGCATGCGCGTCGTGATCGAGCTCAAGCGCGGCGCCAACCGCGACGTGACGGTCAACCAGCTTTTCACGCACACGCAGATGCAGATCACGATGAGCGTAAACGCCCTGGCACTGGTGAAGGGCCAGCCGCGGGTGCTGGACCTGAAGAAGCAGATCGAGCTGTACGTCGACCACCGCCGGGAAGTGGTGACGCGGCGCGCCCGCTTCGACCTGCGCAAGGCGGAGGATCGCCTTCACATCCTGGACGGCCTGAAGCTGGCGTTGGACCACATCGACGAAGTGATCAGGATCATTCGGGGCTCGCGCGGCACGACCGAAGCCCGCATCGGCCTGCGCGAGCGCTTCGAGGTGAGCAAGAAGCAGGCCGACGCGATCCTGGACATGCGCCTGCAACGCCTGACCAGCCTGGAGGTCGAGAAGGTCGTCGCGGAGATCAAGCAGGTCCGCGAGCTGATCGAGTCCCTCCGCGAGCTGCTCGGCGACCGGATGAAGATCCTGGCGGTGGTGAAGCGGGAGCTGGCGGACATCGCCCGCAAGTACGGCGACGACCGCCGCACGGAGGTCATCGCGACCCCGATCACGGACATCGATCTCGAGGACCTGATCCCCGAAGAGGACGTCGTGGTGCAGATCACCAACCGCGGCATCGTCAAGCGGCTGCCGGTTGCGGCCTTTCGGCGGCAGTCACGGGGCGGCAAGGGCAGCTCCGTGGCCGTGGCCGGCAACGACTTCGTACGCCACCTGTTCATCGCGTCGACCCACACCTACATCCTGTTCGTGACCGACACGGGCAAGTCGTACTGGGTACGCGTGCACGAGCTGCCCGATCGGACCCGGTCGGCCATCGGCCAGGACCTGCGCTCCCTGCTCGGGATGACAGAGGACGAGCAGGTCACGGCGGTGGCCTCGCTCACCGAGTTCGACCGCGACACGTACCTGTTCATGGCGACCTCCCGCGGTGTCGTCAAGAAGGTCAGGACGACCGAATTCACCAACGCCCGCACCCGCGGCATCGTCGCGATCAACCTGGATCCCGACGACCGGCTGGTGGCCGCGATGCTCACCGACGGCAGCAGCGACGTGGTGCTGGCCACCCGTATGGGCTATGCGCTGCGGTTCTCCGAGTACGGGATCCGCTCCATGGGCCGTGCGACACGGGGCGTTCGCGGCATGCGGCTGCGGCCGAACGATGCGGTGGTCGGCGCCGTGACGGTCGACCACCACCAGCGCATGTTCCTGATCTCCGCGAACGGATACGGAAAGAGGATTGCCTATAGCTCCTTTACCGCGCACGGGAGGGGCACGATGGGGCAGATCTGCTACAAGACCCACGACAGAACCGGACTGGTAGCGGGTATCACCTCGACCCAGGCCGACGACGACGTGGTCTGCATCACGGAGCAGGGGAAGGTGCTGAAGGCCACTTCCAGCGAGGTGCCCGTTCAGGGCCGCAGCAGCTCCGGCGTTCGCGTGGTCCGCATCCATGCGGAGCATCCCGTGGCGGGCATCGCGCGCGCGACACAGGAAGACGAACCGGAAGGACCGTCCCTGACGATCGGTTCGCCCGAGGCGTAGCCGCCGGGCGCGATGTTCCACGTGGAACGTTCCACGTGGAACATGACGAGGGTCGATCAGGTTTGCCCCCAGCCGCGGACTTCGCTATCCTGTGCCCGCGCTATGGGCCGCCGATTCGCCTTTGCCAACCAGAAGGGCGGCGTCGGCAAGACCACCACCACCGTCAACCTCGGCGCCTATCTGGCCCTCGCCGGAAGGAAGGTCCTGGTTATCGACTTCGACCCCCAGGGGAACGCCACCAGCAGCGTGGGAGTCGACGCCTCACCGTCGATCTACCAGGCCGTGATCGGCGCTGCCGACGTTTCCGAGGTCATCGTGCCCACCAGCATTCCCGGTCTGTCGATCGCTCCCGGCGGAATCGAGCTGAGCGGCGCCTCGGTCGAGCTCGCCGATGCCCATGAGCGCGAAGGATACCTGAAGCGCGTCCTCAAGGGAGCCACGGCGCCGTTCGACGACGTTCTGATCGACTGTCCCCCATCACTCGGCGTGTTGACGATCAACGCCCTGGTCGCGGCCAACCACGTGGTCATCCCCTTGCAGTGCGAATACCTCGCGCTCGAGGGATTGGCGATGCTGCTGCGCACGATCAAGGGGGTACAGCGCCGCCACAACAGGAAGCTGAGTGTCGGCGGCATCGTCTTCACCATGTACGATGGCCGCACGCGCCTGACCCACGAGGTGGTGAAAGAAGTGACCGGCTATTTCCAGGATCTAGTTTTCAGAACGGTTATTCCCCGAAACGTCCGCCTTGCGGAAGCGCCGTCTTATGCGCAACCGATCTGCGAGTACGCCCCGTCGAGCATCGGCGCCAGGAGCTACCGGCAGCTCGCCGAGGAGTTCGTTTCCCGTGTCTAAGCGCTCCCGCGGGAAACGGCCCGCACTCGGCCGCGGAATCGAGGCACTGCTCGGCGACACCCCCACCGCGGAGTCGCCGGCCGAGCTCCCGCTTGACGCGATCTCACCCAACCGCGACCAACCACGCACCACCTTCGATGACGAGCGCCTCCGCGAGCTCGCCGACTCGATCGCCACCCACGGAGTGCTGCAGCCGCTCGTCGTCCACGCCGATGACGACGGCTACCGCATCATCGCCGGCGAGCGGCGCTTTCGAGCCGCGCGCCTTGCAGGACTCTCGACGGTCCCCGCCGTGGTCCGCTCGACCACGGGACTCGAGCACCTGGAGCTGGCCCTGGTGGAGAACCTGCAGCGCGCCGATCTCAATCCGGTCGAAGAGGCGCGCGGTTACCGCCGGCTCATGGAGGTCGGCGGCCACACGCAGGAGCACGTCGCACGGCGCGTCGGCAAGAGCCGTGTCACCGTCACCAATGCCCTGCGCCTCCTGAAGCTGCCTGACGACATGCTGGCTGCGGTCGAGCGCGGGCAGATCTCGGCCGGCCATGCACGGGCGCTCCTGGCCGTCATTGACGATGCGTCGCGCCGGGTGTTGTTCGACCGCGTCGTGGCCGAGGAACTCTCCGTGAGAGCCACCGAAGAAGCCGCTCAGCCGTCCCCGGCCCCGGCGACCCCGGACGCCCCCGGCACCGGCGCCCGTCAACCCGCGCGCCCCGTCGACGCCGATCTGGCAGCCATGCAGCAGCGGCTGATCGAGGCGCTCGGTACCAAGGTCGACGTCCGCGGCTCGGCCCGGAGAGGCCGCATCTCGGTGACCTACTACTCTTCCGACGACCTCGAGCGCATCTGCGAGCGGATCACCGGCGCCCGGAATTCCGACCTCGAGCCGTAAGCGACCCCTGCCGAGGCGGGGAGGACGTCCCACAGCCCTCTCCTCGCCCGCCCCCAACCGGCCGCTTGCACGCCCTTGTCGCGTGCGCTACACTGAAATCGGTCCGATCGTTGATAACTTGTTCATAACTCCTGAATAGGGAGTGGCAAAGGGGGGTTCTCAGCATGTATCGAAACCATTGCTGCCGGACGCTCTCCGGCATTCCGGTGTTCGCAGAGTAGTTATTGGTTGACAAATGAGATACGTGCATAGTCGCGTTTTATCGCCTCCCCTCTGGACCGCCTTGGGCGGTCCCTGCCGCACCGGTCGCTCGCGGACTGCTCCCACCCCACTGTGGAGGGTATGTGGATAACTTGAGTAGTAACGGCTCCGTATGGGATTACGAGGTCTTCTGGAACGAAGCCGTCACCCACCTTCGCTCCGAGATCAGCGAGCAGGAGTACCAGACGTGGTTCTCGGGAATGAGTTACGCCGGCGCCGACGACTCACAGGTTCAACTGAATGTCCCGTCGTCGTTCTACCGGGACCAGGTCGACCAGCGGTATCGAACGAAACTCGAAGAATCGCTGTTCGACCTCTCCGGACAGCACCTGCGGATCACGTTCGAGATTCGGCGGACCAACGGCGCCGCCGCCGTCCCGCCCCCGGCCGAGCCCCAGATCCTGCCACCCCAGGCCGAGACTCCCATCACCCGCGCCGAACGGCCGCGCCATGCCCAACTCAACCCCGAGTACCGTTTCTCCCGCTTCGTCGAAGGTGACGGCAACTCGTTCGCCCTCAACGCGGCCGTGGCGATCGCCAAGAACCCCGGCCGGACCTACAACCCCTGCCTGATCTACGGCGGCGTAGGACTGGGAAAGACCCATCTGCTGCAGGCCATCGGCAACGCCGTCTACCAGGAGTACCGCGACCTGAAGGTCGTCTACGTGACGGTCGAGACCTTCACCAACGAGTTCATCCAGTCCATCAAGGACAAGACCGGCCACCGCTTCAAGAATCGCTACCGTTCGGCCGACGTGCTGCTGATCGACGACATACAGTTCCTGCAGGGCAAGACCGAAACTCAGCAGGAGCTGTTCCACACCTTCAACGCGCTCTACGACGCCAACAAGCAGATGGTGTTCTCCAGCGATCGCCCCGTGTCCGAGTTGAAGAGCCTCCCGGATCGCCTGATCAACCGCTTCGAGCGCGGCCTCAACATCGACCTGCAGCCGCCGGACTACGAGACCCGCTTCGCCATCCTGACTCAGAAGATCGACGAGAACGGCGTCACCGTTCCCAACGACGTGATCGGGCTGATCTGCCAGAACATCCAGAGCAACGTGCGCGACCTCGAAAAGGCGCTGACCAAGCTCACCGCCTATTCCAACCTGGTCAACCGGACCATCACCCTGGACATCGCCTCCCGAGAGCTCCGGGAGTTCTTCTCAGCCCCCATGAACGTGTCCCTCGACACCATCCAGCGGGTCACCGCCGATTACTTCGGCCTCAGTCAGAACGAGCTCAAGGGAAAGAAGCGCACCAGAGCCATCGCCTTTCCCCGCCACCTCGCCATGTACATCGCCCGAGACGTCACCGAGCTTTCCACCACCGAGATCGGCCTGGAGTTCGGCGGGCGCGACCACACCACGGTCATGCACGCATGCCAACGCGTCGCCGAGCGCAAGCGCACCGACCCGACCCTCGAACCGGTCATCTCCCACCTGACCCGCACGATCACCCGGCGGTCCGGGTGAGTCCCGTGACAACCTGTGGACAACAGCCGTGAGAACCGTGGACGGGTACGGGACAACTCGGGGAGCCGCCGGCAACAGATGCTCCGCCACGGACCAGCAGCCTGCAACGGGGATTGTCACCGCCCTTCTATTTTTCTCTCAAATTATTCAATAATAATGATCTACGACGGTTATCAGCACTATCCACAGCACCGTTCCTACCACCGATACCTCTACCTATGGTAGTTACGGCAGGACCGATCCGTTGCATCATCGGTGACCAGGGCACCGTCAAGGAGGCGCCGACGCTATGAAGTTCACCATCGACAAGGACGTGATCCTGCGCGAGACCGCTCACGCCCTGGATATCATCTCGACCAGAAACGCGATCACCGTCCTGTCAAACGTCTTCCTCGCCGCCGACGAGGGCACCCTCGTCCTGCGCGCATCCGATCTGAAGGTGAACTACCAGGCGCGGGTGCCGGTCGAGATGCAGCGGAGCGGCCTCACGACCGTGCCATGCGACAAGCTCGCCGGCATCCTGCGGTCCTCACCGCCCGGTGACATCGAGTTCGAGACCAGCTCGGAGGGGACGCTGGCGGTGCGCCCGCGAGGCAGGCGGATCGACTTCACCCTGAAGACGCTGCCACCTGACCGGTTCCCGGAGTTCCCGGCGACGCAGGACAGCGAGTTCGTCGAAGTTCCGCAGAGCGACTTCGTGGAGATGATCGCGCACACGATTTTCGCGGTCTCCGACGACGAGACTCGTTACTTCATGAATGGCACCTTCCTGGACCAGACCGAAGGCGGGCTGATGATGGTGGCGACCGACTCGCATCGGCTGGCGTACTGCACGAAGGCGCTGGAGCCGGCGCTGGAAGGCGCAGGGGTGATCGTCCCGCCGAAGATACTCACCCTGATCCGCAAGTTCTGCACGGGGGAGGGATCGCTGCAGTTGGCGATCGCCGACCGCAACCTGCACGTCCAGGTGGAGCACCGGCGCATCAACTCCGGCTTGATCGACGCGCAGTTTCCCAACGTCAAGAGCGTCATCCCGGAGAGCCAGGAACAGCGGCTGCTGGTCGATCGCTCCGCCTTGACCGAAGCGTTGCGCCGGGTGTCGGTGCTGGTGGAACAGAAGTCCAGGCGCGTTCGGTTGGAGATCGAGTCCGGCCAGCTCACCGTGCAGTGCAGTGAGGGAGATGTGGGCACGGCGCGCGAGGAGCTGCCCTGCGAGTACCAGGGACCGGCTTCCTCGTTGGCGCTCAACTATCAGTACCTGCTGGACCCGTTGCGCGAGATGGACACGGAGCAGGTGTCCCTGGCGTTCACCGCTCCGAACAAGGCGCTCACGCTGTCGGCGGAACCGGAGCGCCACTACTTTCACATCATCATGCCGATGCAGGTCGGATAGCGACGCCTTGCGAGTGTCGGCGCGGCGGGCACGGCTGTCGGCCCTGCGCCTCGAGCGCTTTCGCAACCTGCAACCGCTGCGGCTGGACAGCCTTGAAGGACAGGACTGCGTGTTTCTGATCGGAGAGAACGGCCAGGGGAAGACCAACCTGCTCGAAGCGATCTACCTGCTGTGTTTTGGCGGATCGTATCGAACGCGTCAGGACGGGGATCTCATCCGCACCGGTGCGGATGAGGGCATCGTCGGGGGCTCGTTCGCGCTCGACGGGCACGGGGGCTCCGCGGGGGCCTGGGATCGCGAGGTTGCCGTGCACCTGCGCAGGGACCGGGTCAGAGAGATACGGGTCGACGGCTCGCGGGTAGCGGACCGCGCCGAGGTGGTGGGCGCCGTGCCGTGCATCCTGTTCTCCCACGACGATCTTCGCTCCATCGACGGGCCGCCGGCGGAGTTGCGGCGGTTCTTCGATCAGACCGCCGCGCTGTCGGATCCGGGTGCGCTGCCGGCCCTGCGCCGGTACCGCCGCGTGTTGGCGGAGCGCAACGCTCTGCTGCGAGGTGGGCCGTCGCATGACCTGCTCGATGTCTACGACCGGCAGTTGATAGAAGCCGGCCTCGTGATCCGAGCCCAGCGCAGCGATCTGATCGGGGACTACGCCGAGCGGTTCGCGGACACCTTTCACCGCGTGACAGAGTCGGACGTTGCGGTCTCCATCGGCTATCAGCCGTCCTGGTCGAGCCCTGCTCCGGACGAGGTCGCCGCGCAGATGCGTGCGGCCCGCCCGCGCGATCAGGCCTTGCAGACCACCACGACCGGACCCCATCGCGACCGCTTCCCCCTGCGCATCGACGGCCTGTCGTTCCGGCGCTACGCGTCCACGGGGCAGAAGCGGCTGGCGTCGCTGGCGCTGCGCGCCGCGCAGGCTGCGCGGGTTGCCGAGCGCACCCGGCCGGCTCCGCTGCTGCTGCTCGACGACGTGCTGCTCGAGCTCGATGCCGGCAAGCGCGAGCGGTTCCTGGCAGCGTTGCCGGCTGCCGACCAGCGGTTCTTCACGTTCCTTCCGGACGAGCCGTTCGAGCGGTACGAAACCGGCCCGACCCTGCGGATCACCGTGCGGGACGGGGCGCTCACACCGTGGAACGCGTAGCGCCCCATGGAACGGCTTGGAGACACGCTGCGCCGCTGGCTTGCCGAGTCGGGCGACGCGGCCGGCGCCTCCACCCTGTTCCAGGGATGGCGGGAAGTCGTCGGGCCCGAGCTGGCCGCGCACACGCGCCCGGTCGAGGTCGAGCGGGGCAGGCTCATCGTTGCCGCGGACCATCCGGGATGGGTACAGCTCCTCAGGGCCCGGGAGGCGGCGATCGTCCGGCGGCTCGGTCGCTCGCACGCATCGCTCGGCATATCTCGTATCGTCACCGTGCTCGGCGATCGGCCCGCCGATCGGCCTGGGCGATCGGTTTGACACCGAAGGGCGCTGAACCTACATTGTTCCGGTTCCTCGACCGGATACCCAATGAAACGGACCTTTCAGCCCAGCCGCGTTCGCCGACGCCGTACCTTCGGATTCCGCGCGCGCATGAAGACACGCGGGGGTCGCCAGGTGCTCAAACGGCGACGGCGCAAGGGTCGGCACCGGCTGACCGTTTCCGATGAACGCAAGCCGTACTAGTACCCCATCAAACGGTAGTTTGGGGGTGCGTGCCAGGCGACTCTGCCTTACGCGACCCGGCCTTACGCGACCCGGCCTTGTGTGCGCCGTTCCACCGCGCTTGAAGCCCGTGCAACCACCTGCGGCACCCGTCGGCATCAGTGCGCCGGGGTGCTAGGCGGTGTCCGGCTTCAGACGCTCCTGACAGGTGGACGAGTGGAACGCAGACGCCAACAGGACCAGCGTCCAATGGGGCAAGGTCCAACCGCGCAGAGCCCGATCAGGCAGAGCCCGAGCGGGCATGTCAGACCCGGGCGTGGCGGATTCGAGCGGATGTCCCGCTCCAGCGACATCCAGCGGTTGTTCCGGGCCGGACGGTTCCGCCGCACGCGCGGGCTCAAGCTCGGGTATGCCCCGAACGGCCTTGGCCACCACCGGGTCGCCTTCGCGCCCACCCGGAGCCTCCGCCGGGCGGTCGATCGCAACCGGCAGAAGCGCATCAGCCGGGAAGCGTACCGGGCGCTCGTCGGCGACATCGCCGGCTCCTATGACTTGGTGTTCGTGATTTATGGTGACGCGACCACCACGACCCGCGACCGGCAGAGCGACATGGTGACGGTGCTTGGCGCCGCGCGGCTGCTCGAACGCCGGTCACGCTAGCTTCCACCCTTGAACGGCCACAGATCGCGCCCGGCTGCCGGTTCCGTGCCGGCCGGTCCCGGCGGGAAGGAACACGATGCCGGAAGCGGCCTCTCCGTGTCCTCGGTGCGCGGCGCTCTGCGGCTGGCCGCCGCCGGCGCGGTGCGGATCTACCAACTCGTCGTGTCCCCGTGGCTGCCGCCGTCGTGCCGATTCAGCCCCACCTGCTCGGAGTACACCAGGCAGGCGCTGATCAGGCACGGCATCCTGCGAGGTGCCTGGCTGTCGCTGCGGCGCCTCTCGCGCTGCCATCCCCTCGGCTCCGGAGGCTACGACCCGGTCCCGTAACGGACCAGACACCCGATCATGGACGTTAAGACCATCCTCGCCGTCGTCCTCTCGGTGGGCGTGATCCTGGCCTACACCCTGTTGTTCGCGCCCGATCCGCTGCCGCTGGAAGAGGGGGCGGACACTCAGGAACAGACGCAGCCGCTGGCGCCGTCGCTGTTCGGCGGCCGCTCACAGCCGGCCGTACCGCTCGCCGATCTGGCGCCAAGCACGGTGACGGCAGCCGCTTCGGAGGCGGCCGATTCCGGTGCAGTCGACACCGGCACCGACCGGTTCGCGGAGGACCTCATCCACCGCGAGACGGATGTCTTCGAGATCGCGTTCTCCCGCACCGGCGGCACCATCGCGTCGCTGCGGCTCAAGGAGCACGTGGACGTCAACGGTGAGCCGGTCGAGCTGGTCCATCGCCCGGAGGACGGTACGGAGTACCTGGCCGTCGCGTTCGGAGGCGTGAATACGGCCCCCAGCGACGATCCGTTCGCCTTCCGGCAACTCGACCCGACCACCTGGGAGTTCAGCCGCGACTTCCTGGCCACCGACGGCACGCCGTTCCGGCTGATCAAGACCTACCGGTTCGACCTGGAATACCTGTTTGAGCTGCGCATCCGGATCGAGAACTCCGTGAACGCTGTGCCGGCGCTGGACTTCGGCGGCCTCAGCTACACGCTTGGCATCGCTCCGCAGCTTGGACCGGGCTACGACAAACTGGACCGGCGCAACGAGTACCGGGAGTACATGCGGTACTACCCGGAGGGCAAGCGCAAACGCCAGCGGCTGCGCAACGACCTGACCGTGGAGGAGCGGCGCGTCCGCTGGACCAGCATCGTCGGCAAGTACTTCACGTTGGTGGTGATCCCGGACGAAACCGACTACCGGATCACCTACGACGGACGCGCCGATCCCGTGATCGACCGGCGCACCGCCCTGTACCTGGGCCGGCCGGCCATCGCCAGCGTCGGAGAGACGGATGTCTTCCGCATCTACGCCGGTCCCAAGGACCGCAGCACGCTCGCCCGCTACAACGATCCGGCTCTGCCGTCGGTCGACCAGCTCCACCTGGAGGAGACCGTCAGCACCGCGGCGATCATCGGCTGGCTGGCCAACATCGTGCGGTTTCTGCTGGACGCGTTCTACCGGGTGGTCCCCAACTACGGAGTGGCGATCATCCTGCTCACCGTCTTCATCAAGGCGGTGTTCTTTCCGCTCACGCGCAAGAGCTCGGAGTCGACCAAGCGGATGGCGCAGCTTCAGCCGAAGATCCAGGAGCTGCGCGAGAAATTCAAGGGCAAGCCCGAGCGCCTGAACCAGGCGACCATGGAGCTGTACCGGCGCGAGAAGGTGAACCCGGTCGGCGGCTGCCTGCCGATGCTGCTGCAGATGCCGATCTTCTTCGCGCTGTACACGGTGCTGATCGAGCATTTCGACCTGCGCGGCGCGTCCTTCATCACGGGGTGGATCGCCGATCTGTCCGCGCCGGAGAGCTTCCTGCCGCTGGGCTTCGAGCTCCCGCTGCTCGGCTGGGACGAGCTGCGGCTGCTGCCGTTCTTCATGCTGGGCTCCACATTCCTGCAGACCAAGATCATGCCTACCGCGCAGACCGGCAATGCCAGCCAGATGAAGATGCTGCAGTACGCGATGCCGATCGTCTTCTTCTTCATCCTCTACGACATGCCGTCGGGACTGGTCCTGTACTGGACGGTGCAGAACATCCTGACGGTCGTGCAGCAGCTCTACATCAACAGTCGTGGCGACGCCCCCGGCAAGCCGCGGTCCGGCGGAGCGCCGGCCCCGAAGAAGAAGCGGCCCGCGTAGCGCGCCCCGCGTAGCGGGCAATGAACTGACGTGACGGCGCCGTCCACCGAACGGCGCGTGAGGAGTGATGATGGAGGTACACGAGTTCGAGGGGCGGACCGAGAAGGAGGCGATCGCCAACGCGATCGAGGCGATGGGTCTCGATGAGGACGAAATCGACGTCGAGGTGGTCAAGACCCGATCCGGGCTGTTCGGCGGCGGCAAGGTCACCATCCGCGTGCACGTCGGAGAAGAAGAGCCCGACGAAGCGCTGGAGCCGCACACGGAGCAGGAATCGGAGGCGGCGGAGTTCGTCTCCGAGCTGCTGCGCCACATGGGAATCGAGGCCGATCTCCGAATCGCCACGCGGGAGGACGAACGGGTGGTGCTCGAGATGGTTTCCGACGACGCCGGAATTCTCATCGGCCGGCACGGCGCCACGCTGGAGGCCATGCAGCTCCTGACCAACATCGCGTGCGGCCGCCGGCACGAGGACGGGCCGCGCGTGATCCTGGACACCGAGGACTACCGCTACCGTCGCGAGCAGAGCCTGACCCGCATGGCGATGCGCGTGGCGCGCGACGTCCAGCGGTCGGGGCGGTCTCAACTGCTCGAGCCGATGAACCCGTTCGAGCGCAGGTTGGTGCACACCACGATCAACGGTCTGGACGACGTGAGCACGGAGAGCGAGGGCGACGGACCGTACAAACAGGTTCGCGTCAGTTATACCGGGAGCGCGTATCAGCATCGCTGAACCGGCGCCGGAGGGCTCCGCCGGGGCGCCGCCCGCCGAGGTGGCGCCTCCGCTGGAGCGCGTGGCGTTCGGCGGGCGGCAGATCGTCATCCTGGGAACCGCGCACGTCTCGCAGCGGAGCGTCGAGGACGTGCGCGCGGTTCTCGAACGCGAGAGTCCGGAGGTCGTCTGCGTCGAGCTGGACCAGGCGCGCTACCAGACGCTCACCAACCCGGATGCGTGGCGGGAGCTGGACATCCGCTCCGTGCTGCGCAGCCGGCGCGGGTTCCTGCTGCTGGCCAACATGGTGCTGGCGGCGTTCCAGCGTCGCATGGGTGTGGACGCCCGGGTGCGGCCCGGCGCGGAGATGGTGGCGGCGGTGGAGGAGGCCGAGGCGGCCGGAGCGCGCGTCGAGCTCTGTGATCGGGACGTGCAGGTGACTCTGCGCCGAGCCTGGTCGCAGAGCGGGCTGTGGGGCCGCTCGAAGCTGCT
>JAPOQV010000415.1 GCA_026710565.1 Spirochaetaceae bacterium | reverse complement strand
TGGAGCAGGGCCGCGCGCTGGCCGCCGAGACCGGCGCCGACGGCGTGATGATCGGCCGCGGCGTGTTCGGCAACCCGTGGGTGTTCTCCGCCGCCGGCGCGCCGGACGACCTTCGCGCGGCAGTGGAGACGATGCTCGCGCACGCGCTGCTGTACGACCTGCTGTTCGTGGGCCGCAAGAACTTCGTCGACCTGCGGCGGCACTTCAAGGCGTACGTGGGCGGCTTCCGCGGCGCCAGGCGGCTGCGCATGGAGCTGATGGAGACACACTCGGTGGGCGACGTGGAGCGGATCGTCACCCCCGTGATCGGCGCGGATTCGGTGCGGCGGGCGCACGATCGGGCCCAGGAGCTGGCTTCGGCCGAGGCCTGGGCCAGCCGCCGAAACGGCGCCGTCGAGTTGACGGTGAAAACGGCCGGTTAGTATTGTCACTGGTAAATCCAGACCCGAAACAGGAGTCTATCCATGGCCTTCTCGGTCCCACCCCTCACCTACGCATACGACGCCCTTGAGCCGCACATCGACGAGCAGACGATGCGCATTCACCACGACAAGCATCACGACGCCTACGTCGGCAAGCTGAACGACGCGGTCGCCGGCACCGACCTGGAGAGCCAGTCGATCGAGTCCATCCTCAGCAACCTGGGCTCGGTGCCCGACGGCAAGCGCGCCGCCGTGCAGAACCAGGGCGGCGGCCACGCCAACCACACCCTGTTCTGGACCGTGATCGGCCCCAACGGCGGCGGCGCCCCCTCCGGCGACCTGGCCGGCGCCATCGACGCGGCCTTCGGCAGCTTCGACGGCTTCAAGGACGCGTTCACCGACGCGGCCACCACTCGCTTCGGCTCCGGCTGGGCATGGCTGGTGGTCAAGGCCGGCGGCGGACTGGCCGTCTACAGCACCGGCAATCAGGACAGCCCGCTGTCCCAGGGCGACACCCCGATCCTGGGCATCGACGTGTGGGAGCACGCCTACTACCTGAACTACCAGAACCGGCGCCCCGACTACATCACCGCGTTCTACAACGTGATCGACTGGGCGGCGGTCGCCGAGCGCTACGCAGCGGCGAGCTGAGGCAACCCCTGAGCACGACGGACAATGCGGCCGGCTCCGCTTCCCACGGAAATGGCCGCATGGAAAACGTCGTCATCGTCGGCTCGGGTCCGGCCGGGCACACGGCGGCCATCTACGCCGGCCGCGCCCTGCTGGACCCGTTGCTGTACGAAGGCTTCATGGCCGGCGGCGTGGCGGCCGGCGGCCAGCTCACCACCACCACCGACGTCGAGAACTACCCCGGCTTCCCGACCGGCGTCGGCGGCATCGAGCTCACCGAGCTCTACCGCCAGCAGTCGGTGAACTGCGGCGCCCGCATCGAGACGGACACCGTCGACCGGGTGGACCTGAGCGAGCGCCCGTTCACGGTGGTCGCCGGCGACGACAGCGTGCAGGCGCGCACGCTCATCATCGCCACCGGCGCCACCGCCAAGCGGCTGGAGGTCCCGGGCACCGAGCGGCTGTGGCAGAAGGGCATCTCCGCGTGCGCGGTCTGTGACGGCGCGCTGCCGGTGTTCCGCGACAAGCCGCTGGTCGTCATCGGCGGCGGCGACACCGCCTGCGAGGAGTCGCTGTTCCTGACCCGCTACGGCTCCTCGGTCACCATACTGGTGCGGCGCGACGTGATGCGCGCCTCCAAGACCATGCAGCAGCGGGTGTTGGCAAACGACAAGATCAACATCTCCTGGGAAACGGAGTTGGTCGAGGTGCTCGGCGATCAGTTGCTCGCCGGGGTGCGCGTGCACGACAAGGTCTCAGGCCGGGAGCGGGAGATCGAGGCCGGCGGCCTCTTCTTCGCCATCGGCCACCAGCCCAATACCGAGTTCCTGGACGGCCAGCTCGACACCGACGACACCGGCTACGTGCTCACCGCCGCCGACAGCACCGCCACCAACGTGCCCGGCGTGTTCGCCTGCGGCGACGTCCAGGACAAGGTCTACCGCCAGGCGGTCACCGCCGCCGGCACCGGCTGCATGGCCGCCCTGGAGGCCGAACGCTTCCTGGACGCGCACGGATAGCGAGCAGGCGCCCACAGCATGGCTTTGGAGGTCGTCCAGGGAGACCTGTCGTGGAGCGGCGAGCATTGGATCTGCATGCTGCGCGAGCCGGACTCCGACGACACGGCGGTGGTCAGCCACTATCACCTGCGCGTCTCCCCGGCCGGGCCGGGAAACGTCGCGGTCATTCACATTCCGGGTGCGGAAGGCGCCCACGTGGTTGCCACCGACAACGACGATGCGGCCACGTTCGCGAAGGAGCGGTTCTTCTCCGGCCGCTCCGACTACTTCCACGGCGACCTGCCGGTGCGGCAAGCCACCTTCGAGCGCATCGGTGAGGGACACCCGGGGTCTGGCTGGCGCTACCGGTTCGCCGGCACCGACGTGACCGCGCGCTGGTTCGTGGGAGAACCGCCGGTCGTCGCGCACGGCCACCTGCGCCCCGGCGACTGGTGCTTCACGGTCCTGTACTTCGCCGAAGAGGCGGAGCTCCACCTGAACGGCAACCGCGTGCCCGGCGCGCCGTTCACGCGCGACATCTGGCGCTCCTCCATCGGCGGCGACCGCAGCTCCTGCGTCTACGCCCTGGCCGAGACCTTCCTCGATACGGAGTAAGCCCGGCTCACGCCGTCACGGTGGCGGCGTTCCTGCCGACAGGCAGCCATGACTGAATCCAGACCGGCATGCCGTGTTGGCGTCGACATCGGGGGGACCTTCACCGGCATCGTCGCCCTGACCGAGGACGGCCGGTCCGCCGTGGTCAAGGTGGCGAGCACGCCGGACGACTACGGCCGTGGGGTGCTTCGCGGACTCGCGGACGCCCTGGCGGAGCTGGACCTGCCCGCCGCCGGCGTGGCCGAGATCGTGCACGGCTTCACGGTAGCCACGAACGCCATCCTGGAAGGCAAGGGCGCGCAGATGGCGCTGATCACCACCGAGGGGTTCCGCGACGTGCTGGAGATCGCCCGGCTGCGCACGCCGCGGCTCTACGATCTCTACTACCGCAAGCCGCCGCCGCTGGTGGAGCGGCGCCTGCGCCTGGAGGTGCGCGAACGCGTCGATGCGCGCGGCCGGGTGCTCGCGCCGCTCGACGCCGGCGACGTGGAGCGCGCGGTGGCCGCGGTTCGGGAGGCGGACGTCTCCTCCGTGGCGGTCTGTCTGCTGCACTCCTACGCCAATCCCGAGCACGAGCAGCGCGTAGGCGAGGCGCTCCGCGCCGCGCTGCCAGAGGTGGACGTCTCCCTGTCGAGTGAGCTCCTGCCCGAAGCCCGCGAGTACGAACGCACCAGCACCACCGTCGTCAACGGCTACATCCGCCCGGTCGTGGAGCGCTACCTGCAGCGGCTGGTGGCCGAGTTGCGCCGCACCGGCACGGACGCGCCGGTGACCGTCATGCAGTCCAACGGCGGGGTGATGCCCGTCGAGCTGGCCGCGCGCCAGCCCATGTACTGCATCCAGTCCGGCCCCCCCCCCCGGGTGATCCGCGCGGCCGCGAATGGCTC
>JAPOQV010000414.1 GCA_026710565.1 Spirochaetaceae bacterium | reverse complement strand
AGGGCGCCGGCGGTGACCGACCGGCGCGACCGCACCGCCTACGAGCAACTGCTGTGGGCGGCTGCGTGTGGGGGGGAGCCCGCGATCATCGAGCTCTGCCTGCCGCTGATCGAACGGCAGTCCGACGACCCGTGGTGGAGCCAGATCCTTCAGCAGCCGATGCGCATCTGGAACCACGGACCCCTGGACGGCAAGGGTTTCGACCGTTCCACGTATCCCCGCTGCCTGGAGATGATCCTGGCTCACGGAGTCGACCCGGACGTCGCCGGCCACCACGGCTTCACGACCCTGCAGCACACGGCGCAGTCCGGTGAGACGTGGGGCCGCCAGGTGATCACGGAGGAGGAGCGCGTCGCGTTTGCGACGCTGCTGCTCGACGCGGGCGCCGGCCTGACCCGGCGCGACCCGCTACTCCGCTCCACGCCGCTGGCCTGGGCGTGCCGCTGGGGGCGCACCGCGCTGGTCCGGCTCCTGATCGAGCGCGGCGCCGCGGTCGACGAACCCGAAGCCGAGCCGTGGGCGTCGCCGTTGGCGTGGGCGTCGGGGCAGGGCCACGGCGAGCTCGCCGCGCTGCTGCGCCGGCACGGTGCGCGCCGCTGAGCTGGCGCACGGCTGTCACTGCTGCGCGAACTTCCCTGCGGTTCAGGTTTAGGCTATCATCGTCCGCGGCGATCGAAGCAGTGCAGCAACCGCTGCAACGGGGTGCACGGCACGCACCGGAGGATGCTGGGGAAGGTCAAGCACCGGCCCTCGCCGTCAGGGAGGGCAAGAGGACGTGAATGACCAGTTGATCGCTGCCGGGGATGAAGCCCGCGCACTGCAGGGCGCGCTCCGCCAGTACCGGCAGCCGTCGTTGGCACGAGGCATCGGCCAGCTTGCGACTTCGGTCATCCCGTACGTCGCCGGGATCCTCGCCATGGGCGCGATCGCGCAGCTTTCCTACCCGCTCAGCCTGCTCCTGGCCCTGCCGACCGCAGGGTTCCTGATCCGCATCTTCATCATATTCCACGATGCGGGACACGGGTCCTTTCTCCCCGTCAGCCGCTGGAACCGCGCCATCGGCTTCGTCGCGGGAATCCTCGCCTTCACTCCGTTCCACCATTGGACCCACATGCATGCCATGCACCACGCCAACGCCGGTGACCTGGACCGGCGCGGCCTGGGCGACGTGTGGACGATGACCGTTCAGGAGTTTGCCGATGCGCCGCGCATCCTGCGCCTGGCGTACCGGGTGTTCCGGAACCCGCTGGTGCTGTTCGTCCTGATCGCTCCCCTGAGCTTCCTGCTCAATCACCGCTTTCCCCGCAAGCACGTCAGCAGCCGCGCCAACCGGGCCATCATATGGACCAACCTCGGGGTGGCGCTGTTCGTGGCCGCCATGTCTCTGACCTTCGGGTTCGTCGACTTCGTCCGGGTCTTCACGCCGGTGTTCGTGGCCGCGTCCATGGTCGGCACCTGGCTGTTCTACGTTCAGCATCAATACGAGGACGTGTACTGGAGCCGCCGCGAGGGCTGGGAATTTGCCGACGCGGCGTTACAGGGATCGTCCTACCTGAAGCTGCCTCGGATCCTGCAGTGGTTCACCGGCAACATCGGCTTCCATCACGTGCACCACCTGAATCCCGGCATCCCCAACTACTACCTGGCGCGCGCCCACCGGGAACAGCCGATGTTCCGCCACGTTCCGGTGCTCCGCCTACGCGACACGGCGAGATGCATGTCCGTACGCCTCTACGATGAGACGACCCGGCAGATGGTCGGCTTCCGGGAAGGACTGCGGCGAGCCCAACTCGCACAGGCCGAGGGAGCTCCGGCGTAGCCCGAAGCTCCCGTGCCCGGCCGGTGACAGCGATGCGGAGGGATTTCGCGCTGGTCGGCGCACAGGTGTTCGACACCGGCAGTTCCACTTGGCTGACCGGTCGGGCCGTGCATGTGCGCGGCACCCGGATCGCCGGCGTGGTTCCGGCCGGCGAACTGCCGCCCGTCGAGCGTGTTGACGTGACCGGCGCCTTCATCCTGCCGGGGCTGATCGACGTCCACGTGCACTCCGAGGACTGGCAGGCGCCGCTCTACCTGGCAAACGGCGTGACTGCCGTGCGGGACGTCGGCTGCCGGCTCGGTCAGGCGATCGCGAGGCGCGAGGCCTGGAACCGCGCGGACGCCTGCGCGCCGCGCTTCGTGTGTACCGGCCCGTTGCTCGACGGTGACTCGGGCAAGAGCTGGACCGGCGCGGCCGAGATCATCCGCACGCCGCAGGAGGCGCGTACCCAAGTGGACCGACTGGTGGACGCCGGCGTCGATCAGATCAAGATCTACGCGGGACTCGACCGGCCGTGCACGCTGGCGGTGCTGGAGCGCGCGCAGCGCCACGGCAGGTTCACCGTCGCCCACCTGCAGGACCACATGCACGCCGCCGAGGCGATCGCCGCCGGACTGGACGAAATCGAGCACCTTTCGGGGTTTGCCGAGGCAATGTGGCCTGAGCGCCATGCCGCCGGAGAGCACTGGCTGGACCTCTGGCCGGACCTGGATCCGGACCGCGTGCAGAAGCTGCTGGACACGGTGATCGACCACGGCACGTGGCTGGCGCCGACGCGGATCGTCTGGAAGCGCATCACGGACTCGGGAAACCCCCGCCACCTGCGTCACCGGCAGTTCGCCTACGCCCCCGCCCAGTTGCGCGCCTGGTGGGACAAGCTCTACGGCCGGCCCGCGCCGGCAGCCGAGCGGGTGCGCCGCGTGCGCGCGCTTGCCGCCATGCAGATCGTGACCGCATCACTGGCCGAGCGCGGCGCCCGCCTCGTCACCGGCAGCGACGCCCCGTTCTGCCACGTGATGCCCGGGTTCGGCCTGGTGGACGAGCTCGCGCTGCTGGTCGACTGCGGCATGCAGCCCGCCCGGTGCCTGCGCGCGGCAACCCGCGACGCGGCCGCGGCGCTGCAGATGGAGGACCGCATCGGCAGCGTGGAGGCAGGCCGCGAAGCCGACCTGATCGTCGTCCGCGACGATCCGAGCAGCGACATCCGCGCGCTGCGCGACATCGAACTGGTGATCCGCGGCGGCACTCGTCTTGACCCGCGGGCGCTGCTCGCCACCGCCGGGGCCGACCGGACGCCCAGGCCGCCGCGGCGCTTCTCCGACGACTATTGAGTTCGGCGGCCGTGGCGCCGCTGCCGTGTCGATCGCACGATCGATGCCGTAGGGTATCATCGACTATGGCGAACGAAGCTGAGCAGCAACGGCTGTACCGCGTGCGTCACAGCCTGGCGCACGTGATGGCGCAGGCGGTGGTCGAGCGCTATCCGCAGGCGAAGATGGGCATCGGCCCCCCCATCGACACCGGTTTCTACTACGACTTCGATCTGGGTCCCGGAGAGGACGGCCGGCCGCGCTCCTTCACGCCGGAGGACCTCGAGCAGATCGAGCGGCGCATGCGCCAGATCATCGGTCAGCGCTACCCGTTCGAGTACCGGGAGCTGAGCGCCGAGCACGCGCGCACGCAGTTCGCCGACCAGCCCTACAAGCTTGAGCTGATCGACGCGATCCTGGCCGGCGGCGCCGACGAGTACGGGCAGGAACAGGAGAACGGTGAAGCCGCCGAGCCGGTCCTCAGCACCTACCGCCAGAGCGAATTCGAGGACCTCTGCCGCGGCCCGCACGTCGAGCACACGGGGCAGATCCCGTCCGACGCCTTCACGCTGATGACCGTGGCCGGCGCCTATTGGCGCGGCGACGAGCACAAGCCGATGCTGCAGCGCATTTACGGCACGGCCTGGCTGCGCAAGCAGGACCTCCGCGACCACCTGCAGATGCTGGAGGAGGTCAAGAAGCGCGACCACCGGCGGATCGGCCAGGACCTGGAGCTGTTCACCTTCGACGACGAGGTGGGGCCGGGGCTGCCGCTCTGGCTGCCGCGCGGCGCGGTGCTGATCGAGGAGCTGGAGAAGCTGGCCAAGGAGGTCGAGTTCGCCGCCGGCTACGACCGCGTGCGCACCCCGCACCTGACGAAGGAGTCGCTGTTCCTGCGATCCGGCCACCTGCCCTACTACGCCGAGAGCATGTTCCCGCCCATGCAAATGGAGGGCTTCTCCTACTACATCAAGCCCATGAACTGCCCCTTCCATCACAAGATCTTCGCCGAGCGCCCGCGCAGCTACCGCGACCTGCCCATGCGCCTGGCCGAGTACGGCACCTGCTACCGCTACGAGCAGTCCGGCGAGCTGTACGGCCTGCTGCGGGTGCGCTCCATGCAGATGAACGACGCCCACATCTATTGCTCGGAGGAGCAGTTCGAGGAGGAGTTCCTGGCAGTCGTCGACATGTACCTCGGCTACTTCGAGCTGATGGGCCTCGAACGCTACAGCATGCGGCTGAGCACCCACCACAAGCGCGGCCTTGGCAAGAAGTACGTGGACGACGAGCGGCTCTGGCTCAAGACGGAAGAGATGGTGCGGCGGGCGATGCAGCGCTCCGGCGTCCCCTTCGACGAGGTCGCCGACGAGGCGGCCTTCTACGGCCCCAAGATCGACGTGCAGGTGTGGAGCGCCGCCGGCCGCGAGTTCAGCCTGGCCACCAACCAGGTCGACTTCGCGGTGCCGCCGCGCTTCGACCTGTCATTCGTCAACCGCGACGATCAGGACGAGACGCCGCTGTGCATCCACCGCGCGCCGCTCGGCACCCACGAGCGGTTCATCGGCTTCCTGATCGAGCACTACGCCGGCAGCTTCCCGGTGTGGCTGGCCCCCGAGCAGGTGCGCGTGGTGCCGATCGGCTCCGACCACCACGATGCCGCCGCGGACCTGGTGAAAGCGCTGCGCACGCTCGCCATCCGCGCCGAGGCGGACCTGGGCAACGAGCGCATGAACCGCAAGATCCGCGAGGCGCAGCTCATGAAGGTGCCCTACATGGCAGTGCTCGGCGACCGCGAGGTGGCCGACGGCACGGTGGCGCTCCGCACCCGCGCAGGCACGCGCGAGACCCTTTCCCGGCAGGCGTTCGTCGACCGCGTACAGGACCGCATCACCACCCGCTCCCAGGAACTATGACGATCCATTGCACGGCAGACGGTCCCATCGCCCGAGGAGCAGCACCGTGAGTCGTCCGAACATCGTCGTCATCATGAGCGACGAGCACGATCCCCACGTAATCGGTTGCGGCGGCAACCGATTCGTGCACACGCCGAACATCGATCGCATGGCGGCGCAGGGTGTGCACTTCGACGGCGCATACTGCAACAGCCCGTTGTGCGTGCCGTCCCGCTTCTCCTTCTGGTCCGGCAGGTACGCCCACGCGGTCAACGCCTGGGACAACGGCTCACCGTTTCCGTCGTCGGTCCCCACGATCGGCAACTACCTGGAGGCCGCCGGCTACGACACCTT
>JAPOQV010000413.1 GCA_026710565.1 Spirochaetaceae bacterium | reverse complement strand
CGGCTCGGGATCGACGCCGGCTTCGTGGGAAGGGTCGGCGACGATTCGTTCGGCGGACGGCTGCTGGAGTTGCTGCAGGACGAAGGGGTCGACGCCACCCACTGCCTGCCGGTGGCCGGCGGCCGGACGACGATCGCACTGGTGGCGACCTCCAGCCCGGAGGATCAGGACTTCGTGCTGTTCCGGGGGGCCGACACCCTGCTGCGACCGGAGCACCTGGACCGCTCCTATCTGGCAGGCGCGCGGGTGCTCACCTACGGATCTGTCACGCTGAGCGCCGGCGCGCGCGAGGCGGCTCTGCAGGCCGCGCGCTGGGCGCGGGAGGACGGCGTGCTGGTGACCTTCGACGCCAATTACCGGCCCGCGGTGTGGCCGGGGGAAGCGGCAGCCCGCGACGCCATCGTGGAGGCGCTGCGGTGCGCGGACATCGCCAAGCTCAACGAAGTGGAGCTGAAGCTGCTGACCGGCACCGGCGACCCGCGGGCCGGGTGCCGGCGCATCCTCGACCTGGGCGCCAGGTTGTGCCTGGTGACGCTGGGCGCCGCCGGCGCCTGGTTCGAGAACGGCCGCGTCGCCGGCAGCGTGTCCGGCTTCGACGCCGAAGTCGTCGATACGACCGGCTGCGGAGACGCCTTCCTGGCGGCCCTCATTGCCGGCGTGGTGGCCGAGCCCTGCACGCTGGACGAGCTGGACCGGGGCGCGCTCATCCGCCTGGTGGAGGCGGCCAACGCGGCGGGTGCCCTCAACGCGGGCCGCCACGGCGCCATCGCGGGCCTGCCGACCCGCGCCGCGATCGACGCGCTCCTCGCCGGGGGACTCTAACCGGAGCGCAATCTTCGAAGTCTGGAGCTGCTCGAATGCCAAGAAACGGCTATGGACACATGGTGCTGGACGACTATGTCGCGCGCGTGCGGGCGAAAAACGCCGAGCGCGCAGCGCGCCTGTCTGCCATCCGCACGAAAGAGGAAGCGCTCGCCTATCGCGATGCGGTGCGCGAGGCGATCGACACGGCGTACCGCCCCTGGCCGAGCCGGACACCTCTGCGGGCGCGGGTGACCGGGACCGTCGAGCGCCGCCACTTCCGTATCGAGAAGATCCTGTTCGAGAGCCGTCCGGGGTGTCTGGTCACCGCTCACCTGTATGTGCCCGACACGCTCGATGGACCGGCGCCCGGCATCGTCGGCGCGTGCGGCCATGCCGAAGACGGAAAGAGCGCTCCGCTCTATCAGGCATTCTGTCAGCGCCTGGTCCGTAACGGCTTCGTCGTCCTGATCTACGATCCCTTCAACCAGGGCGAGCGCGATCAGTACCATGCCCTGCAAGACCGCGAGAGCGTGCGGGCGTCGACGCATGCCCACAACATGATGGGCAAGCAACTCGAGCTCATCGGGGAATGGTTTGGCGCGTGGCGGGTATGGGACGGCATCCGCGCGCTCGATTACCTGCTCACCCGGCCCGAGGTCGATCCCGCGCGCATCGGGCTCACGGGCAACTCGGGCGGCGGCACCGTGACCAGTTGGCTATGGCCGGTGGACGAGCGCTTCACGATGGCTGCCCCGAGCTGCTTCGTCACGACGTTCGCCGCCAATCTCGAGAACGAGCTGCCCGCCGACGCGGAGCAGTATCCGCCCGGCGTGATCGGCGCGGGTCTGGACATGGCCGATTTCTTCATCGCTCGGGCACCGTCCCCGGTGATCCTGCTCGGTCAGGAGTATTGCTTCTTCGACCGGCGCGGTCTGGGACAGGCGTATGCAGAGGTCCGGCGCTTCTACGACGTCATCGGCGCACCGGCCAACGCGGCCGAGCTCTTCATCGGCAGGGAGACCCACGGGTTCTTCCGCGACAACCAGGAGGCCATGGTGCGGTTCTTCGCCACGCATGCGGGCATCCGGCAGTTGACGCGCCTTGAGGAAACCGAGGACTTGAGCGACGTCCTGAGCGTCACACCGAAGGGGGAGGTCGTTGCCGAGGGGGCGACGCCCATCTACGACCTGATCGCCGGGAAGGCGGATGTCCTGGTCTCGGAGCGCGCGGAGTTGAGCAAGGAGGAGCTCATGCGATGCGTGCGGGACGTGCTCGACCTGCCGGTCGAACGCAGCCGTCCTCACCACCGCTGGTTGCGCAGCACGACCGAAGACGGCGTCGTTCTTGCGCGGTATGCGGTGGAGACCGAGGGCGCTATTCGCGCCATCATGCGCAAGCGGCCGGCGGACCCGTCTCATTCGCAGACACTCGACGTCGAGCGCGAGGTGCATCTCTATCTCCCCCACATTTCGGCCGAGGCGGACCTGATCGAGGATCCGCTTGCAAGAGGCCTGAAGGAGCGGCATCCGCTGTATGCCCTGGACGTGCGCGGCCTGGGGGAGACGATCGGCGACGATGAACGCGACTTCCTGCACCCGTACGGAATCGACTACCTGTTCCACGGGTGTGGCCTGCTGCTGGGTCGAAGCTTCCTCGGACGGCGGGTCCACGACGTGCTGTCGACGCTCGATCTGTTGGCCCATGAGGGAGCGGAGAGGATTCACCTGTACGGCCGTGGACAGGGTGCGATTCACGCGCTGTTTTCGGGGTTTCTGCACTCCGCGGTGACGAGCGTCACGCTGAAGAACTACCCGGAGTCCTATCACGCCTGGACGCGGACGCCGCTGGTCGGTTGGCCGGCGGCCAACATGCCGCGGGGCGTACTGGGTTCGTTCGACCTTCCCGACCTGATGGACGCGTTGGACAGGAAGCTCGAGCTCCAGGAGCCATGGGGGGCGGACATGTGCGAGGCGGGAAGCGTCGCGGCGACGCTCCGATCCGGCTAGATCGGACCGATGCGCGGTTCGCCGTGATCGACCGCGAACACGGTGGCGTCGAAGCTGCGCAGCAGCAGGTCCATCTTCAGCCCCTGCCGGTCGGGGGCGTCCCAGAGGTTGTCGTGCTCGTCGGGGTCTGCCTGCATGTCGTACAGCTCGCCCTGCTCGTGTCCGTGGTAGACGACCAGCTTGTAGCGATCGTCGCGGTACATGGTCGCGTGCGTGTTGTCCGGCATGTCCACGGCGTCGTAGTACTCGCTGCGCACGAAGTCGCGGTGATGGTCGCTTGGCGCCTCGCCGGTCAAGAGAGGCAGCAGCGAGCGGCCCTGCATCCAGTACGGCGGCTCCAGTCCCGCGGATTCCAGCAGCGTGGGAGCAAGGTCGGTGAGCTCCACCAAAGCCGGCGAGCGTAGCCCGGCCTGCAGGCGGCCCGGCCACGACAGGATCAGTGGCACGCGCACGGCGCTGTCGTAGAAGCGGCAGCCCTTCTGGATCAGGCCGTGGTCTCCGAGCGCCTCGCCATGGTCGCTCATGAAGATCACCAGCGTGTCGTCGAGCTGGCCGGCCTCCTCGACCGCCTCCAGCATGCCGCGCACGCGATCGTCGATCTGCTCGATCATCGCGTAGTAGGCAGCCTTCAGCGTGCGCGCATCACGCGCCTCCAGGAACGCGGGGGCGTCGCTGGCCGGCGACGGGTCATACCACACGCCGCCGGGGCCCGGCGTGCGCGGCAGCACGGGACTTTTCATGTCCATCTCCGCAGGCGCCCGTGCGCGCGACTGGAAGTCGACCGCCGCCAGCCGCTCCTGCTGCACCAGGTCGCTGTCGCGGTACGAGGGTTCGGGCATCGCCTGCGGGTCGTAGCGGCGGCGGTAGGAGAGCGGCGGGTTGAACGGCGGATGGGGGTCGTAGATGTTGACGCTGGCAAGCCACGGCCCGTCGCGCTGCTCCCGGATGAAGTTGATGGTCTCGTGTGCGCACCACGTGGTCTGGTGCAACTCGGCGGGTACGCCGTTCGGGTCCTTGATCAGCTCGGCCAGGGTGGTGCCGTGGCCCCTCACCCAGTCGGCGTAGTCGTGGCCTTCCGGCCAGTCGTCGCGCGGCGCGTGGCTGTAGCGCCAGTAGCGGTAGCCGTCGTCCACCCGTGGCTCCACCTGGCCGTAGGCGCTGGCAAGATGCAGCTTGCCGACCAGCGCGCAGTCATAGCCGGCGTCGGCCAGCAGACGGGTCACCAGCGGGAAGCGGTCGGAGAACTGCGGCACGCCGTTGCGGCAGGCGTGCGCGGTGCTGGGGTAGGTGCCGGTGAGGAAGCTGGACCGTGACGGCGTGCACATCGGGCTCTGCGCGTAGGCGCGGGTAAAGGCGACGCCGCCTGAAACAAGCCGGTCCAGGGTCGGCGTGCGGAGGTGCGGGTTGCCGAGCGCGCCGATCGTGTCCGGGCGCTGCGAGTCGGTGCAGATCCACAGGATGTTGGGCCGCGGGCCGTTGCGTGCCATGCCGCACCGTAGCCGTGAATCGCTTTGCAGGGAACGGCTGCGGGGAGTAGGCTCTTCGGATTACCCACGGAGCGATGCTTTGATGGGATCTACGGAGGGTGCGAACGCCATGAAACAGACACGATTTCGTTTCGCCGTACTCATAGGGCTGCTCGCCTTCGCCCCGTTGCTCGCGGGGGCGGCCGGACAAGGTTCGGCCGGCGCTGCCGCCGACGCCCCGATGGAGGTCTCGTTCCTGATGGAGATCCGTTCGGGCGAGGAGTCGACCTGGTTCCTGGACCAGGTGGAGGAGAAGTTCAACGTCCGCATCGTTCCCAACGGCGTCTACCACGGCGACACGGAGAAGGTGAGCCTGCTGCTCGCCACCGGCGAGTGTCCGGACCTGTTTTGCCCCGGCGATCCCTACGACAACCTGGCGCAGGGACTCACCCGCACGATCCCGGTGGAGATGCTCCACGAGCACGCACCCCAGTACACCAAGCTGCTGGACGACTTCTACCCGGTCGGCTGGCTGCTGGGCCAGAGCCCCGACGACCCGGACGAGTACGTGGCGCTGCACATGATCGGCGAGAACGCCGACACCCTGCTGACCTTCGCCACCTTCCGCAGCGACTGGGCCGAGAACGTGGGCTTCACGGTGCCGAACCTGGACCAGGCGATGCAGGTCGATCCGATCGGCCGCGTGTTCTACCTGGACGAGGACTTCACGCTCGACCAGTTCGAGGCGCTGCTGAAGGCGTTCCGCGACCAGGACCCGGACGGCAACGGCAGGAACGACACGATCCCGTGGGGCTCGAACAACAACATCCTCTGGACCTGGTCGCCGCTGATGGGCGCCTACGGCGTGCACTACGCGCCCAACTGGGCGCGGCCGGCGGGCGGCGGCAACTCGCTGGTCGACGGCGAGCTCTACTTCTGGGCCGTGTCGCCGCGCTACAAGGACTTCCTGCTGCACGCCAACGAGTGGTGGAACGAGGGGCTGCTGGACAGCGAGTTCGCGAGCCTGTCGGTCGGCAAGTACTGGGAGAAGGTCGGCCAGGGCATCATCGGCGCCGGCATGTCCTCAGCCTGGTACGCAGGCGGGCAGAACGAGCGCTTCTGGTCGAGACCGCCCAACGCCTTCGCCACCGAGGAAGAGGCCGCCGCGGGCGTCAAGGTCCTGATGGTTCCGCCGCCGGTCGGGCCGACCGGCATTCAGGGGTCGCCGTCCGGCAAGGACACGGGCAACATCGGCGCCAGCTACATGAACATCGGCGCCAAGGTCTCCGACGAGAAGCTGGCCAAGATCCTGGAGGTGCTGGACTGGGCGCGCTACGGCGACGACCGCGTCTGGGTGCAGGCCGAGTTCGGGCAGCCCGGCGTGCACTTCGATTGGCAGGGGGAGCCGTGGAACTCCGCGGCGATGCTGCGGCCGATGGCCGAGATCGCCGAGGGCAACTACCAGGTCGGCGGCTGGGGCGAGTCGTATCCCGGCGTGCAGACCCGCACCCGCTTCAAGTACATGCTGCCGTTCCAGCTCGCCAGCTTCCTGGAGAACTATGCGATCGACGGGCGCGGCCGCGAGCTGCAGACCAACTCCTACCGGATGGACTGGCTGGCGGAGACCCGCGTCGGGGAGCTGAACCGCCGCTACGGCGAGACGCTGACCACGATCGAGGACGAGTTCCTGTACAAGGCGGTGATGGGACAGCTCGACATCGAGGCCGAATGGGACGCCTACGTGCAGAAGTGGCTGGACGCCGGTGGCCAGGAGTGGCTGGACGAAATGAAGAAGATGCCGATCCGGGCCGAGTTCCTGAAGGGCAACATCGTCTACTGACCTGACCGGTCTGACGGTGCTGGAGATGAGGGGGTGAGAGTGAGTTCCGCCCCCTCTTTTCTTCTCTGAAGGATCTGAGGCGATGGCGAGCGCGATAGACGACCGGGCGCTGGCCGAGCGGCAGCGCGGCGAGAAGTGGCGCAAGGCCAGGCGCATGGCGCCGCTCTACGTGTTCCTGCTGTTCCCGATGGCGGCCGTCTTCGTCTTCCACTACATCCCGATCTACGGGGTGCAGATCGCCTTCAAGGAGTTCCAGATCGGGCGCGGCATCTGGGCCAGCCCGTGGGCCGGCTTCATTCAGTTCGAGATTCTGTTCAACAACCCGTTCTTCGGCCGGATCATGCGCAACACGGTCATCCTGAGCCTGTTGCGCATCGGCTTCGCCGTGCCCGCGCCGCTGCTGCTGGCGCTGCTGATCAACGAGGTCGGCAGGATGCCGGTGAAGCGGACGATCCAGTCCATCTCCTACCTCCCGCATTTCATGTCGTGGGTGGTGCTGTCCGGCATGCTGTTCGAGGCGCTCTCGCCCCAGCGCGGGCTGGTGGCGCTGGCGGCGAACCTGTTCGGGACCCCGGCGGTGAACCTGTTCACGGACGAGGCGTTCTTTCGCCCGCTGTTGGTGATGTCGGACATCTGGAAGGAGGCCGGCTGGGGCGCGATCATCTACCTGGCGGCGATCGCCTCCATCGACCCGGAGCTGTACGAGGCGTCGTCGATCGACGGCGCCAACCGCCTGCAGCGCGCCTGGCACATCACCATCCCGTCGCTGCTGCCGGTGCTCACCATCCTGCTGCTGCTGCGCATCGGCAACATCATGGAGGCCGGCTTCGACCAGGTGCTGAACCTGTACAGCCCGCTGGTGTACGAGGTCGGCGACATCATCGACACCTACGAGTACCGGGTCGGCCTGATCGACCGGCGCTACGATTTCTCCACCGCGGTGGGCCTGTTCAAGAACGGGATCGGGGTGGCCCTGCTGCTCGGCGTCAACGTCTTCGTACGCCGCTACAGCGACTATGGCCTCTGGTAGCGCTGCGGCTCGTCCTTCCCTGGCGAGGAATCGCCGCAGCAGGGGCGACGCGGGCTTCGACGCCGTCAACCTGACGCTCCTGTCCCTCTACTGCCTGACCATCCTCTATCCGTTCTGGTCGACGCTGGTGCTGTCGTTCGCGCCGGCCGAGGAGGCGGGCACGCTCGGCTTCCGGGTATGGAACGAGCGCTGGACCGCCGGCGCCTACCGGTTCGCGTTCTCGGAGTTCGGCCACGCCGGCATCGCCTACTACAACTCCATCTACCGCACGGTGCTGGGGGTCGGGTTGACGCTCGCCATGACGCTGCTGGCCGCCTATCCGCTTGCCAAGCGGGATCTGCCCGGCCGCAAGTGGATCACGCTCTACTTCCTGCTGATGCTGTTCTTTTCGGGCGGCCTGATCCCCCGCTTCCTGCTGGTGCGCGGCATCGGCCTGCTCGACACGCGCTGGGCGCTGATCCTGCCGCTGATGGCGCAGGCCTACTACGTGATCATCATGCGCAACTTCCTGATGACCATCGACGCGGCCTACGAGGAGTCGGCGTTCATCGACGGCGCAAGCTACCTGCAGGTGCTGGTGCGCATCATCGTGCCGCTCGCCAAGCCGGCGATCGCCACCATCGCGCTGTGGGCGGCGGTGCTGCACTGGAACTCCTGGTTCGATGCCCTCATCTACCTCAACAGCGAGTCGAAGGTGGTGCTGCAGACGCTGCTGCGGCGGCTGGTGCGCGCGTGGGAGCAGGAGACGACCGACGCGCTGGATCAGTTCCTCTCCACCTATGCCACCAAGGTGCCGTCCGAGGCGGCCAAGGCGGCCGTGATCGTGATCACGATCGGCCCGATCATCGCCCTGTACCCGTTCCTGCAACGCTATTTCATCAAGGGGATCTTCCTGGGGTCGCTGAAGGGCTGACGGTCAGACCCGGTCGGCGTGTGGAATGTGCGCCGGAAGCGGGAACCACGAGACCGGCAGCGGCGGCTGCAGGGGTCCGAACAGCGCGCGCATCGCCGCGATCTCGTCCATGGTGGAGTCCGCCTCTTCGTCGGTGGGCACGGCGCCGGCGCGGGTGCCGTCGACGGTGAGGCGCAGCCGTTCCGTCTTGCCGATCTGCAGGACCAGGCTGCCCGGCTCGGCTTCGCCTGAGCGGACGCGTTCGCGGAGCAGGGCCGTCAGCACCGACGGCCAGTCGAATACCTGCCAACTGTCCGCGAAGCGCACGGCGGTGGCCTCCGCGGTGGCGTCGAGGCCGCGTGCGAGATCGGTATTCGCGGGCGACACCGCGATCGTCACTTCGGCGATGTCCCGATGGGCGCACCAAGCGGCGGCAATCCGCAGCGTGGCCGGTGCGTCGGCGGCCACCAACTCGGTGACACGGGATCCGTCCTCGCCGGCGATCAGGTAGCCGGCCAGCTCGTTCCCGACGACCGCGGCGTACGGACAGTTGTTCCAGCTCGAGCAGATCGTGACGAACTCGGCGGCCGGCCGTTCGCAGCGTACGGGCTGCGCGGCATGCAGCCGCTGCGCGTGCGCGAGCAGCGGGTCGTCCCCTGTCAGGCGCCGGAACTCGATGCCCGTTCCGTCGATGCCGGCCGCCCGCAGGTCTTCCCGCTTGAGCGTGAACAACAGCTCACTGCCGCACTGCTCGTAGCCGAAGTGCCGGTAGCGGCGCCGCATGCCGCTGAGCCAGGAGAGGGGATAGCCGGCGGTGCGGATCTCCTCCACGCAGTGGGTCATCAGCGTGCTCATCAGGCCGCGGCCTCGAAACCGGGGATGGGTCGAGACGCCGCCGATGGCGGCCACGCGCAGCGTCGCGCCGCCCACGTGCCACGTCAGCGGGAAGACGCCCACCGCCGCCACCAGTCGGCCGTCGCGGCGGATCGCATAGTTGCAGCGCATGAGCTCGTCGGTGGGCCGGTAGATCTTCGGGAGCAGCGTCGGGAAGGCGTGCCCGCCGTGGTTGTAGCTGAATGCGTAGTTCAGCAGATCCATCGCCTCCCCGAAGTCCGCTGCCGCCAGGCGGATGATCGTGCCGCTCATCTCTCCGGATCGGATCATAGCCCCATTCCCGTCGCCTGCGGGCGATCTACCGTTCGCTCTTCATTCCGCGGCCGCGCTGATCGGGCGGCGCCGATCGTGCTGACCGTTCTGTTCGCCCAGCGGCAGATCATCGGCGGATTCACCCGCGGCGCGGTCAAAGGGTTGACGGCACCGGAACGGTTTCGTACGAGAAGATCAGAATGGATGCCAATTTTCTCCTCGGAGCCCTGATGATGGTGTATGGAATCGTCACGCTGATCATCCGCAAGGTTGCGCCGGACCGTTTCTTGAAGCTGGAGCCCATGAAGAAGAAGTGGGGCGAGAAGGCGGCCGTAAGGATTCATGTCATCGGCTACACGGTGCTGCCCCTGGTAGCCGGGGTCGTGCTCATCATTCGCGGCCTGGCGTAACGGGGATCGGTGAGCCGCCGCCACGACGATCGCCGCAGCTACGGCCTGCCCGGGACGTGTCGCCCTGGGACGTTCGCTTCGACGCCGCCGACACCACCCGGTGCTCGTGTGCGGTCCTGACGGACTCCGGCGGTGATTCACCCGGGGAGAAGTTGCTCCCTTCGTCGTTCGGGCCGGACAACCTCGCCTGAGTGCGGCTCTACCAGTTGTCTGCGGCGGCGTGGAGGGCTTGGTCGAAGGTCTTGATTTGCTTCACGCCGCGTCGGCGGCAGCTCGCCAGATGGCAGAGGTCCCGCGCTCCCAGACCGGGGTGTGTGTCGCTGAGTTGGCGGGCAAGCGTGACATCCTCGAACTCCAGAGGCCACACATCGACTTCCGATCCGGCAAGCAGCGCGAGCGCAACATCGAGGGTCTGAAGTCGGCCGACCGGCACGTAGGCGTGGAGCAGCTCCTGCACGACTTCGGTGGAGGTGCATAGAGGCGTGCGGTCGCGGGTGGACGCCCTGAAGAAGTCGCGAGCGGAATCTCGAAGCGGATGCCGTCGCCCGACGGCGTACATGAAGACGTTGGTGTCGACGAACGTCACGTGCGAGCCGCTCCACGTCGGCGTGACTCGTCGATCACGTTCAGGTGTTCGTTCCAGTTGGGTTCGGACTCCGGGCCTGGAAGCTCGTCACACTCCCGGAAGAATGCATCGATCTCGGCGGGCGACTCGAACACCGGGGACCGTTGCAGGCGGTCCAGCCGATCGTGGGCCGCTGTTCTGAGCCACCCGCTCAACGTCATGCCCTCTCGCCGAGCCTGATGCACGAACCGGTCTCGATCCTCATCGGGGATCACAAGTTGCACTCTTGCCATGATGTCTCTCAGCCGCGGTTGTTGTGTGTATGAATCATACGCATAAGCTTCAGTCATGCGTCAAATCGCAGCGGGCCACGGTGCCGATCCCGGAGGCCCCAACCGTCGAAGCCGGAGTGGGCGCGGCGGACATGAAGCGCCGGCCTGCCGGAGGGCGATCCCGCGTAGTGGAGATACGCCGCCGCGGTGATGGCCGTGAACCATACCCGGATCCTGGATGCCGCATGGCCGGAAGCCGGCGTGCAGGGGGAGATGCTCTCCCAACACCCGGACGTGACCGGCCCGATCAAGGGCCTGACGGCGGACGACTTCGGCCGCTCCCGCTGCTCACCGGGCACTGAGCTCGGGCGACCGGCCAATAATCCTCGCCCGCAGCGCGAGTTGGTCGCTCAGCTTCGGGCAGGCTATCATGGGAGTCCCATGCGCCTGACTCATCTCGCCCTGAAGAACTGGCGGAACTTCAAGCATGCGGATTTCGACCTGCAGGACCAGGTATTGCTCACTACCCACTCCGAGGAGGTGCTGCAAGACCCCGGTCTGGGAAAGGACGAGGTCGTGGTCCTTCGTCCCGGCGACGAAGGCACGGAAGCCGAGACGGCGGCCTCGGTCCGAGACATCCAGCCGCTCCTGGATACCGGGCTGAGTCTGGCCGAGATTCCCGGCCCGAAGACCGAACCTCGCGAGATCGGGGATCTACCGAGCCGGCTCGTCAGGTGACCATAGTGTACTTCGCGGTCGAGGGCGAAACGAAGTTCGTCGACCGAGGAGTCTGGTCGTAGGAGCGGCCTCCGTGGGGACCTCAACCGACCGAACCATCGCCGCGGCGATAGCTGCTCGGCAGTCTGCCTACGCGCCCTATTCGGGATTCCACGTTGGTGCTGCGGTGCGTGCCGCAAGCGGCGCCCTCTACACCGGCTGCAATGTCGAGAACGCGGCCTACCCCGAGGGGATCTGCGCCGAGGCGTCGGCGATTGCCGCCATGGTCACGGCCGGCGAGCGCCGCATCGCGGAGATCGCCGTGGCCGGCGGCGGCGATCTCCTGTGCACCCCTTGCGGCGGATGCCGGCAGAAGATCCGGGAGTTCGCCGCCGAAGACACCCCGGTGCTCGTGTGCGGCCCCGACGGACTCCGCCAACCCTTCACGCTCGGCGACCTGCTCCCGTCGTCCTTCGGGCCGAACAACCTCGCTTAAGTTGCGCTCTCGCCATGGTGGCGTCGCGCGGGGAGTCTCCGTCGAGATTGTCCATCATGTGTCATCCCCGCTCTTTCACCGGTCGTGGACTCGCGGCATCGTCGCTCCAGGGACCACCCGCGGACCACGCGCCGGTGATCGCGGAGCCTTGTGCGAGTCCGCGCCATGGGCCGACAAGAAACGCCTGGATGACGTCACCAACAATCCCGAAGTCGTCCGGCGCACCGGGAAGAGAGCTGCGGATCAGGTACGCGCGCCACTGATCGGCGCGATCAGGTTCGGCATAGAACGGCGGCGTGAGAGATCGAGGAAGATCAGCGGAGATCGCAGTATGGCGTCGGTCAAAGGTCGTGCTGATAGACCGTGTCAGCGTCTCAGCCGTGAAGGAGACGTACTTGGCAATGGAGTAGATGTCGTAGAAGTCCTTGTAGCGACTGTTCTGCTCCCCCAGCAAAACCATTGCATGGAGCTTTTCGGCAACGACGGCTTCGGGCGGATAGGCGCGGATCCATGGCCGCGGTGATCCTTCCAGAAGGGTCGGATAATGAGCATCGATGGGAGACGGCTGAATCGCGTCTCCGAATCCAATATCGATGCGCACTTGTATTCGGGCGCTGCCAATCCTGGACCAGAAACGGACGCGAACTCCGGAATACTCAACGTGCTCATGGAATCGTTCCACGCTCATCGTATCGGCATCGAACACGACTCCATCATCGACAGCCGGCGCCGAGCAAATGGCACGAATGACCGAGTCTACGCTGCCCTGCCGAGAGTCCCCGTGCCCGGTGAAGTCGAGATCGCGGGTTGGGCGGTAGGTCGACTCACCCCACAGCGCGAGAAGCATTGCACCTTTCAGGACAAGCCTGCGGCGATGGTCAGACTCGCCAAGGCGGTGCAGGAATCGCTCGGCCGCGTATCGCTGCAACAGGAACTGAAAGTCCTCACCCTTTTCGCGGCTCCTGTTCAGCAGCCTGGTGCGGACCGATGCGGCGACGTCTCTGAGTGGCCTGCGCCTCATGAGACCAGCGCCTGCAAGTACGCGCCGATGACGGACCGCGCCCGACAGGCGTCGGCCGTGCGCATGATCTCGTCGACCGTCGCCACGCGAAGGCTCAACGCGTCGCGCAGAGCCTCGAGTGCGATCTCGAGGCCGAGCTTGTTGCGATAACGAAAGCAGTCCACGACCGTACGGGCTGGGGAAGTGACCCGAACCGGCACCCCAAGGAGCGAGTGAACGACCACGCCGTAGGTGAGCATGGCGCCCGAGAAACGCACGATGCGCACCCGCGCAGGAGCACGCGTAGGCTTGCGCGCCTTGCGATCGAGACCAATCCACACCTCATGAGGCGCCTGCGTACCGATGTTGTGGAAGTGAAGCGCAGTGAGCAGGCAGATGATGGCGTTCGGGACGGCCGCGGCCACCATTACTTGGGTTTCGACCTCTGTGGGCTCCACCTCGGCGAGCCGATAGAGCCCGTTCCCCAGATTCTCGACCACGCCCTCGGTGACCAAACCCTGCAGCCGGCGATGCGAGACCCCGAGCGACGCGATGTCCCGTGGATGGAAAAACACACCTAGGCCGGCTTCTTGCAAGCGCGTCGTATCCAGGGGTTCGACCATTGCGAGAGCATGATACTGCATGTCGGCATTTACGTACAACTGCCGACATCTGGAGCTGGCCTGGATAGTGTCGGCACGGCGCGGTAACGTGCCTACGTTAAATGGTCAGGTCGCTCGCGGGCTATGATCAGCGCCCAGGAAAGCGGCCCATGGCGCCAGAGACGGTTCTGATCGGATATCTCCCCAAGCGGTGCACCGCAGCAACGGGAGACATGCACGCGCCGGGGTACACGGGTGTGGAGGAGATCTGCAGCGTCAGCGAGTGCATCGCGAAGTCGCCGCCGGACTGGGTGAACAAGTGGGCTCACAACACCGAGACGTGGCTGTTCGACACGCCGGACGCGGCGTGGTCGGTCGTGCCGGCTGGGGAGCAGGAGCGGTATCGGGTGTACGCGTACCGCCTGCTGCCAACCCTGTTCCACGAGTCGGGCAAGGAGACTGAGCATCCGCTGCCGAAACTCACGGCGAGCCCCATACCGGATGGGTTCTCCCGCCTCGGCTACGACGCCGTCGTGCGCCACGTCGGCACGACACACGACGGAGGCAACGAGACACCCGCGTTCTTCTGCTCGCCGTTGTCATGCAACGGCATGGCCAAGGAGTACCACGTGAATCGGTACTGCCTGGTCGACAAACTGGATACCGCGATCTCGATGGCTCGCGACTTCGCTACCGGCAACTGCGAGCCGGGCGCGTACTGCGTTGTCGAGGTCTGGCGGCGCGAGCCGTAGCGGCCGTCAGCCGGCCCCGGGGCTCGTTTCGTCGCGGCGATAACGGCTGGCGACGTACTCATCGACCCATCTGCGGGAGCTGCGCCACTGACCGTCGGATGTTCGCGTGGCGCGGAGCCGTCCGCGGTCGGCCGCCGCGCGCAGGGCCGAGGCCTTAATGCCGGGGGTCTCCAGCGCGGCGAGCGGCACGAGCCTTTCGGGATCGGCGACGGCCGGGATGACGAATCGGTGGAGGCTGTCGAGGATCGCCCGCGCGAGCATCTCTCCGAGAGCGCTTGGGTCTCCCGTGTCCGCTCTCTGCAAAGCGCGCAGGTACCGCGCGCGGTCGCGCTTGTAGATGATGGCCGGCGGATAGCCGCGCCGGACCAGGATGAGGTTGAGGATCAACCGTCCGGCCCGGCCGTTGCCGTCGAGAAACGGGTGGACCTGTTCGAAACGGCAATGGAGCGCGGCGAGCGCCTCGGTAAGGATCGCGCTGTTCGGGTCGAGGGCGTTCACCTGGTCGACCCAGCTCGCCATCTCCGCGGGGACGAACGGCCAGGAGACAGGGGTCATGCCGCCGGGGAAGGGGTGGATGTCGTGTTCCCGGAAGCTCCCGGGTGCTTCCCGCGTTGTCGCGTCGGGATGCGGTGCGACACTCCAGGCTGATCCCATGGCGGTCCGGTGCACCTGCCGGATCTCCGCGAGCGTGAGGACGCAGCCGGGGTGCGTGAGCCCCCTCGGCGTGATGGCCTGTCGGTAGACCCAGTCGGATGCGTCGGCGTAGCCCTGGACCTCCAGGTACTCGCGGAGCTCCTTGTTGCCGACCGCCCTGCCTTCGCGGAGCAACTCGGCGACCTGCTTGAGCACCAGGGTGTTGCCTTCGATGGCGGTGGAGTGATGGGCCTCCTCGTACCAGATGCCGCGCCAGATGCCGGCGGCGTCCGCGGGAGCGGGCAGGCCGCCCATGCGCTCCCGAAGCTCGGCGATCTGGGAGTCGAGCCGGCGATACACATCCGTGCGCCGCGGCCGGCCTCGGCCTCGAGGAATGTGTTCGCTCATGAAGTATCAAAGTTAACGAACATATTTTGTTGAGTCCAGCGGAAATCAATTGAATCGAACATATTCTGAGGCGGGTCGCGGGAGGCCCGGAGGACCTACCTGGGCGGGGCAGGGTCTCGTACACTCGTTTGGTGATGATGCCGGCGTGCGCACGGATAGCCCTGGGCGCGGCCGCGGCGCTCGCCGCGCTCGGCTGCTTCCTGCTTCCGGACGAGGAGGAGGTGCTCTCGACCGATCTCCTGCCGGCGCCGCAGATTACCTTCCGCACCGAGGTCGCCGAGCTCGATGCGATCGAGCGCAAGACCATCGTCACCGGTCAATTCGTCTACCGGGAACAGCATCCGGTGTTCTTCCGGGACCGGGCCGGCCCGCTACGGGCGCTGCACGTGGGCTGGGGCGACACGGTCGAGACGGGACAGCTCCTGGCCGAGCTCGACACCTCGGCGTTGCTCGACCGGATCGCGCTGCAGGAGCTGGAGCTGCGCCGCGCCGACTTGCTCCACCAGCGGGCGGTGGCCACCGGCGCGGACCGGTTCGCCGTGGGACTTGCGGAGCTCGACCTCGAGCGCGCACGGCTGCTCCTCAGCCAGCTTCGGGCCGAGCTGGCCCGCTCGCGGCTGTTCGCCCCGATCGCAGGCCGCGTCGTGTACCTCGCATCGGTGCAGCCGGGGGAGCAGGTCTCCGCATACCGGACCGTCGTGCAGGTGGCCGACCCCAGCGACCTGGTGCTCGGTTACCACGGTCAACAGCGGCGTGACTTCATCGCCGGCGCCGCCGTCAGCGTGGTGATGGCCGGCGGCACGTACGCGGGCGAGGTGATCGCCACGCCGGCCTCGGCCCCCCCGGACGCGACCGACGCGGAAGCCGCACGCGTGCTGATCCGGGTCGACGGGTTGCCGCCGCGCGTCACGGCAGGTACCAGCGCGGTCGTCCACCTGGTGCTGGAGCGCCGGGAAGGGGTGGTCGTGGTGCCTCGCTCGGTGGTGGAGACCTACGTGAACCGCACCTACGTGCAGGTGCTGGAGGACGGCCTCCCGGTCGAGCGGGACGTGGAGGTCGGCATCGAGACGCCGACCCGTGCGGAGATCAGGAGCGGTCTGAGCGCGGGCGAGGCCGTCGTTCTGAGGTAGGCGGCCACGCTTTCGCTGCTGATCCGCAAGACGCTGGCCTCCGGGTGGCTGGCCCTGGCCCTGTTGGGCAGTGCGGTCATGTCCGCCGGCCTGCTCGCCGCGATCCCGATCTACACCGACGCGGTCCTGCAGCGCCTGCTGGTGAAGGAGCTGGAAGCCCGGCAGCGCGAGCTCGGGCGCCATCCGGGACGCACCAGCGCGATGGTCAACCTGTTTCGGGCCGCACCGGCCGAACAGCGTGGGGAGCGGTTCCGAGAGCTGGATGCCGCCATCGGCGGGGCGATCCCGTCTTTCGGTTTGCCGGTCCTGGCGCACACCACGCAGCTCACGCTCTCCTACTTGCGCCAGGACAACGGGCGCGACGGAGCGCGGCTGTTCCTGTCGGTCGAGGCGCTCGACGGCCTGTTCGACGAGGTCGAGCTCGTGCACGGACGCGCCTACGCCGCGCGTGACGACGGCGTACTGGAAGCGGTCATCTCCGAGTACGTGCTGCGCGACCGTCCCGTGCTGCTCGGCGACGAGCTGCAGGTGAGCTCGATCGCGCCCGGCGGACCGGCCTTCACGGTGCGGATCGTCGGTGTATACCGCCCGGCCGCCGACTCCAGGCTGTTCTGGCCGTACGGCCTGCGCCAGTACGACGACAGCCTGCTGGTCGGCTACGCCGAGTTCCGCAGGCGATTTCTGGATCCGCCGGTCTCCCACGTCGCGGAGGCGCGCTGGCATTACGTGCTGGACTACCACGAGCTGCGCGTCGGCGCGCTGGGCGACGTCGTGCAGCGGCATCACGAGTTCCTGCGCATGGCCGAGCCCGCGCGCGTGGCCGTGCAGTTCCCGCTGCGGGAGGTGATCGACACCTACCTGATCCGCGCCGGACAGCTCCGCCTGACGCTGGCGCTCCTGCTGGTCCCCGTGGCGCTGCTGCTCAGCTTCTTCACCTACTTGGTCGCGCGCCTCCTGGTCGAGTCGGAGCGGGACGCCATCGCTACGCTGCGCAGTCGCGGCGCCGGTGGCGACCAGGTGGTCGGCATCTACCTGGGGCAGGCGGCGGCGCTGGGCGTGCTGGCGCTGGCCGCAGGGCCGCCGGTGGGACTGTTCATCGCGGCGGTGATCGGCGCCGCTGACGGCTTCCTGGTGTTCGTGGACCGCGCGTCGCTGCCGGTGGCGCTGTCGCTCCGCGCCTGGCTGTTCGCCGCGGCCGGGGTGGCGCTGTTCGTGCTCACCACGGTCGCGGCGGCGGTCGCCGCGCGCGGGTCGATCGTGGAGCGCAAGGCGGCGCAGGCCCGCAGCGCGTCTCGCGTGCCGTTCTGGCACCGCTACTACCTGGACGCCGTCCTGCTGGCGGTGGCCGCCTACGGCTACCTGCGCTTCACCGGCGACGGCGCGGGGCTGACACTGAGGGCGGTGGAGGGGAGTGCGGCGCCGCTCGACCCGCTCCTGTTCGGGCTGTCGGTCGCATTCATACTGGGCTGCGGACTGGGGCTCCTGCGCCTCCTTCCGCCGGCGGTTCGGGCGTTGGCGGCGGTCGGAGGCAGCCGCTGGCCGGCGCCGTTGTACGCCGCCCTCGTCCAGGTCGGCCGCGCTCCCGCCAACGGTCAGCTCGTCGCCCTGTTTCTGTTGCTGGCGGTCGCCCTCGGCATCTTCAACAGCCAGACCGCGCGCACGATCAACGCCAGCCTGATCGACCGCGTCGCCTATCGCGTGGGGGCCGACATCGTCGTGGAGCCCTACTTCCCGAGCGCGGCGCCCGCGACCGCCACGCCGATCGACGCGCCGCCGTCCTCGGCCGTCTCCGGCGTCGCGTCCGGAGCGCTTCGCGAGCCTCCCCATCACGCCTTCGGCCGCCTGGACGGGGTGGAAGGGGCCACGCGCGTCTTCCGGCGCGCACGCGCCACGGTGCGGCTGCCGGACGGACAGACCACCCACGCGCAGGTGCTGGGGGTGGTGGCGCCGGAGTTCGCGCAGGTTGCCTACTTCCCGCCCGGACTTTTGCCGCGGCACCACTACCGCTACGCCCAGGCCCTCGCCTCCAACCCGCTGGCGCTGCTTGCCGGCAGCGCCCTGCGCGACCGCCACGGCGTGCGCCTGGGCGACCGCATCGAGGTGCGCTGGACCGGGCAGCCGTCGATCGCCGGCTTCGTGGTCGGCTTCGTCGACTACTGGCCCACCTTCAACCCGATGGGAGAAGGGCGCTGGCTGACCGGCATCCCGGACCGTCGCGGACCGACGAACCTGATCGTCGCCAACCTCGCCTACCTGCACGCCAAGCTGGCGCTGGAGCCGTACGAGATCTGGCTCGACACCCGCGATGGCACCTCGAGCGCGGAGGTCTATGCAGCGATGCAGGACGAGGGGCTCGTGGTCGAGCGGGTCTACGACACCTCGCAGGTGCTGCTCGGCGCTCGCAACGACGCCATGGTGCAGTCCACCAACGGCGCGCTCACCCTGGGCTTCGGGGTCGCCATGCTGACCAGCGTGGCCGGCTTCATCGTCTTCTGGGTGATGGCGTTGCGCACCCGCACCCTGCAGTTCGGAGTGCTGCGCGCGATGGGGCTGAGGCCCGGACAGGTGACGGCGATGTTGATCACGGAGCTGCTGGTGCTGGCGGCGGGCGCGGCCCTGATCGGCTTCGCCGCCGGGCGGCTGGCGGCCGACCTGTTCATCCCTCTGGTCCAGGTGGCCGAGGGCGCCGAACAGGTGCCGCCGTTCCGCGTCACCGCGCTGCGCGCCGACTTCCTGCGCGTGTACGCGGTGGTGGTCGCCTCGCTGCTGGTGCAGTCGGTCGTGTTCCAGCTCTACGTGGCGCGCGTCTCCGTCCACCAGGCGCTCAAGCTCGGCGAGGAGTGAGCGACGCGAACCTCACTCGCAGAGTGCGCCACCGTTCGCGGTATGATTCTGTCCGGGGACATGATGAACGACCTGGAATTCACCGACACGCACGTTCACTTCTACGACCTGCGCGATCCCGGCCTGCACTACTCGTGGCTGGTCCCGGATGCCGAGGAGGATCCCGACCTGGGCAACCACGACGCGTTGAAGGCCGTGCGCTACTGGGCGGACGACTTCATCGCGGAGTCGCGGCTGGCCGGGACCACCAAGGCCGTGCACGTGCAGGCGGCGATCGGCATCGAGGACCCGGTGCAGGAGACCCGCTTCGTGCAGGGGTTCGCCGACCGCCTGGGGTTCCCGCTCACCATCGTCGCCTTCTGCGACCTGACCTCCGATGACGCCGAACGCGTGATCGACCGGCACCTGGAGTATCCGGGCGTGTGCGGGATCCGCGACCTGCGCTACGACGACTATCTCACCGACCCCCGCTGGGAGCGAGGCTACGCGCTGCTGGAGCGGCACGGCCTGGTCTGCTGCGACGATCCGCTGGTGCCGGTCATGGGCGACGCCGTGGAGCTGGTGAAGCGCTATCCCGGCATCACCTACTGCATCGACCACACCGGCTTTCCGCGGCGGCGCGATCCCGAGTACTTCGAGGCGTGGAAGCGCGGCATGCGCTCGCTTGCCGCCCTCGACCACACGGTGGTCAAGATCTCCGGGCTCGGGATGTGCGACCACCGCTGGACGGTCGATTCGATCCGCCCCTGGGTGCTGGAGTGCATCGACGCCTGGGGCACCGAGCGCTCGTTCTTCGGCACCAACTGGCCGGTCGACCGGCTGTTCTCGTCCTACACTGACGTCATCGGGGCGTACCGGCAGATCATCGCCGACTTCAGCCATGACGAGCAGGTGGCGCTGTTCTCCGGCAACGCCGACCGCATCTTCCGCCTCACCCCGGCTGAATGAGCGCGCTGCGCGCCGGTGTGGCGCGGCGGCTGATCAACCCGCCGCTCGGCATCAAGCGGCCGGGGATCCGGCTGTTCGCCGACCCCATCCAGGCGATCGAGAGCGACCTGACCGCGACCGTCCTGGTGCTGGCGGCCGGCGACAGCCGCGCGGCGATCGTCGCCTGCGATCTGTGCGCGATCCCGGTGTCGGTGGTCGACCGCTTGCGGCGGCGGATTGCCGCGGTGCTCGACACGACGGCCGAGCACGTGCTGGTCAACGAGAGCCACACGCACTCGGGGCCGGCGCTTCCGGAGTTCATCCCCGAGCCGCCGGAGCAGGCCGCGGTCCAGCAGGCGTACCAGGACGGGATGGAAGAGGCCGTGGTGCAGGCGGCCCGGGAGGCTCAGGAGACCCTGCAGGCGGCGCGCATCGGCGCGGGGTGGGGCGAGTGCGGCATCGCCGCCTACCGTCGCGAGCGGAAAGCGGACGGCAGCGATCACCTCGCCGAGGTGCCGGGGGCGCCGACCGACCCCTCGGTGGGCGTGGTGCGCGTCGACGACCTCGGCGGGCGGCCGATCGCCACGCTGTTCAGCTATGGCTGCCACCCGGTGACGATGGGCCCGCATTCGCACGTGGCCTCGTCGGATTTCCCCGGGGCCGCGCGGGAGGTGGTCGAGGGAGCGCTGGGGGGCACGGCGCTGTTCCTGCAGGCGTGCGGCGGCAACATCAACCCTGTCACCGGCATCGGCGCGGAGGTCGACTGCCGCGACAACAAGAACCGGATCGGCGCCATGCTCGGCGGCGAGGTGGTCAAGGTGGCGGCCGGCATCCGCACGCACGTGCGGCGCGGCGCGAAACGGCCGATCGACACGCTGGCCTCGGTGTCGGTGTGGCCGTGGGAGTCGGTGCGCGGCGAGTCGGACGGCATGCTGTCCGCGGCAGCGCGCACGCTGGACCTGGATTTCGTGGAGTTGCCGTCGCCGGAGAAGGCGCAGGCGATCCACGACCGGTGGCACCGCGAGCTCGCAGAGGCGGAGGCCGGCGGCGGGCACCACTGGGACGTGGCGATCGCGAGGCGGTTCGCGCACTGGTCGGAGCGGCTGGTGGCGGCGGT
>JAPOQV010000412.1 GCA_026710565.1 Spirochaetaceae bacterium | reverse complement strand
GCCACTCCGACGGCGAAGCCACGCGCTTCGGGCCGCGCGATTCCGGCGGCCGTGCGACGACACGTCTGGCAGCGGGACGGGGGCCGCTGCAGCTACGTCGATCGACAGACTGGACGCCGCTGCAACTCGCGACATCGGATCGAGATAGACCACATCCTGCCATATGCGCTTGGCGGCAGCGCCGATCCCGGGAATGTCCGACTTCTTTGTGGAGTCCACCACCGCAATCGGCACGCGCCCTTTGAATCAGGGCGCGTTCCTGAAGGATGAGCTCTGCAGGCGATCTGGTGGCAGGTCGCAACGAAGGCCGGCCGGGATGGCGGCCCCGGCGCCGTCATGGGCCTCGTGATCGATGGATCGATGGCGGCGCGCCTACCGGATCGCGGGGTGATCGCGGACGAACGCCTCCGTCACGGTATCTGCAGGCGGCAGAGCACCAGGTTGTCCTGGTCGAGATTGTGCGACCAGATGAAGTCGGCACGCCCGAACTTGTCCCGATAGTCGCGGTACGCGCGCTGGTTCGTGACGGCGCTCGCCGGGTAGGTGGATGCCTGATGCCATGCCGAGTCGTCGTACTCCGGGGAGGCCCAGTCCTCGGGCACCGGGAAGTGCAGCGCCCGGCACGACGCCGGATCCCGCTCCACGCATGCCGGCCGCTCGGGACACGCCGACGAGTCGGGTCCCGGCGCGACGCAGGACCGGTCCTGCAGCGGACTGATGTAGTGCGCCCGGCACTTCCACGCCGCCCCGGTCTCGGTGCCGTCGCTGAACCGCGCGATGAAGCCGCCGTCGCCCACGTTCCAGCGGTCGTATTCCATGCCGACGCCGAGTTGCGTGCCCCAGTCGACCAGCTTGACGGCATAGGTGAGCGGCCGCGCGGCCTTGAAGCGGACGACCCCCGAGTTGAAGGGCACGAAGCCGATGGGATCGCGGGCGACGATCGTACCGTTGACGTAGAGCTCGTAGTAGTTGTCGCCGAACAGGTAGCCCGTGACCTCCTCCCCGCCGGCATCGATCACGACGGTCTCCAGGTCTTCGAGATGCGCCGGGTTGTGGCCGGCACCGGTGCAGTCGTTGTACAGGTCGGCCGGATCCGGCCCGGAGGCCGGCACGGCAGGCACCTGCACGCGGGTCCCGTCCGCAGCGACCACGATCCCGCACCGCGCCTCGATGAAGCGGCGGGCAGTCCCGGTGCAGGTCGTGGGCAGGTTCCCGCAGGAGAAGGTCTCGACCGCGAGCCCCCGGGTCACGATCCCGGCGTCCGGGGACTCCTGGGCGAACGCGGCGCTCGCCAGCAGGAGCGGGATCAGGATCCGGACGGCCCCGGCGGCGCCAAAGACCCCGTGACGAGATCGGCGCGGCTTCGCTGCCGTCGTCACGGAAGGATGGTAGCTGGACGTCAAGGGGCGCTCAATCGTGGGCCGCGCAACCAGGGCTGCCGTGGACGGCGAGCGCACGAAACCCGTCACGGACGCGGCCGGGCGTCCGTGCGGGACACGGGTCGTCTGTCTCGCGCGCAGTTCGCCGATCGCCACCGCCGCGGCGGCCGGCGATCGAGCTCAGTGCACGCGGGCGTGCACCTTGACGGAGTCCTTGAACTCGTACTGTTCGCCGGCATGGTGCTTCGCCGCGCGCAGGACCGCCTTGTGGTCCGGCTCGGAACGCACCACGCCGAATACCTCAAGCACCTTGCGCCGGTTCAGGAGCCCCTTGCCCCGGCGTATCTCGACGCCGAGGTCCGATGCGTCTATGCCACTGTCCTCGATGTCGCTGAGGATGGTTTGTTCAAGCGTTGCCATCGCATTCCCTCCTTGTTCCGGCTATCTCCCATGTGCCGGATCTCTCTACTACTATAACGGCGGAATTTTCGTTTCGTAAAGTCAACGCGACCAATTCAGGAGGTTGCCGATGCCCCCAGCCCGCACGCTGAGTCCCTCACAGCAGGCCCGGTGGGCCGGCGATGGCTACCTGCTCCTGAAGGGGGTGCTCCCGAAGACGACGATCGCCACGCTGATCCGGGAGATCGATCGGCTCCACCGGCGAGAGGTCCGGCGCAACCGGGACCCCAACGCGCGCCCCGGCATGGACCGGCGCAACATCCTGCCGGACAGCCAGGCATTCATCGACCTGATCGACCATCCTGCAACCTTCGGCCCCGTGCTCGACCTGATGGGCCACTACCTCCAGCTCAGCATGGCCGAAGCCGTCGTGCGCCCGCCCAATCCCGAGGACAAGGGCTTCATCCACACCGACGGCGGCCAGGCGCTGCGCCACATCCGCGTGAGCGAGACGAGCTGGCCCCTGCAGCTCAAGGTCCAGTACTTCCTGACCGACCTGCGCACGCCCGGCAGCGGCAACTTCACCCTGTTCCCCGGCAGCCACCTGCGTCCCTATCCCGAGGACGACACCCCCGTCACCGCCGCCACGCCCGGCGCCGTGCAGCTCTGCGCCGATGCCGGCGACGCGGTCGTCTTCCCCCATTCGCTGTGGCACGGCGTGTCGACCAACCACTCCCGCCGCGCCCGCAAGACGCTGATCTACTGCTACAGCCAGATGTGCTTCCGCACCTTCGACTTCGACGGCCACGCCCCGGAGGTGCTCGACCGCTGCACGCCCCGGCAGCGCCGCCTGCTCGGCGAACTCGACAAGGAGTGGCAGCCGGGCGCCTACTTCTACAGCCCCCAGGATCAGGCCGAGGTCATCCAGGGGCCGGCATGACGCCGCGCATCGAGCACCGGGGCAAGCTCATTCACGAGTGCGCCCTGCCGGGCCATACGCGGGCCGACGGCCTGTACCCCGGGCACGTCAACGCCGCCCAGCTCGGCGCCAGCCGGTTCCTGCTGATCTACACCACCCGCGGCTGGCGCGGCACCGACGACAACGCCAGCGTCATCTACCAGCTCCGCGACGGCGCCTGCGACGGGCGGCTGCTCGCGGAGGGCGTGCTCGCACAGTCGGTCGACGATTGGGACCCGCTCGGCGACGGCACGCCCTTCGTCAAGGGCCACTTCCACCCGGTGGTGTTCGGCGTACCCGCCGGAGCCGGAGCCAGCCCGGCCGGCGGCCGCTTCGTCGCCATGTGGGGGCGGCACGCGCGCTCCATCGATCCGCGCACGGGATTCATGCGGAACAACGATCCCGCCACGCACCTGCGCACCGGCGCCGTCGAGTGGGCGCAGTTTCGCCTGCGCGCCGACGGCGACGACATCGAGCTGACGGCACGCCCGGCCGTCCTGCGCCAACAGGGCTACGACAGCGGCTACCTGCTGTGCTCGACCGACGCACGGTCGATGCACCAGACCTACACGCCACCGGTGCCCTACACGACGTCGGGCGACGAATGGGTGGGTTTCAACACGTTCGACGGCGGCCGCATAGGCGCGCTGCGCTTCCGGTTCGACCCCGCCACGGGCCTCTACCAATGGGTCGAGAGCGGGCCGCTGATCGGCTCGGGGCCCATGGAGCCGAGCGTCTCCCGCCGGCGCGACGGCTGGGTGGGCTCCGCGCGCCGCGTGCGCGCCAGCCGAGATGAGCGCGGCGGGCCGGCTTGC
>JAPOQV010000411.1 GCA_026710565.1 Spirochaetaceae bacterium | reverse complement strand
CGGCGTGGAGTTGAGCTACCACATCCACACCAACACCCTCGTGGACTCCGCGGCCGACTGGCGCCGCTACCTGAGCCTGCTGCAGCGGGCGCAACTCTGTATCGACGTCTCTCATGCCCAGCTCTGGGGCGTCGATCCGGTGGAGGCGATCCGGGACTTCGCGCCGCGGCTGAACTACGTCCACCTGCAGGACTACAGCGCCAGCTCGCGCGACGCCGACGGCACGTATCAGCCGGTGTGGTGCGACGTGGGCGACTCCGAGGCGGTCGACTTCCCGGCCGTGCTGGCGGTGCTGGCCGAGATGGGCTTCCCGCGCTGGGTCACCGCTTGCCCGCGCAGCGGCGACGATCCGCTGACCGAAGCGCGGCGCAGCCGGAGTACGCGGGACTACCTGCGCCGGCTCGGCTATTGACACGAGCGTGAGCGGGCTGAACGGCCGCCCCGGAGGCGCATTGTGGCATACCAGAACTCGCGGTACACTAGATCGATCGACGGACGCTGTGGACGCCGCCGTCGCACCAACTTTATCGGAGGTGTTCTGAAATGAGACGGGTTTTTACGGGTTTGTTGCTGGTGCTGCTGCCACTCGGCGCAGCAGTCGCGGACGACGTCAAGCTGGGAGTGCTGTTCGGCTTTACCGGGCCGATCGAGTCACTGGTCGGTCCCATGGCGGACGGCGCCGAGCTCGCGATCCAGGAGGTCAACGACAGCGGCGCGTTGCTCGGCGGCCTGCAGGTCGTCGCCGTACGGGGCGACACGACCTGCATCGACTCCGCTGCCGCGGTCGCCGCGGCCGAGCGGCTGGTGACCGCCGACCGGGTCAACGCCATCGTCGGCGGCGACTGCTCGGGCGTGACCATCGCCATGCTGCAACAGGTGGCCAAGCCCAACGGCATCGTGATGATCTCTCCGTCCGCCACGTCGCCGGCCCTGTCGACGATCGAAGACGACGGACTGTTCTTCCGCACGGCGCCGTCTGACGCCCGGCAGGGCGAGGTGATCGCCGACATCCTGCAGGAGATGGACATCCAGGAAGCGGCGCTGACCTACACCAACAACGACTACGGAAAGGGCTTGGCCGACAGTATCGCGGCCAACGTCGAGATGCGCGGCGGGACGATCACCATCAACACGCCGCACGAGGACGGCAAGGGCGATTACAGCGCCGAGGTCGCCGCGCTGGCCGCGGCCGGCGGCGACATCCTGGTCGTGGCCGGCTACCTCGATCAGGGCGGCAAGGGCATCATCCAGGCCTCGCTCGACTCGGGGGCGTTCGACCAGTTCTTTCTCCCCGACGGCATGATCGGCGACAGCATCGTGGAGGCGATCGGCGCCGACCTGAACGGGTCGATCGGGACGGTGCCCGGGACCGACAGTCCCGGCGTCGCCCGGCTCGAGGAGATGATGGGCGGGGCACCGGGGCCGTTCGTGAGCGAGTCGTACGACGCGGCCGCCCTGATCCTGCTGGCCATGCAGGCGGCGGGATCGACCGAGAGCGGCGCGCTGAAGGACCACGTCATGGCGGTCGCCAACGCGCCCGGCGAGGAGATCTTTCCCGGTGAGCTGGCCAAGGCGCTCGCCATCCTCGCGGACGGCGGCGACATCGACTACGTCGGCGCGTCGGCGGTCGAGCTGGTCGGCGCGGGCGAGAGCGCCGGCAACTACCGGCAGATCGAGGTCCAGGACGAAGCGCTCGTAACCGTCCGCTTCCGCTGAGCTCGGTCGGGCATGAGCGGGAGACGGCCGATCCGCTTCCGCTCATGCGCCGGGCCGGCATGTCCCTGACCGGATGATCGCCGTACAGGATCTGCACATGCGCTTCGGTGGCATCCGGGCCGTCGACGGCGCGTCGCTTGCCATCGAGAGCGGCAGCATCACCGGGCTCATCGGTCCCAACGGCGCCGGAAAGACGACGCTCTTCAACGTCATCGCCGGCATGCACGTGCCCACCTCCGGCCGCGTGTCTCTGGACGGCGAGGATATCACGGGACTCCCGCCGCACCAGCTCTTCGCCCGGGGGGTGCTGCGCACGTTCCAGATCGCCCACGAGTTCTCGACGCTGACGGTCAGGGAGAACCTCATGACCGTGCCGGGCAGCCAATCCGGCGAACGCCTGCCCAACGTGTGGCTGCGGCCCCGGAAGATCCGCGCCGAAGAGGCAGCGCTGCGCGCCAGGGCGGACGAGGTGATCGAGTTCCTGAAGCTGGACCCTGTGGCGGATGAGCTGGCCGGCAACCTGTCGGGGGGCCAGAAGAAGCTGCTCGAGCTCGGCCGCACCATGATGGCCGAGCCGCGCATCGTCCTGCTCGACGAGGTCGGTGCCGGCGTCAACCGCACCCTGCTCAAGGAGATCGCCGGCGCCATCCTGCGCCTCAACCTGCATCGGGGCTACACGTTCTGCATCATCGAGCACAACATGGAGCTGATCTCCCTGCTGTGCGATCCGGTCATCGTCATGGTGGAAGGCAAGGTGCTGACGCAGGGGTCGGCGCCGGAGGTCCAGTCCGACGAGCGGGTGGTCGAGGCCTATCTCGGCGCGGGGTCCGTGACCCGGGAAGGGCGAACCTGAGCCCGGCATGAGCCTGCTGACGGGAGAGGCGCTGACCGGGGGCTATGGCGGCCCCGACATCCTGCACGGCTGCTCCATCGCCGTGGACGCGGGCGAGATCGCCGTGGTGGTGGGACCCAACGGGGCCGGCAAGTCGACCGCCATGAAGGCGCTGTTCGGACTCCTGCACCTTCGCGCCGGCACCGTGTGCCTGGACGGCGAGGACATCACCGCGCTGGCGCCGCAGGCGCGGGCGCGCAGGGGCATGGGCTTCGTGCCGCAGACCGAGAACGTGTTCCGGTCGATGACCGTGCAGGAGAACCTGGAGATGGGGGCGGTCATCCGCGACGACGACATCGCCGGCACCATGGACGAGGTCTATCACCTGTTTCCGGTGCTGCGGGAGAAGCGGCGGCAGGCGGCAGGCGAGCTGTCCGGCGGCCAGCGCCAGCAGGTCGCCATCGGCCGCGCGCTGATGAACCGGCCGCGGGTGCTGATGCTGGACGAGCCCACCGCCGGCGTGTCGCCGATCGTCACCCAGGAGCTGTTCGAGCGCATCGTCGACATCGCGCGGGGCGGCATCGCCGTCCTCATCGTCGAGCAGAACGCCCGAGCGGCCCTGGAGCTGGCCGACACGGGATTCGTGCTGGTGCAGGGCCGCAACCGCCATACCGGCGCGGGTTCGGAGCTGCTGGCGAACCCGGAGATCCGCCGCTCCTTCCTTGGAGGCTGAGCGATGACCGACCTCGTCAATGCGGTCGTGCTCCTCGCCAATTTCGTGCTGGTTCCGGCCACCGTCTACGGCTGCCAGATCGCGCTCGGCGCGCTGGGGGTGACGCTGGTGTACGGCGTGCTGCGCTTCTCCAACTTCGCGCATGGCGAGACCATGGCGTTCGGCGCCATGGTCACCATCCTCTTCACTTGGCTGCTGCAGTCCGGGGAGGTCGGCCTCGGTCCCCTGCCCACCGCGCTGCTGGCCCTCCCCGCTGGTATCGTCGCCACTGGCGTCTTGTGCCTGCTCACCGATCGCTGGATCTATCGCTTCTACCGCCGCAAGAGAGCGGCGCCCGTGATCCTGCTGGTCGCCAGTGTCGGCGTCATGTTCGTGATCAACGGGCTCATCCGCTTCGTGATCGGCCCCGACGACCAGGTGTTCACCGACGGGACGCGGTTCGTCGTCAGCGTCCGCCAGTTCAAGGAGGCCACGGGGCTCCGCGAGGGCCTGGCCATCAAGACCACGCAGACCATCACGGTCGCGGTGACGGCCATCCTGGCGTTCTGGCTGTTCTGGTTTCTCGGCAGGACGCGGACCGGCAAGTCGATGCGCGCCTACTCGGACAACGAGGACCTGGCCCTGCTGTCCGGCATCAACCCGGAGCACGTGGTGGCCGTCACCTGGGTCATCGTCGGCGCGCTGGCCGCGGTGGCCGGCACGCTGTACGGCCTGGACAAGAGCTTCAAGCCGTTCGTCTACCTGTCGCTGCTGTTGCCGATCTTCGCGGCCGCCATCGTCGGCGGCCTGGGCAGCCCGCTCGGGGCCATCGTCGGCGGCTTCGTGGTGGCGTTCTCGGAGGTGCTGATCACCTATCCGTACAAGAAGTTCCTGACCTACCTGGGGCCGGAGGGCTGGCGTCCGGAGGGTCTGGTCCAGTTGCTCTCCACCGACTACAAGTTCGCCGTCTCGTTCTTCATCCTGGTCGTCGTGCTGGTCGTGAAGCCCACCGGCATCTTCGGGGGCAAGTCGACATGAGCAGCCAATCCAGCCCGTGGATGGCGCGGATCCCGCGCAAGCCCGTCCTGTTCGCGGCCATGGCGGCGCTCGTCTGCGTGGTGGGCCTGGTGCAGAGCTGGTCCCTGGCGCTGGCGATTCTCAACCTGTGCCTGATCTCGGCCATCATGACGCTCGGCGTCAACATCCAGTGGGGCTACGCCGGCCTGTTCAACTCCGGCGTGATGGGCTTCGCCGCCCTCGGCGGACTGGCCGGCGTGCTGGTGGCGATGCCGCCGGTGACCGCCGCCTGGCGCGCCGGCGGGGCCGGCGTGCTGGTGGCACTTGGCCTTGCGGCGCTCACCGTGATCGCCGTGCTGTTCGTCCGCCGCCGGCTCGGGAAGCCGCTCTACCGGCGGCTCGCGGTGGCGTGCCTGCTGATCGGCGGCGGCCTGGCGGCCCGCGCGGTGTTCGCGCCGGCGGTGGAGGCCATCGAAGCGGTGGAGCCCACGGTCACCGGCTACCTGGGCGGGCTCGGCCTTCCCATCGTCCTGTCCTGGCTGGTGGGGGGCGCGTTCGCCGCGGGGGCGGCCTGGGTGTGCAAGATCAGCCTCAGCCTGCGCTCCGACTACCTTGCTATCGCGACCCTTGGCATCTCCGAGATCATCGTCGCCTTCCTCAAGTACGAGGAGTGGCTGACGCGGGGGGTCAAGAACGTCAACGGACTGCCGCGCCCGGTCCCGTACGAGATCGATCTCCAGAACGCGGCGTGGTTCCAGGAGTGGGCTGCAACGCTCGGCGTGTCGCACGTGGACCTGTCCTCGATCGTCGTCAAGCTCTGTTACGCGGGACTGTTCCTGCTGGTGCTGGTCATCCTCACGTGGCTGTCGGAGACCGCGTTGCGGTCGCCCTGGGGCCGGATGATGCGCGCCATCCGGGATAACGAGACGGCCGCCCGCGCGATGGGAAAGGACGTCCCCTCCCGCCACCTGCAGGTCTTCGTGCTGGGCTCCGCCGTGATCGGCATCGCCGGCGCCATGCTGACGACGCTCGACGGCCAGTTCACGCCCGCATCCTACCAGCCGATGCGCTTCACCTTCCTGATCTGGGTGATGGTGATCGTGGGCGGCTCGGGCAACAACTGGGGCGCCGTGCTCGGCGGCTTCCTCATCTGGTATGTCTGGATCCAGGCCGAGCCGGTCGGCCTGCGCCTCATGGAGGTGGTCACCTCTCCCCTGTCACCGGAAAGTCCGCTACGGGGGCATCTCCTGGGCAGCGCCGCCCACATGCGGCCGGTCGTAATGGGGCTGGTCCTTCTCCTCGTCCTGCGGTTCGCTCCGCGCGGCCTGATTCCGGAAGAGCGGCGATAGGCGGGACGGCCCGCTCAGGGCATCCAGATCCGGCCGTGACGCCGCACCAGCTTCCCGCTCAGCGCCGCCCCCAATCCCGCGGTTGTCGGCAGCAGCAGGCGGCCGTTCTCGATACGCTCGGCCGGCTCGATCAGGTCGGCGCGCCAGTCGACCTCGTGGACGGCGTGCTCCAGCGGCAGGGCGCCGTCCACCGCGGCCGTGACGTGAGCGCTGGCCAGCAGCGAGATCGGTCCCGACGGACTGTGCAGCGACACTCCCCCGCCCCGCCCGATGGCGGACCGGCCCGCACGCACCGCCTCGGCCACGCCGCCGCAGTACTTGACGTCCGGCATCACGACCGCTACCGCCCGCGCGTCCAGGAGGCCGTCGAAGCACTCGACCCCGTAGCCGCTCTCGCCGCCCGCGACCGTCATCGGCACGTCGCGTGCGATCGCGGCCAGCTCGTCGGCCGCTGACGTCGGCTGCACGGGCTCTTCGAACCAGCCGACGTCGAGCGCCGCGAGATCGCTCGCGATCATGGGCGCCGCCTCGCGCGCGAAGCGGCTGTGACAATCGACCAGCAGGCGCGCATCGGGCCCGATCGCGCGGCGTACGGCCCGTACCCGCTCCAGGCCCGGCTCCGCCTCACGCAGCATGCGGTCCGGCGCCATGGCCGGCGACACCTCGTCGAACGGCGCGCACTTGAGCGTCCCGAACCCTTCCCGAGCGGCGCGCGCTGCGGCGCGTTCGAAGGCGCCGGGAGTCCGGTCGGTGGCGTGCAGGCCCCGGTTGATGTTGGCATAGAGCTCGACGGGCCCGGCGGTCTCGGCTCCCAGAGAGCGGTGCAGGCTCACGCCGGCCCGGGCGGCTGCCAACTGAGCCAGAGCGGTGCGCAGTGCGCTGACCGCGGTGGCGAGCACCACATCCGACCGGAGCCGCTGCCGCGCGAGGCCCAGCAACTCCTCGACCTGTCCCTCGCCGGCCCCATCGGCGCCGCTCAGCTCCTCGACCATGCCGGCCAGCGCATCGATCACCTGCTCCGAACGGCCGGAAGTGACCTCGACCGTGGTGGAGGCGCCTTCGCCGTCTCCCAGCACCGCGAAGACCCAGGTCGTGTGAGGCGTAGCGGTGACCGCCGCGCACCGCTCCAGGTGGATGCGTATGCCGCTTCCGCCACTCACGGTGCGGACGACAACCGCGTCACCAGCAGGTTCACCGAGCGGGCGATGGTCGACTCCACCCACCCCGCGAACGGTCCCGGCAGGCCGTACTCCAACATGCCGGTGGTGCCCTCGTAGTCGCCCTCGGCCAGCACCCGTCCCGACGGGATGTAGGCGAGCAGCACGTGGTTGTAGCCGGCCGCCCACGTGCGGTTCCAGCCGTAGGCGGCGCGGAAGCGCAGCGAGTAGTCCACCACCGGCTCACCGGCCAGGGCGATCACGAGCTGCTTCGAGCCGAACCTCCAGACGCGGATGGGATAGGGGCAATGGTCCTTCAAGGATCCGTCCCGCTGCAGCCGGGCGAGCTGGTGCTCGATCGCGCGCCGCTCCACGTCCGAGCCGTCCGGTCCGAGGCGCTGCAACGCGTCCTGCAGCGCCTCGCGGCCCGGCGGATCCAGCAGCGACAGCAGCGGCTCGTCGGCGCCGGTGCCGAGCGGGCCGGTCACCGGCGCCATGGCGCCGTACCGCCCGCCGAGCACGTCCTGCACCGCGGCGCTCAGCATGGCGCCGCAGCTCTCGCCCAGGCCCTCCCGCCAGCGCGGCAGCGGATTGATGTCGCCGCCGCAGCCGGCCGCGAACATCGCCGTCGCGCCCGGGCAGGCCGCTTCCAGGGAGCTCTGCGCGTAACCGGCGTAGTCGCCGTTGATGTGGTAGTCGTACACGGCCGTGGTATGGCAGGCGTAGCCGAACAGGATGCCGCGCAGCGCGCCGTCCGACGCGCGGACGGCAAGCACCGGTACGTCGTGATCGACCGCCTGCGGGCGCCCGAGCGTGTCGGCGCCGCGGGCGCGGCGGCGGTTGACGCCGAATCCTGCAAGCCCGAATCCCATGCTCAACTCGGCCGGCGCCAGGTCTTCCAGCGCTTGGCCGACCACGCCGGCGACGCGCTCCAGGAACTGCTCGGTGTAGCGGGCGACGGTCCCCGCTTCCCCCGGCTCGAGATCGAAATAGAGATGCAGCAGGTCGCCGGTCATCGGACCGCTGTGGTTGTGCGAGCTGCCCAGGATGACCTGGTCCAGGGACAGGCCGTAGCGTTCCTGAAGCCGCCGCTCCAGTGTGTCGGCCATCGTGCGGCTGTAGCCCAGGATGTCCGCCGTGACCCAGACGCCGGTGTGGCCGGCGGCGTCGCGCAGGGCCAGTGCCTTGGCGTATAGCGGATGGCTCACCCCCTCCGAGGCACGATCGCGGCTGGACCAGCCGGCCATGCGGATCGGCCCGGTCGGGGTGATGTCCGCGACGCCGATGCCTGCCTGCAGCGCGGCTGCCGAGTCACGTTGCGCCGAGCCCATCGCGTACCGCCTCAGCGGACGATGCGCGCCGAGCTGCCGCCGGCCAGGGTGCGCACCTGGTCGAGCGTCGCCATGGTCGTGTCGCCGGGGAACGTCGTCAGCAGCGCTCCGTGTGCCCAGCCCAGCCGCAGGGCCTCCTCCGGAGACGCCCCGGTCAACAGGCCGTAGAAGAACCCGGCGGCAAAGCCGTCTCCCCCGCCGACCCGGTCGTACACGTCGAGCCGGCACGTCGGGGCGGTGACCGCCTCGCCTTCCACCCATGCCACCGCGCTCCAGTCGTGGCGGTTGGCGGAGTGCACCTCGCGCAGCGTGGTGGCGACCACCGAGATGTCCGGGAACTCCGCGGTGACGCGATCGATCATCTGCAGGAACGCGCGCGGGTCGAGCTTGGACTCTCCGGTGGCCTCCGGACCCGGGATGCCGAGCCCCTCCTGCAGGTCCTCCTCGTTGCCGACCAGCACGTCGACGTTGCTGACGATCGAGCGCAGCGTGGCGTGCGCGGTGTCCGCGCCGCCGGCGACCTGCCACAGCTTGCCGCGGTAGTTCAGATCGAAGGAGACCACCGCCCCGGAGGCCTTGGCGGCCTGCATCGCCTCGACGATCAGATGTGGGGTCGTCTGCGAGAGCGCCGCGAATATTCCCCCCGAGTGCAGCCAGCGGACGCCGTCCCCCATGATGCCGGCCCAGTCGAAGTCGCCGCGCCGCAGGCGGGCGGCCGCCTCGTTCGCACGGTTGTAGAACACCTCCGGCGCACGCGACCCGGCGCCGCGGTCGCTGTACACCGTCGCCATGTTCGGGCCGAGCACGCCGTCGTGCGCGAAACGCTTGTAGAAGGGCCGAACGCCCATGGCGCGCACCGAGCGGTCGATCATGTCCCCGATCGGATACGACACCATCGCCGCGGCGACTCCGGTATGCATGCCGAAGCAGGAGGCGAGGTTGGCGGCGCAGTTGTACTCGCCGCCGGAGACGTGGATGGAGAGCTCCGACGCGTGCGGGAACGGGATGACGCCGGGATCAAGCCGGTGGACCAGTGCCCCCACCGCCAGGAAGTCGAGTGCGCCGGAATCGCGGATCTTCAGCATGCGGGGTGTGCTCCTCGGCGCCGATCATGACCGAGGCGCGCCTCGTCGGAAAGCCGCAGCTCGGCCGGGTTGTCAGCGCCGCCGCGCGTCGCGCATCGTCCGCACATGGATCAGATCATCGACACCCACACCCACTTCTTCGATCCGCATCGCCCGCACAGCGTGCCGTGGCCGCCCTCGGACAACCCCGACCTGTATCGCACCACCCTTCCCGAGCACTTTCTGGAGGTGGCAGCCGGGCACGGTGTGACCCACACGGTGGTGGTCGAGGCAAGCTCCTGGCTGGAGGACAACCAGTGGATCCTGGACCTCGCCGACGACGCGGACCTCACCGGGCACACCGCGATCGCCGGGTTCGTGGGCAACATTCGCAACGATGACGCCGACTTCCGCAGACATCTCGACCGCTTCAGGGCGCATCCGCTGTTCCGCGGGATCCGCCTGGGCAATGACGCGATCACCGGCCGCGGCCGCGCCATGCTGGTGGACGCCGTGCGCGAGCTGGCTGCCCGCGAGCTGACGCTGGACGTCGTGCCGGGAGCCCCGGAGCTTCCGGCATTGATCGATCTCTGCGACGCAGTGCCCGAGGCGCACGTGGTGATCGACCACATCGGCCACGTGGCCATCGACGGGTCGGCACCCGACCCCGCCTGGTGCGACGGCATGGCCGTGCTCGCCCGCGCGCCGCACGTGTACTGCAAGATCTCCGGCTTGGTGGAGAACGCCGTCACCAAGCCGTCGCCAGCCGACGTGCGCTTCTACGAACCCACCCTGGACGCGCTCTGGCAGCGCTTCGGCGCCGAGCACCTGCTGTACGCCAGCAACTGGCCGGTCTGCCGCAGGGGCGGCCCATACGCGACGGTGTTCGCGCTCGCGCAGGCCTACGTGGAGCGCCACGGCCCCGAGTCGCAGGCACGCGTATTCCGGGAGAACGCCATCGCCGCCTATCGCCTTCCCACACCGCGGTCCTAGCTAAGCGCCCCGGGGGGCCGCCCGGCTATGCGGCCCGGTACAGCTCGATGCCGGTCCGGAGCGCCGTGGCGGCCACGGGAATGCTGCTCCCGAAGACCTCCTGCCGGGTGTATACGAAGAGG
>JAPOQV010000410.1 GCA_026710565.1 Spirochaetaceae bacterium | reverse complement strand
GCGGCGGCGGCCGGCCTGTGCGACGCGAGCGGCCGGGTGTTCGGGCTGATGCCGCACCCGGAGGCGTTCCTGGACCCTGTCAACCACCCGCGCTGGACGCGCAGCATGCCGGCTCGGGCAGACGGCCTGCTGCTGCTCGAGAACGGCGTGCGGCAGGCCGCGGCCGCATGAGCCCGTCGCCGGCCGGCGGCCATCGCCACCGTCTGGTCGCCCTGCTCCGCGCCAACGCCGTGCTCTGGGAGTGCCTGGAGCGGGTGGCGGAGCTGGGTCTGCCCGGCTGGTACCTGGGGGCAGGTTGCGTGACGCAGACCGTGTGGAACGCCGCCCACGGCAAGCCGCCGGGGGAGGACGTCGACGACCACGACCTCGTCTACTTCGATGCCGGCGACCTCGGCGAGGACGCCGAGGATGTCATCGTGACCAGGGCGCAGGAGGCCGTGGCAGGCCTGCCGGTCCGTCTGGACGTCAAGAACCAGGCCAGGGTCCACCTCTGGTACCGGCATCGCTTCGGGTACGGCATCGAGCCCTACGGCTCCACCGAGGCCGCCATCCGCACCTGGCCCACCACGGCGACCGCCGTCGGCGTGCGCCTGACGCGCGGGGGCCCGGTCGTGTTCGCGCCGTTCGGCCTGACCGACCTGTTCGGGCTCGTGGTGCGCGCCAATCGGGTGCAGATCACGCGGGCCATCTACGAGCGGAAGGTGGCTCGCTGGAGCCGGTGCTGGCCGAATCTGGCGGTCCTGCCGTGGGCCGAAGGGATCGGCGCCCCCCGGCGACCTTGAAGGCAGGCGCCCCGCGTGGCACCGTACGGCCTATAACCGGCCCCGGACGGGGGCCAGCCGCCAGGAGGACATCAGTGGCGCTCAGGATCAACGACGAAGCTCCCGATTTTTCCGCGCAGACCACGCAGGGCGCGATCGACTTCCACGAGTGGATCGGCGACGGATGGGCGGTGCTCTTCTCTCACCCCAAGGACTTCACGCCGGTGTGCACGACCGAGCTGGGCGCCGTGGCCGGTCTCCAGGACGAGTTCGCCAGGCGCAACTGCAAGGTGCTCGGTATCAGCGTGGACGGCGTCAGCGACCACGAAGCGTGGTCGAAGGACATCGAGGCGTCGCAGGGCCACGCGGTGACCTACCCGCTGATCGGCGATCCGGACCTGTCCATCGTGAAGACCTACGACATGCTGCCGGCGGGCGCCGGGACGACCTCCGAAGGTCGCACCCCCGTGGACAACGCCACGGCGCGCTCGGTGTTCGTGATCGGGCCGGACAAGAAGATCAAGGCGACCCTCACGTACCCGATGAGCACGGGCCGCAACTTCGCGGAGATCCTGCGCCTGCTCGATTCGTGCCAGCTCACCGCGGCCAAGCAGGTCGCGACCCCGGCGAACTGGAACCAGGGCGACGACGTGATCATCCTTCCGTCCGTTTCGGACGAGGCGGCGAAAGAGACCTATCCGGACGGATGGGAGTCCCCATTGCCGTACATCCGCATCGTCCCACAGCCCAAGTAGCCGGCCGTACGGTCGCTTCCGCGCCGCGCTCGGCTTGCCTTGGCCGGCGCCGGGCGCGTACCATACGGAAAGCGCGCAGTCGGCTGACGCGCGTCGAATCTCCGGGGGCGTAGCTCAGTTGGCTAGAGCGCGTGAATGGCATTCACGAGGTCGTGGGTTCGATTCCCGTCGCCTCCAAGAGCAAATGTGAGTAGATCATTAGTAAATAATGATCTACGAAGTGGCTACAGGGGTTATTATCACTTCGAGTGCCACTCCCGCGCGGCCATCGGACGCGCAGTCTTGGGTTTCGGCCACATGGGTAGGTGTACCGCGTCAACGGGACGGGACAGCGTGCACGGGGACTGACTGGGGTGCGCGACTCGACGACGATCATACCGGTGTCGCTCTAGACGGCAGCATCGGTTGCCCGAGCGGTTGGTCGCCCTCGGCGGAGACCACCACGCTCCAGCCCTCGTCCATCAGCCAGCCCATGTGCTGCAGGTGTCCGACGTGGAAGCGACTGCCCACGTGGGCACGCTCACCATTCGCGCCTCGAACGGACCAGCCCGCGCGGTACGGCTCCTCGCCGCGCCGTCCGTCGCGGCCGAGTTCCGGCAAGCGGGCGGGTGGTGCTCGTCGACCACGCCGGCGGTCTACGTCAGGCGGGCGTCCGCCACCCGTGCGGGCGGTCGCCCGTCGGCATATGGGGCAGGACAATGATGAAGGGCGGCTCCGTCCACAACAACCAAGGCTGAGGCCCTCGCCTTCACGCCGGCCGATGCTGCTACTCTTATGAACGACAGGCCATGTCATGCCAGCAGTGAATCCTGAAATCCTCGTCTGGGCGCGCAGAACGGCAGGCCTTACGATCGAAGATGCTGGCGCGAAGCTCTCCATCAGGGACGCCCGCCTCGTCGCGATAGAACGCGGCGAGAAGGACCCCACACGGCCAACTCTAGTCAGGATGGCGCGTCACTACCGCCGTCCGCTGCTCACTTTCTACCTTTCCGCACCGCCGTCGCGCGGTGATCGCGGCGTGGACTTTCGTACTCTGCCCGCAGAGCGGTCGGCCGAGATGGAAGCGTACATCGATGCACTCGTCCGAGACGTGCAGAGTCGTCAGAGCATGGTCCGAGCCACGCTGGAAGCGGAGGACGATGCGGAGCCCCGGACGTTCATCGGAAGTCTGACGAGCACCGACGACACGAAGGCTGGGCTTGAGGCGCTACGGAACGTGCTCGGGCCGAAGCTGACCGCAGACCATTACTACGATCAACCCACTCCCCAGGACGCTTTTGCCTTGCTCCGTTCGCGAGCCGAAGACGCGGGGGTATTCGTCCTGCTCAAGGGAAATCTCGGCAGCTACCACACCGCCATCGATGTGGAGGCCTTCCGTGGTTTCGCTATCGCGGATGTCATCGCACCCTTTGTCATCATCAACGAGTGCGATTCCCCGCCTGCATGGTCGTTCACGCTTCTCCACGAACTGGTCCATCTCCTACTGGGGCAGACAGGCCTCAGCGGTGTTGAGCCCGGGAACAGGATCGAGCAGTTCTGCAACCAAGTCGCTGCAGAGTGGCTGCTGCCCATCCCAACGCTTGCCGAGCTCGCCCTTGACCGAGACCACGACATCGGGGCGCAGGAGGCACAGATCGGTGCGTTCGCCTGGGAGCGGAACCTGAGCGGAACGATGGTTGCCTACAGGCTCCTACGCACCGGTCACATCGACCAGCGGACCTTTGATCTTCTGTCCTCGGCCTTTAGTGCACACTGGCAGCGAGAGCGTGACCGGCGACGTGCTCAATCGCGCGAATCGGATGGAGGATCTAACTACTACGCAGTCCGCCGCCATCGTGTCGGACAGGCTCTGCAAGACTTCGCCCAGCGCATGATGGACTCAGGTGCTCTGTCGACGACCAAGACGGCAAGGATCCTGGGTGTCAAGCCCACGCAGGTCGGCGAGCTGCTTCGGCCCGTCGGGAGCCCATAGGATCCTGACGCTTGCTCTACCTGCTCGACGCCAACGTCCTCATCGACGCGGACCGTGACTACTACCCGCTGAATCGTGTCCCTGAGTTCTGGGCTTGGATCGTTGATCGCGCGACCAAGGATCAGACGAAGATCCCGTTAGAGATGTGCGAGGAAGTCCTCAAGGGGAAAGTTCTCAAGGGGAAAGACGATCTCCCAAATTGGCTGAAGACCAACCGGGACGTGATGCAGCTACCCGAGAACGCCAACGCAAGGATAGTCACGCACGTGACGGAGTCAGGCTACGCTCCTGATCTGACCGACCAAGAGGTAGAGCGGATCGGCCTTGATCCCTTTCTGATTGCTTACGCGCTCGTAGACCCTACACAACGCATTGTTGTCACTAACCGGGGAGGGAACCGGCCGGATCAGCCCTCGCTCGCCTCCCGCTTGCGCGTCTTGGTCGAGTTCCCGCAGGCGGGCGGCTGTAGTCACGAGGTACGCCAATGCGAATCCCGAACAGGCTAAATGATCATGGTTTCGCTCTGTTCCGATACGTTCCGTTAAGTAGCATTATAACAAATAAATAGGACACACTGCTCTTGGACGGCACCCTTCCGCGGCAGCGCTGCTGTAACAGCATCCCCCGCCGGATTGCCGGTCCGGTAGCCCTCCGCGATCGCCCACCGCATCACCGTGGAGATGCGGCCCTTCACCCTCCGCGCCGTCTCCGACTTCGTGGACCAGATCGGCTTGAGCACCCGGAGGACGTCGCCGGCCGTAATCTCGTGCATCCGCTTGCTGCCGAGCAGCGGGAATACATGGTTCCGGAGGCTCGCTCGCCACACCTTGTCGGAGCTGGCGCCGCCGCCTGCCTTCCAGGTTGGCTCGTGGAGCAGGATCACCTTCTCCGCGGCTTGCTCGAACGTCGGTATGATGGGTCGATCGCGCGGGTCGCGGCCCTGTTCGACCACCCGGGCGTTCTCAAGCGCCTTCGCGCGCGCCTCGGCCAGCGTCACGATCGGATAGGTGCCCAGTCCGAGGTTGCAGGGCTTGCCGTGAATGCGTAGCCTCTGGCTCCATGACTTCGCCACACCGCCGGCCGCGCTTGGCTTCACCAGCAGCGACAACCCGAAGGGCTCCTTGAGGACAAGGGATGACAGACTCCATCAAGCAGGCACTGGCGGCGGGTGAGCCGTCGCTGGGTTCATGGCTCAACCTGGGCTCTCCGCTGGCGGCGGAGGTCATGGCGTCCGCCGGCTACTCGTGGCTGGTGGTCGATGCCGAGCACACCGCGTTCGACCTGGGCCTCATCGCCCACACCTTCCGCGCGACCGAGGCGCGTGGTGCCGTGCCCCTGGCGCGCATCTGGGACCACGACCCGGTCACCATCGGCCGCGTGCTGGACGCGGGTGCCTGCGGTCTGGTGATCCCGCACGTGTCGACGCCGGAGCAGGCCGCCGCCGTCGTCTCCGCCATGCGTTATCCGCCGGCCGGCACGCGCTCACAGGGGACGGGCCGCTGCGTGACGCTGGCCGACGACTACCGCCAGACAGCCAACGACTGGCTGCTGTGCATCCCGCAGATCGAGGACCTGGAAGGGATCGACAACGCCGAGGCGATCGCCCGCGTCGACGGGGTCGACATCGGCTTCCTGGGTCCGGGGGACCTGGCGCTGTCGATGGGGGTGACCGCGGGCGACCCGCGGCACGAAGATGCGCTGCAGCGCTTCCGCGAGGGATGCGCGCGCGCCGGCGTTCCGTGCGGGATGCCGGTACCGGACCCGGCGGACGTACCGCGCCGGCTGCGCGAAGGATTCCAGTTCATCGACATCGCCAGCGACCTGCGCTTCACCGACAGCGCGGCGCGCGCGGCGCTGGCCCAGGCTCGCGGAGGGTAGCGCCTACCGCCGCTTGCGCTGGAAGAGCGGGTAGATCTTCGACGACAGGTCGATCTTGCGGTCGACCAGCTTGATCACCCGCCCGTACGCGAAGAAGGACCCGGCCAGCCCGGCCAGGGTGAACACCACCAACAGCACCGACGCGACCCCTTGCGCAAGCCCCATCTGCGTCAGCCAGCCGACCAGCACGATGGAGATCAGGATCACCACGACCATCATGACCAGCGAGAACGCCGTTGCGGCCACCATGAATACGGCCGTGTTCATCGCTTTGTTCATCAGTCCTCCTCGCCGTTCTCAGGCACGCAACGCTCCGGGACGCCATTCTCCGGGACGCCATTCTCTGGACCGACGGTATCCTGCCTCGGCCGCGACACCAACCATGAGCTTGCCAGCAGCAGGATGCCGGCGACTACCACCGACGAATCGGCCACGTTGAAGGTCGGAAACCGGCTGAAGCCGAGAATGCCGTAGAACTTGACGTCCACGAAGTCGACCACCCCGTCCGGCCGGGCGACGCGATCCACGTAGTTGCCGATACCGCCGCCCATGATCGCCGCCAGCAGCCATCGCTGCCCGCGCGTGAGCTGGTCGCTGGTGAGGTAGTACGCCGAGATCAGGGCGATCGCTGCCAGCGGCACGATGAGCAGCAGCACGCGGCGAAGGTCGGCCGGGATGCCGCGCCCGATGCTGAAGGCTATCGCGGTGTTGTGCACGTAGGTGAACCGCAGGAAGTCGCCGATCACGGGAACGGGCCGCTCCAGGGGCAGGGTGGCCACGACGATCGCCTTCACGATCTGATCACAGGCCACCACCGCCAGCGTGAGCAGCAACGGCAGGTAACGCTCGCGGGCGCTCGGCGGTCTCACAGGCCGGTCGGAAGGTCGATGAAGGTGGTCGCCAGCTCGGTGTGAGCGTCGGTGTGCGCCATCATGTTGCGCACGCCCCAGGTCTCGGTCGCGTAGTGGCCGGCGAAGACGACGTTGATGCCGGCCTCCAGCGCCTCGTGATAGACCTCGTGCGACGCATCGCCGGTAATGTACAGGTCGAGTCCCGCGGCGATCGCCTGGCTGACGATGCGGGTGCCGCCGCCCGACACCAGCCCCACCGTGCGGATGCGCTCCGCCCCGAACGGCAGCACCGCCGAGCACCGCTCGCGCCCGCCGAACGGGTCGGCGAGCAGCTCGTCCAGCGTGGCGCCGTCGGGGTAGCGCGCTTCCGGTACGCGGCCGGCCACGCCGATGTCGACCCCGTGGTAGTTGCCGAAGGGCCGGCAGTCGGTGAGCCCGAGCGCGGCGGCCATGCCGGCGTTGTTGCCGAGCCGAGGGTGGGCGTCCAGCGGCAGGTGCACGGCGTAGAGGGCCAGATCGCGCTGCATCAGCACGCGGAGGCGCTCGAAGAGCCCGCCGGTGACGGTCACCTGCCGGCCCCAGAACAGGCCGTGATGGACGAACAGCAACTGGGCATCCTGTTCGGCAGCGCGGCGCAGGACCTCCATCCCGCAGTCGACCGCGAACGCCACGCGCGCGACGGCCGCGTCGGCGGCGCCGACCTGCAGGCCGTGCGGGGCCGCGTCGGCGGCGTCGGCCGGCGCCATCGGCGTGATGAGCGCGTGGCGGACGAACGCGTCGAAGTCGCTGATCAGCAAGGGAACGCAGTATAGGGCTGGAATGGGGGCACCGGCGAGGGCACGGGGCCCCGGCGTGCCCGGGTTACGAAGGGATGGCGCCAGCGCGAGGGGCGGACGGAAGGATGCGAATCCGTTCCCCGCCAGCGCCCGCTTCAGGGCCCGAACGGACCCTGGATGCGCTCGGCGATCCGCTCGATGACCCTGGCGTTCAGGTAGTCGGGATCCTGCAGCTTCGCCTTGACGTCGGCGACCAGGTCCGCGCGGACTTCCGCGTAGTCGTTGGCGACCTGCATGGCGGCGTCAAGCTCCGCGACCACGCGGGCTTCGGTCGAGGGGTCGACCGAAGCGGCGATGTCCGCCGGCTGGGCGGGTAACGGCCGGTCGATGTCCTTGAGACTGGCGACCAGATCGATTGGTCCGAGGGGGTCAGCGGCCATCTGAGTGCTCCTTCCAAGTGTCCTGCCGTCGCAGGTCACTGCACTGTTCTGCGGCCTCCCCCTCCCTTGAGGCGAGCCGGCCACCATGGCAGCCGACCGGAGTCATTCTTCACCCGTACGCCCGAGTCCGTCAACCCCTGACTAGTACCCCATCAAACTGATGTCGACGGGCGACATTAGGTGGCTACGCGGGCTTCAAGCAGTTTGATGGGGTACTATCGCTCCTTCACCCAGGGCTGCGGCGTGGTGTACCCCAGATCGGCGTAGGGATCCTCCCCGCGTACCTGCACGACGCCGCGGAAGTTCCGCTCGCCGCCCCAGGTCAGCCACGTCGACGCGCTGCAGTAGTGGAAGGTGAGGGCCGGGCGGTACGTGTCGCTCCGGTTCTTGTGCGAGCTGTGCAGCAGGTAGCCGCTGAAGAACAGGACGCTGCCGGCGGTCATCTCGATCGGGACGGCTCCGGCCTCGTCGAAGCCACGCGCGATCGCATTGCTGTCGACGTCCGGCAGGTCGTGGGCGTAGCGCTCGTAGATGACCCCGGACTTGTGGCTGTCCGGCAGGATCCACAGGCATCCGTTCTCCACCGTCGCGTCGGCCAGCGCGATCCCCACACCGGTCAGGGAGCGGTCGCGCGTCGGGATGGGGTGCTCGTCCTGGTGCCACGGGCTGCCGTTGCCGCCGGGAGGCTTTACCACGAACATGCTCTGCAGGCACTTGTAGGCGCCATCCCAGAATGGCACGTAGGCGCCGACGACGTGGTCCAGGACACGGCAGATGCCGGTATGGGTCATGGCGGCGCGGACGACCGCGCTGTAGACGTGCGGCTGCCCCAGGTACATGTGGCGGCCGATGAGCCGTTCCTCATCCTCGGGCCAGTCGACCGGCTCGATCCGGTCGCGCCAGATCACCCCCTCGATCGGCGAGCGCGAGTAGTCGCCCCGATTGATCCTCCGCAGATCACGCCTGATCGCGGCGCGGTCGGCCCCGTCCACCAGGTCGGTGACCAGCACGTACCCGCTCTCGACATAGGATCGCCGCAGCTCGTCTCCCGAGGCCTGCGCCGTATCGAACCTCGCGACCGTCATCGACTCGCCGCCGCCCGCAACCACACCGCCATGCTCCCGGCCCCGCGATGACCCCAGGCGAAGTAGGGCACCGCGGTCAGCGCGCCGTTCGTCAGGACCGTGATGCCGCCGAGCAGGTCGGGCCGCGGCTCGGTTCGCCACTCCGCGGGCGTGGTCAGGGTGAGCTGGCGCACGTCTCGGCCGTTGTCGGCCTGTTCGAGGCAGTAGACCAGCGGACCGCGCTCGAGCGCGACCTTGCCGCGGTCGGCCTCCACTCGGTCGTCGGCCTCCACGAATCTGACCGGCATCGGCAGCCCGAGCGTGACCTCGTCGCCGGAGCGCCACTCCCGCGTGATCTCCACGTAGCCTGCATCGGTGACCGGCGGAGTGACCGCTTCGCCGTTGACGGCGACCTCGAGACGATCGGCGTTGGCGTCGCGGTACCGGTAGAGGTCCGAGGGGACCGGCCGTCCTCGTGCCCAGCCCGGCAGTCTGAGCCGGACGGCAGCCCGAACAGGCGTCTCCGCCTGGACGGTGAGCGAAACGCTTCCGTTCCAGGGGTACGCCGTGGCGAGGGTGAGCTGCAGCTCCGCCCCGGCAACCGCGACGGTTGCCTCAGAAGGAATGTAGAGATTCACGTATATGCAGTCTTCGTTCGTGGCGAAGATGTAGGAGCCCACGGTGCTGATGAACCGGGCCACGTTGGTGGGGCAGCAGGAGCACTCGAACCACGGCTGGCGTTCCGCCGAGCCGATGTTGAAGCCCGCAACGCCGTCGGATTCGAGCGGATTCGCGTAGAAGAAGTCGGTGCCGCCGAGCGCGACCCCAGCGAGCAATCCGTTGTAGAGCGTTCGCTCAAGCACGTCGTAGTGATCCGCGCTGCCGGTCAGGAGAAAGAGTCGGCGCGCCCACAGGACCAGCGCGATGGAAGCGCAGGTCTCCGCGTAGGCGGTGTCGTTGGGCAGCTCGTAGGGTGCTCCGAAGCCCTCGATCTCCGGGCGGGCTCCGATGCCGCCGGTGAGGTACAGCTTCCGTCCCACGACGTCGTGCCACAGGCGCAGCACCGTGGTGGCGTACTCGTCAGCATCGGACCCGCCATCCGCGGCGAGCGCGATCTCCGTCATAGCGGTGTACAGGTACCCGGCGCGGACCGCGTGTCCCACCGCCTCGGTCTGCTCCAGCACCGGGACGTGGTCCTGTGTGTATGCAGCGTTGTCGGTCGGGCCGCTGCCGTCGGGGCCACCGGAGTCGCCCCTCCCCGCCCTGCCCCTGGCGCCGAGAAAGAAGCGGGCAAGCTCGGCGTACCGGCCCCGCCCCGTCTTCCGCGCCAGCCGCATCAGGCCGATCTCGATCTCCTGGTGGCCGGGCACGCCCACCAGCGCGTCCGGACCGAAGGTATCGGCCACGAAGTCGGCGCTCTTCGTCGCCACCGCGAGGAGGTCGTCCTTGCCCGTTGCATCGGCATACGCGACCGCCGCCTCGTAGAGATGTCCGACGTTGTACAGCTCGTGGCCCTGTCGCAGATTTGACCAGCGTTCGGGGCCCGCGGCCTCGCTCTCGCCGTGCGCCCCGGACGTTCGAATCGTGTACAGGTAGCCGTCAGGTTCCTGCGCCGCCGCGATCCGCGCGATCAGCTCGTCCGCCTGGCGTTCGAGGTCGGGATCCCGCTTCTGCGCAAGCACCGTGGCGACTCCCTCCAGCGCCTTGAAGACGTCGGAGTCGTTGAAGTGAAGGCCTGCGAACAGCGAGCGATCCGCGGCGGCCGCAGCATCGAAGTTGCGCAGGCGCCCCGTTTCCTCGCATCGCGACAGGCAATAGGGGACGGTCCGGTCGGCGTTGACGGCTGCGCGCGTGGCCCATATCCCGGCCCTCAACGCGACTTCGGTCGCAGGGAACGCGTTCATGATCGATCGGGAAGGTACCCGGCACCACTCCTGGCGACAAGGTACGCGCGCCAACTGGCAGTTGGCGCGCCGAGGCGGACCGCCGAACGCTGCATCCGCGCCAAGCACGGAGGTATCTCCCCGGATCGCCCTATCCGAGCGACCCGCAGGTTGACAGATCTGCGAATCGCACCCTAATCTGCTCCTCAACCAGCCATAGGACTGGGACCACGTCAGCAATGCGACCATGACTGTCGTGGAATTCTGCTTTCCACCGTTAGGAGGAGTTGTCGATGTCGGTCTCCAAGAGAACCCTATTGTTCTTCGTATTGTTCGTTGTATGCAGCATGCTTCCGTTCGCGGTCCTTGCAAGTCCGGAAGCCGAGTCCGAACAGGTAGACATGGTCATGTATGTCTACGATTCCCGGCCTGCGGAGTTCCAGGCTTTGAGCGATGCCTACAAGGAGCTGCATCCAAATGTCACCGTGGAGACGATCATTCCCGCGGCGGACTTCTTCGGTAGCTTGATGGCCCGCATCGCCTCCAACACGATGCCGGATATCGTCATGGGAGAGTACCGGGGTCTCTATGATCTGGGGAAGGCAGGGCACATGGTGAATCTGAAGGATCTGCCCCTCATCGGTCACTTCGACGCAGCCGTCCTTCCGCAGATGACTGCCCCGGACGGAAACATCTACGGTGTGCCGACCAATTTCGCAGCCATGGGGATAATGTACAACAAGGACATGTTCGATCAGGCTGGTATCGACGAATTTCCCACAACGGTCAGCGGACTTGAAGACGCCGTCGACAAGCTGCGCGCCGCCGGGTTCACTCCCTTCAGCGTAGCGGGACTGGAGTCCTGGACTCACGGACAGATGTTCTACACGGCTATCGCGTCCGTCCAGCCTGATGTCTTTCAGTTCGCGAATGATGGCGCAACCGGGGACATCCTGCTTCAAGAGCACCTGGTGGCCATGAAGGCCCTCGACCTGCAGTTCGACAACTCGCTCGATGAATCGCAAGGCAGCGATTACGGTACCTTCATCAACCACTTCGCAACCGAGCAGGTAGCGATGATCCAGATGGGCACGTGGGCGCTCAACCACGTACTGGGACTGAACCCGGACGTCAACATGCGCTACGCGGCCGTTCCCTATTCGGAGAACCCCGAAGATGCCAGGCTGTCGGCGAACATCGGGGTAAGCTTGGGCGTCGGGACACAGACCGAGCATCGGGACGAAGCCATTCGGTTTCTCGACTGGCTCACCTCCGTCGAAGGCAACACCGTGTACAGCGAGCTGTTCAGGGAGATTCCGGTCGTGACGGGTGTCGACGTGCCGCTGCTGCCCGCCGCGGAAGATGTCCTGGGATACAAGGAAGCCGGCGCCATCGTTCCGTGGTCGCAAGTGCTCATGAGCGAGGCCGGCCGCGCCGAGGGAAGTGCGATCATGCAGCAGTATTTCCTTGGAGAAATCTCAGCCGAAGAAGCGATACGCGGCGTCTACGAGCACTGGTTCAAGTAGCGCACGAATCCTGCGCTGAGCAACGCCAGGGTAATGAAACGTTCCCGCAGGCGGTTGCGTAGCGCGGAGTAGCTGGTGGCGGCACCGGCCGCCGCCAGCCGTCGATCGTTTCCCTTCCAGCGATGACCATCACCAGAGGAACAAGAAACCTCGCGATCAGCGCCTTCTTCGTGGGGCCGATATTCGTTCTGTACAGCACGTTCTTCTTCCTTCCCATCGTCCTGAGCTTCGTGTACTCCCTGACTGACTGGGACGGGCTGCAGACGACGTTCAGCTTCGTGGGATTCACGAACTACGTCGATGCCCTGAGGTTCGACGAGGACTTTCAGCGCTCGGTAGGGTTCACATTCTCGTTTGCGGTCTTGGCCGTGATGTGGACGAACCTGCTCGCCTTGCTGCTTGCTTTGCTGGTGAACCTGCAGCTCAGGGTCAGGAACGTGGCGCGTGCGCTCATATTCATGCCGAACGTCATCAGCATGATCGTCGTCGGTTTTCTATGGAGGTTTCTGTACAGGACGATCGTTCCGGATGTCGGCCGGCTGTTACACATCGGCTTCCTGGAACAGACGCTGCTGATCCTGTCAGACGGCATCGTGCTGGTCGTTCTCATACCGGAGCTCTGGAGAAGCGTCGGGTTCGTGATGATCATCTACCTGGCCGGTCTGCAGGAGGTGCCGGAAGACCTGCGCGCCGCGATGACCATCGATGGCGCTTCGTCGTTTCAGCGGCTCACCCGGCTGACGATCCCCTTTCTGGTTCCGGCATTCATAGCGTCGATCTTCATCACCACGACGGGGTCACTCAAGGTGTTCGATCTCGTGTTCACCCTTACAGGCGGAGGTCCGGGGAAGGCGAGTCAGTCCATCGCCTACAATATCTTTGCGGACGGGCTGCAGGCCTTCCGGTATGGAGCCGGATCCGCGAAGGCGATCCTGTTCGCGGTGATGATTCTCGTCGTGACGGCGATTCAGTTGAAGTACCTGAGATCGAAAGAGATTCACACGTGATCAGGGCGATGCGGAGAGCCGGTCTGGAATCGGCGGCTCTCGTCGTCGGCCTGATCTTCTTCGTGCCCGTATTCTTTCTTCTGATCAATACGCTCAAGTCTCAGGCGGAGATGTTCGATTCGTTCCTTGCGTTGCCCAAAGCGGTCAACATCGAGAACTACGCTCTCGCCTGGAAGAACATGCGCTATTTCCGCGCACTGGCAAATACGGTGATCGTCACCTGTGGTGGCGTGGCGCTGGTGGTCGTGTTTTCGGCGATGGCTGCTTACCGCATCGCGCGGTCGAAGTCACGTCTCACGACGTGGTTGCTCCTCTTCTTCGTCGTTTCGATGATGCTTCCCTTTCAGACGATCATGATTCCGCTCGTTCAGGTGGTCGGAGGGGTCGGTCTTCTCGGTTCGAGGTTCGGATTCATCATCGTGGCGGCTGCGTTGTTGAGCCCTTTCACGATCTATCTGTATCGAGGGTTCTTCGTGCAGATTCCGATCGAGCTCGAGGAGGCGTCTTCGATAGAGGGAGCCGGGGTGATCCGCACCTTTTTCTTTGTCGTGTTCCCGTTGGTCAAGCCGGTGACGGTCACTGCCGTCATGATCAACGCACTGGGGATCTGGAACGATTTCATCCTGTCGCTGCTCTTGCTTCAGGAGCCAAGGCTGATGACGCTGCAACTCTCGGTCGTGCAGTATGCCGGGCGGTATGCGCTACAGTGGAACCTGATATTGGCAACTCTGGCACTGGTCGTCGTACCGATCATGGTTCTCTATCTGTTTCTGCAGCGGCACATTCAATCCGGTCTTGTCAGCGGCGCCTTGAAGGGATAGTGGCTCACAGGTTCCAGCCGCCTGAAACCTTGAGGTTCTCGCCGGTGATGTAGGAGGTCTCGCGGCGCAGGAAGAACTCGATCGCGCCGTTGAGGTCGGCGTAGGTTCCGTAGCGGCCCTTCGGGACGGCGGCCGGCCCGCCGGGAGGCTTGGTCACCGAGTTCTCCATGATGCCGGGCGACACGGCGTTGACGGTGATGTCGCAGTCGGCGGTCGCGGCGGCCAGGCTCCTGGTCAGGATCAGGATGCCGGTCTTGCCGACCATGTACGGCGCCAGCGTGGGCTGCGGCGACAGCTTGTCCGCTGCGGAGTCGGCGATGCTGACGATGCGACCGTAGCCGTGGCGGCGCATGTGCGGCAGCACCGCCCGGCAGACCAGGAAGGCGGCGGTGACCGCGGTGCGCACGGCGCGGTCCCACTCCGCGGGCTCTACCCGCTCGATGGGCTTCACCTGGAAGGTGCCGACGTTGTTCACCAGCAGGTCGATGCGGCCGCTGCGCTCGACGATGCGCTCCACCATCGCCGACACGCTGGGCGGGTCGGTGAGGTCGGCGGCCTCGGCGTGACAGCCGGCCCGGTCACCGCCCAGCCGCTCGACCAGCTCGCGTGCCGGGGCGGCGCTGGTGTGGTAGTGGACGGCGACCGCCGCGCCGCGGGCGGTCAGGTGCTCGGCGATGGCGGCGCCGGTGCGGCGCGCGGCGCCCGTGACCAGCGCCACTTGGCCGGCGAAAGGGCGGTCCGTCACCGCCGGTTGTGCGCCGGCCGTCACGGCAGCACCCTGCAGACGATCTGCCGGTAGGTGATCCGGTGCCGGCGCGGGGCGAGCGGCTCCCCGTCGGCGGGGTGGGTGAGGCACGGGGCGATGTCCAGCAGCGGCACGAGCATGAAGTCGCGCTCGGTCAGACCGGGGTGGGGCACCGTCAGGCGCGTGTCGTCGATCACCAGGTTGCCGTACAGCAGGATGTCCAGATCGATCGTGCGCGGCCCGAAGGGGACCGTGCGGGTGCGGCCGAGCGCGCGCTCGATGGCCTGCAGCCGTCCGAGCAGCAGGTGCGGAGCGGCCTCCGTGCGCACGCCGACCACCAGGTTCAGGTAGGGCGCCTGTGCGGCCATCCCCCACGGACGGGTGAGGTAGGTGGGCGAGGTGCGGACGCGTTCGGCGACCGCCTCCAGCCGCGCCAGCGCCGCCGCCAGGTTGGGGCGCGGATCGATGTTCGATCCGCAGGCGATGAAGGCCATCCTCGCGCTCATCGGCGATTCACGCCCGGGCACCGGGCGAACGCAGGCCGCGCAGGGTGGCGATGATCTGCGGGTCGTGCGTCCGGATCCAGGACGGCCTGATCTCCAGCAGCAGGTGGGAGAGGATGATGCGGCTGGTCAGGCTCTCCTTGCGGGGGCAGTTGATCAGCACGGGGTAGCCTGTCTCCTCCAGCCTGCGTGCCGCCTCGATCGCCTGCATCTGCAGCTCGATCTTGCGGTAGTCGTCCAGCTCCGGATGGACGATGCCGGTATTGGGGTCCACGTACACGTCGCCCGCACCCGCCGCGCGCGCGGCATCGGCGCGCGCCGACAGGCTGGCGACTATCCGGCCGGCGCCATGCTCGATCGGGCTGTGCCGGCGCATCCGTTCCGGGTCGCCGTAGGGCAGGTTCACCAGCACCAGCGCCGCGCCCTGCTCACCGGCGCGGCGGCACACCTCGTCGGGGAGATCTTCGCTGGTGTAGTCGAGCATCTCCGCCCCCGCGTCGAGCGCCCACAGCGCGGTGCCGGCGCTCCAGGTCTCGACCCCGACGCGATAGCCGTCCGCGGCGAGCGACCGCAGCGCCGGCCGCAGGCGGTCGATCTCCTCCGCGTCGCTCTGGTTTCCGGCGCCCGGCGCCGGGTTGGTGGAGCGGGCGCCCAGCTCGATCAGCTCGCATCCCGCCTCGCGCAGGTGGCGGGCCCGCTCGCCGATGCTCGCCGCGTCGGCCGCGACCGACGGGGTGACGCGCGACTCGGGCGACAGATTGAGCACGCCCAGCAGCCGCGGTTGCGGCCGCGTCCGCCGCCGCACGACCTCGACCACCGCTGCCCGTGCGGCGCGGATCGCCGCCGGCTTGCATACGCGTACCCGCGCCTCCCGCACGCCGCGGCGCTGCAGGCACAGGCCGGCCAGCGCCTCGGCCAGCGATTCCAGCAGCCGGTAGCGGCCGCGCTGCGCTTCGGCCTCGGCCGCGGCGGCCAGGTCGGCATAGTCGATGGTGTCGGCGAGCCTGCCGCTCGACGCCGCCGGCGCAAGATCGGCCGCCATGGACAGCGTGATCCGCACCTCCTGGGGTGACCGGCGTTCCCACGGGTGGACGCCGATGATGCAGTTCACCCGCAGGTCGTCGATCTCGACCGTGTCGCCGATCTCGACCCTGTCGCCGGTCACCGAATCAGGTCGAGGAACTCCGCCCGCGTGGCGCTGTCGGTCCGGAACGTGCCGAGCATGCGCGAGGTGCGCATCACCGGGTTCTGCTTGCGCACGCCGCGCATCGCGACGCACAGATGACGGGCTTCGACCACCACGCCCACACCGCGTGCGTTCAGGGTCTCCATGAGCGTGCCGGCGATCTGCGCGGTGAGACGCTCCTGGACCTGCAGCCGATGCGCGAAACTGTCGACGATGCGCGCGATCTTGGAGAAGCCGACGATCGTCGCGTCAGGAACGTAGGCGACGTGGGCATGGCCGAAGAACGGCAGCAGGTGGTGCTCGCACAGCGAGTAGAGCTCGATGTCCTTCACGGCGACCATCTCCTCCGACTCGGAGGGAAACACCGCGTCCGCCAGCTCCGCGGCCGCGTCGAATCGGTAGCCTGACGTCAGGAACGCGAACGCCTCCGCGGCGCGCTCCGGGGGGATCCGCAGGCCGTCCCGGCCGGGATCGTCACCGCTCGCAGAAACCAGCTCGCCGTACGCTCGCTCCAGGCCCTCGCGCATGCAGCAGGACTCTAGAGCGTGCCGGGCGGGGCGGCAACCGCACGCGACTCTCTGCGGCCAGCCAGCTTATCGGCGCCGCTCCGGGGGCGGCATCTCAAGGCGCTCGCGGTCCGTGCGCTGCAGCCAGATCTCGCTGACCTGCGCGCCCCGGCCCGCCCCGCCGCGGGCTTCGTGGCAGATCCGGAGCGCGACCGAGCCGCCCGCCGTTGCCCCGGCGGGAACCTCGAAGGTCAGCGGTCCGCGGGGATAGGGCTTGGCCAGCCAGCCGTGCACCTCGTGCACGGTCCCGTCCGCACCCTCCGCCTCCATCCGCACACGCGGCTGGCCGGAACCCGCGCGACGCTCGCCGCCGTACACCACCACGACGCGGTAGGCCGCCGCGGCGTCGAGTCCGTCGTAGCGCAGGCTCAGGGGACCGTGGCCGATCGACTCCGCCTGGCTGAGCCAGGCATAGGGGATCGCTTCCGCGGGGTAGGGGATGGCGAAGCCGCGCAGCGCGGAGTCCAGGAACGAGGGGTCCTCGGAGAACCCGGCACCGGGCAGCAGGTGAGCCTGTTCGGCCGGATCGCCGAGGTTGTCGTAGCGGCCGCCGGGGCCGGGATCGGTGCGCTGCAGCACGTTCTCGATCTTGGCGAGGCGCGCAGGCTCGGTGTCCAGGGCATCGATCTCTGCGCAGCGTTCGTGCAGCCACACGCGGTCGTTGAGCGGATACTCCAGGCCGTCCAGGCTGGCGCCGCGGCGCACCGCCTGCGCGCCGTAGCGCGGCACCGAGAGCTGCACGTGGATGCTCTGAAACAGCGCCTCGGCAAGCGCGTGGACGCGGGTGCGCAACTCGCCCTGGCGCGCCGCTGCCGCCGCGTCGTCCAGGATCGCCAGCGCGCGCCGGAATGCCACCCGTGCGCCGAGATCGGCGGCGCGCCGCAACTCGCCGTGCGCGTGGCTCTGCGCCGCCGTCTCGGCCAACAGCCGTTCGCGGATGTAGGCGTCGGAGTAGGCACGGTAGAGGAGTTGGAGGAATCGCCAGCTCTTCAGCACCCGCGGCGGCGCGGCTCGTTCCAGAGCCTGCGCGCGCAACAGCGTCGTCGTCACGCCGCCGTTGGACAGCAGCGGACCACGCCAGTTGGCCTCCAGGCCGAGGATCGCAGAAGCCACCCCGTCGGCCAGGTCGGGATGCACGAACAGGCGGCCATACTGGCGCAGCACAGAGTGCGGATCGGCCGCGGGATCCCACAGCAGGGCGCTCCAGAGCATCTTGTTGAGGTCGTCGTTGTTGCCCTCGCAGTAGGTCAGGGCGCCGATCGAGTGCGGGGCGGTCAGCGCGAAGATGCGTGCCTGGTCGGTGGGGCGCGGATTGATCGGCTCGCGCCCCTGGCAGGCCGCCAGCGCCGGATCCCAGTCCGGGACCGGGTACTGGCACGACCAGCAGTGAGTGATGTCGGGGTAGAGGCGGACCGGGTAGCGCGCCGGCACGCGGGCGCGGAACGCCTCCGCGGTCATGTGGATCCACGGACCGAAGATCACTCCATCCAGCCAGTCGAGCCCGTCTTCGAGCGCCGCGTGGAAGTGCTCCTCGTCGGCGCCATGGAACCCCTGCGGGGCGATCCACACCTGCGCCCGCGGGTGCAGGTCACGGAGCGACGCCTTCTGCCGCTCCGCCAGCGCCAGCAGCACAGGCGCCGGCGTCGATCCGGGATCGCCTCCGGGAATGAACACGGCGTCGACCCTCGGCAGGGCGGCGAACACCTCGCGCCAGTCGGCGAGGGCGCGCCGGACCGTCGCCTCGTCGCCGTAGTCGGACTCCAGGGCGGGAAACCAGATCCACAGGTCCACGTCGTAGCGGTCGGCGATCGCCGACACCTCCCGCAGCATGTCGATCTGCGGCAGCGGGAAGTGGTCGGAGTCGGCCTCGTCGTCGGACACCGGCGGGATCACCTCCACGGCGTTCGCGCCGAAGATCGCCAGCTCGCGGATGTACTGCTCCCACTCGGTGACGGTCCAGGCGCAATAGGAGTTGGTCTTCGGCCGGTAGCCGATCTGATGGCCCCGCAACGGGAAGTGCGGCGCCGACCGCACCGGTCCGCCGTCCAGCAGCGCGTCGGGCAGCACCACCGAGGAACGGCGCACCTCCAGGTGGCGCAGCAGCCAGCCGACGCCGTACAGCACGCCGCGGGCGTCGTTGCCGGTGACGGTCAACGAATCGCCATCGCGGTGGATGGAGAAGCCCTCGGGACGCGCCGCGAACTCGGCGTTCCGAAACGACTGCGCCTCCTCCGCCGACCAGCGCCTGCCCGCCCGCTCGGCAGTCGCGGCATCACGCAGGGCGATCACCGGGACATGCCCGCCGCCCGCCGGCCACACCTGCTGGGCGCGGCGGCTCACCTCCTCGGCCAGCACCGCGCGCGCCTGCCGGCACCGCGGCCCGCTGCCGTCGTCCAGTTCGATCCGTGCGCTCGTAAGGTCCACGGCGGTCAGTATGCCCAGCGCCAGCCGGACAGGAACATGAGCTCGGGATCGGCCGCCGCGCGGTGCCCGGGCCGGTGCGTCACGACGGCGCCGAGGCTTACCTCACCGACGCTCAGCGGCTGCTGCCACTGCGCGGAGACGTCGATCTGGCGGCCGCTCGGCCCCAGGTCGGCCGCAGCCGGGCTGCGCACCACCGCGCCGTCCTTCGTGCGTCCGGTCGGCACGCTGAGCGCCGCGCTGCCGCGCTCGACGCGCAGCGGCTGCGAAACCGACAGCCGGAGCGAACCGTCGCCCGCGAACGCCGTGCTCGCGTGCAGCGTGAAGGCGGTGGTGGTCAGCGGGGAGACGCCGGTGACGATCCCCCCGCGCGCCGCCGAGGCGACGGTGCCGACTTCCGCGTCGGCGCCGATGCGCCAGCCGCCAAGCTCGGCTTCAGCCTCGACCCCGACGAAGGCCGCGTCGGCGGACAGCGCGCCGAACGCGCCGTCGGCCGAGCTGCCGAGCAGGGTTTCCCGCTCGTGCACCCAGCCGGCGTGCAACCCCAGCGGCGAGCCCGCCGGCCGCCACGTGACCGACGCTCCCGAGGCCGGCGGCTGCTCGGCGGCGCCTTCCGTGGTGAAGACGGTGCCGCGGAGCGCGTGCCGATCGGCGAGCGTCAGCGTCACCGCGCGGTCCGCGAGCGCCAGGTGGCCGTCCCCGCCATCGCCCGGCGGCTCCCGGTACCCGATCCGCCAGTGCACGGAATCCTCGGTACGCGACCAGGTGGGCGCCGGCGATTGGTGGACATCCGCCGCCATCGACCGGGCCGCCGCGCCGGCCGTGAAGTCGCCCAGATCGAACCAGAACGGCGCGCCCAGATCGTCGAACGCCGCGATCTCCGTGCCGGCCAGGGAGCGTTCGAGCCCGTCGCCGAACGCCGCGCCGGCCTGCAGCCTGGTCCCGAGCAGGGCTGCGCCCGCACCGTCCGCGCGGTCGCTTTCGACCGGAACGTCCAGCACGCCGACGGGCCACGTTGCGGCGCGGAGATCCATCGCGCCGTGGCCGTAGACCGACGGGTCGGCGTAGACCCCCTCGTCCTCGGCGGTCTCGAAGAGCCGGGTGACCAGCTCGGTGTTGGAGAGCTGATCGCGGAAGAGCTGCTTCATCACCGCCAGCCCCCCGGCAACGAAGGGCGCGGCATACGATGTTCCGCCTCCAGTGTCCCAGCCTCGAGCCGGAACTCCGGTGTCGGGGTGAGGTCCCAGATAGGCTATCCGGATGCCTGCTCCGGGCGCCGCGATGCAGAAGTCGGCCGCGATGCCGCACCGGTTGGAGAAGTCCGCGATCTCGCCGTCCGGACGCAACGCCACGACGGCGATGGAGTGGCCCTGCAGCTCCTCGATGCGTGCGACGAGTCCGGGCAGCACCTCGACGGATACCGCGTTGATCGCATCCTCTTCACCATCGTTCTCGCAATGCTCCGTGGTAGGGACGCACCTGCGGCCGTGCGCGTTGCCCGCGGCCCAGACCAGAATGATCTTCTCCTTGGCGTCCGCCTGCGCCATCGTGGCGATCGCCCGTCCGAAGTAGGCGCGCAGATCCTGCTCGCTGTAGCTGTCGATGATGCCGCTGTGGCCGATGCTCAGGTTCAGGATGTCGACCGCCGGCACCCCGGGCCGGGGAACGAGCACGTAGTTGAACAATCCGCCCCACACCCGGTCCTGTCCGGCGAGGCTCTGCAGCGAGATGGGGGTATAGGGTCGATCCCCCGCCGCGCCGGTGGGAATGGCGAACATGGCGATGTCGGCTCCCCACGCCACGCCGTGCGCTGAGTATTCGTGCTGCGATCGTATGGCCGCGGCGACGCTCGCCACGGCGGTGCCGTGGGAGAACCGGTGACCTGTCTCGTCCGGTGCGCCGAGCAGGAGGTGCTCGGTGATCGTCTTGCCGGCGAAGTCGCGGTGGCCCTGGTCGATGCCGGAGTCGATGAAGCCGATGGTCACGCCGGCGCCGGGCGCGACGTCCTCGCCCTTGATCTGGCTGACATGGCCGTAGGCGTGGTCAGCCTTGACGTGGCTGAGCCCCCATTGGTTCTTGAAGTTCACGTGCCCGCGGTACTCCGCTGCGAGCGACTCGGTCTCGGTCCGAAAGTCCTCAGCCGAAGCGCAACTCCCGGCGTGCGTCGGGATGCAGGGCGGAGGGGGTTCCGGCTCGGGCTCCGGCTCCGGTTCCGGCTGGGGCTGGATGGTCTCCGGCCCGGTGCCTGACCCCGGTGCCGATGCCGGTTCAACAGGGGTGCCCGTCGTTCCGCAGGCGCCGAGAGACAGCATCGCGAGCAGCGGGAGCAGACATGGGGTCGGTGACAAGCGCGTGGGGCGACGCTGTTGACAGGACGCGCGTCTGATTTTCTGGCTCTTCAGGAATCCGGGTAGAAGAGTGTCACCGTGTGACACTGACCGGACGGCAAGTGTCGTCGAGACTGAATTGGCTTGCATGGACGTGCCCATTCTACACTCGGATGACCGTCAGATACATATCGAAGTCATAAAAACCATATAAAGAATGTATGGTAGGCGTATCGTTACGGGTGCGGTTGCGGAGCGCCGGTCCACGCAGACTGGAATAGCGACTGCGGCTCATTCGTCACAGGAACCCCGAGAGCCGATCCACGCAAGTCCGGGTTGCCCAGAGCGACGGCGGACAGCCGCGCGCGGGCGTGGTATGAGTGGGCCATGCTCAAACGTCCGAAGATCGCCGTGATCGGCGCCGGCAACGTCGGCGCCACCTGTGCCCATTGGCTGGTCGCCCAGGAGCTGGGTGACGTCGTGCTCATCGACATCCCCAAGGTGGCCGACCAGACGCGCGGCAAGGCGCTCGACCTGTACGAGGCCACGCCCATCGAGCGGCTGGACTGCCGCGTGACCGGCACCGACGACTACGCGGAGCTGGCCGGCTCCGACATCGTCGTGCTGACCGCAGGCTCCCCGCGCCGGCCCGGCATGAGCCGCGACGACCTGATCAAGATCAACGCCGGCATCGTCGCCAGCGTCGCGGGCGAGGTCCGCGAGCGCGTGCCCGACTGCATCCTGATCGTCATGACCAACCCGCTCGACGCCATGGTGTACGCCGCCTGGAAGGCGAGCGGTTTTCCGCCGGAGCGCATCGTCGGCCAGGCCGGCTGCCTGGACGTGGCCCGCTTCAAGACCTTCATCGCCGAGGAGACCGGCTACAGCGTGGAGGACATCAACGCGCTGCTGCTCGGCGGCCACGGCGACGACATGGTGCCGCTGCCGCGCTTCACCAACGTCGGAGGCATCCCGGTGACCGAGCTGATGAGCGCTGCGCGGCTGGACGAGCTGGTGGAGCGCACCAAGACCGGCGGCGGCGAGATCGTCGAGCTGATGGGAACCAGCTCCTACTACGCGGCGGCGGCGGCCATCCTGCAGATGGTCGAGGCGATCGTCCGCGACAAGAAGCGCATCCTG
>JAPOQV010000409.1 GCA_026710565.1 Spirochaetaceae bacterium | reverse complement strand
TGAAGCGGTGCCCACCTTCCTCGGTAGCCGCCCTCCCGCCCCCGATAGATTTCCTCGATTGCGACTGCCGCTTCGCGCGCGATGGTCTCGACCTCGTCGGCGCCCAGCAACTGACGGAAGATCAGGAAGCCGAACTCGTGAAAGAAAGCAACCTGCTCGTCACTGAGTGCCGCCATGGCCCGCCTCCTCATTGCCACCGCGACGCTCCACGCGGCGATCGTTCAGCGGCCAACAAATCCCTGGCCCGTACACGCTTCAACTCTTGTTGAACGCGGCATCCGGATAGCACAGAACGGTTCGATGTGGGGGCGGTTCACCGTAGTCACTCGGGATCGAAGTGAGCGACAAGACGGAGCGAGTCAAATGGCCTATCAGCAATACATACCACCGGTAGAATGCATTATCTGGTTCATGATCATTAAGTTGCAAGACAAGACTCTGATTTCGATCTCTCATGAAGTCAGCATTGAACGGATGGCCAGTGGCGACCGAGTACCAAGCGTTACCATGATCAAGGACGCAAAGACAAGTGACCATGTCATCGCGACCTAGTGCTTTGTTGATCGCCCCAAATCGGCGAACAGCACTTTCGAACGTTACACCTTCATCCAATCTCACGGCGAACACTGTGGTATGGAGCGGGTTCAATATCATTCCCGGCTTATCAAGAGACGTTATGTGCTGATTCTCTGTGATGTGGCCGTAAGGATTGTCCGGACGATCAAGCCTAGCAAGTGCCACCAGCTTCTCCATTGCCTTATCCAGCTGAGCATACCCCATAGTCTGCTTTATTTCGATGGACGCATATACCGCCTCAATCGGAAAATGGAAACGTCTTGATTGGGAAGTTGCCCCAGGCTTGATAACAGGGGACCATGCATGATCTCGTATTATCATGTCACAATCCCCAGCGTTATTTCCGTTCCTGTCATCAATCACCCCTGCATCAACTGAGTAACGTTGCGGAAGAAGGTTGGTCAACTCTTCACGCACAATGTCCTCCACGGCGGAACCGGAGTCGAAGTTTTGGATGTTGAATCGCCGTTCCGCTTCCACCCTAGCTACGACACGCTTTTGAGCGATTTGGCATGTAATCATCAGCGCGGCACTTAGAGTGTCTCTTTTCTTGGACTGAGGTCGCCATCGATTGACATCGGGCAGAGCCTCGTTCCAGTTCATATCAGTTCCCTCCTATTCGTTGTTCTGGAATCGCTGGAGCGTAGCGTGTCGAGGCATGGGTGGACACGCGGCGCGTTCCTCAAATCAGATTGGCATGTCGATCGACGTGAGCCATGTGCCTTATCGCTCGGCACTCATGTGAGAGCGGGGCGCAGTGAACCTGTGCCGCGTGGTTAACGTGAGTGCGGTGGTCCGTGCCGATTCGATGTCCTTCTCCAGACTGCCGATCGAGAGCCGGCCGAGATCATTCGACTCCGTCGTCCTTCACGCGCTCCACTTCCCGCTCCCAAGTGCCGGCGACCTCGACGCCGTACTCCGCGCGCCCGCCGGTGGCGCGGGGGCCGGTCACGTAGGGACGGGTGCGGCGGTCGCCCTCTACCAGGTCGGGGGCCGCGTAGTCGGCGTGCAGGAAGTGGAAGGCCATGCCGGCCCGTTCGCGGTCGGTCGTGTTGGCGCGCGTGCAGTGGGCGGTTCCGTAGCAGAAGAAGGCGACGCCGCCGGCCTCCAGCTCGATCGGCACGGCCCGCTCCTCCGACGGCCAGGCGCGGATGTGGTGGTCGGAGTCCGGGTCGCGGCGGTGCTTGTATCGCTCGCGGTGGCTGCCGGGGATCAAGTGCAGGGTGCCGTTGGCGAGGCTGGCGTCGTGGATGGCGATCCACATCGCCGTGCCGCGCAGGGGATCGGCGATATTGAAGTAGGCGTTGTCCTGGTGCCAGGCCGTGCCGACGCCGTGGCGTGCCGGCTTGAGGAACATCTGGTCCAGATGCAGCAGGAACGGGTCGCCGATCAGTTGACCGACCGCCTCCACCTCCTTCGCGTCGAACGGCAGCGCCCGGACCAGGTCGCTCTTGTCGAACAGCGGGATGAGCTGCAGGTTGGCCCTGGTGGTCGAGTGGGTCGTGCCGTCCCCGTCGGTGGCCACGTTGCGCACCAGCCCCTCGCGCTTGAAGCGATCCACCTCGGCCTGCAGCGCGGCGACTTCGTCCGTTCCGTAGAAGCCCGGGACCACCAGGTAGCCGTCGCAGCGGAAGCGCTCGATCTGCTGGGTGCTGAATCTCATCGGGGGCGAGTGTAGTCGCGAGCGAGCCAGCGTTGCACGGGCCGCTCGCACAATGGCGGCGCTATCGCCACTTTGAGACCCAATGTGGCGACAGCACCGCCGGAATGCGACTCAGCGGGCGATTGCCTCGCCTCCGCGAGCGGGGCCTGCTACCGTCGGCTGCGTGATCTATAGCTGGTCCTATCACCACGACGAGACGACCCGGCAGCGGCTGCACCGCCTGAAGCGCGACATCACCGCGCTCTGCCTCTGGCACGTGTTCCAGATGGGGGAGATGGGCATCCGGAGCCTGGAGTCGGGGCTGTTCGACTGGACGATGATCTGGCGGTTCCTGCCGTGGCGGGCGCGGGCGGTGCCGCAGAAGCCGCACGCGGTCACGAATCCGATCTGGATCGAGTTCTCGGCGCTGATCACCGGGATCGCCGCCCGCTACGCGACGCGCGAGGACGCCGCGGCCTTCGTGAAGGAAGCGATGGAAGCGCTCGAACCGTGGTATC
>JAPOQV010000408.1 GCA_026710565.1 Spirochaetaceae bacterium | reverse complement strand
GGCGGCCGCCCGCCCCGCGGCCCGCCCCCAGGTGCTCGTTGAGGGGGAACAGGGCCTCGTGCCCCCCGGGCAGGGCGAGGGGCGGGGCGAGCCAGTAGGCCTCCTGGAGATTGACGTTCAGGTGGTAGTCCGAGTGCCACGGAGCCTGCAGCAAAGGGTTCCACACCCCCTGCAGGTTGGCGGGCAGCGTGCCGGGGCGGGACGCGGAAATGAACAGGTAGCGGCAGTAGTGGAAGTAGAGCAGCAGCAGCCCCGGGTCGCGAGCGCCGGCTGCCGCAGCGCTCACGCGCGCGTCCGTCGCCCGATCCCGGTCCGCGTCGACCGCGATCTGGAAGTCCACCCGGCCGAACAGGCGTGCGTGATCCGACTCATGACGCGCGCGCAGCTCGGCATACGGCCGGCCGGCAGCGTCGTCGAGCCGCCGCCGGCAGATGCCGACCAGGTCCCCGGACAGCGGGAGCGAAGGGTCGTCGAGCCGATAGTCGGTCGCGATGGCGGTCAGGACGGTCACGGAACGAGCGCCCCGGACCCCCAGCGACTCGGGCGTATCGACCGGGCCGCCGTCACCGTCGCCGTCGACGATCAGTCGAACCACGGCCGCGAACCGGACTCCCGAGTGCCTGCCGCCGTGGCCGGCCCGGGCCGTCATCACCAGCTCGGCGCCGGACCGGCGGTCGGTGACGCCGCTCTCGCCGGCCGGGTGCTGCAGCGCGAACGTTGCGCCGACGCCCGGCGCATCGGAATCGAAGCGCAGCACCACGACGTCGTCCGCGGCCGACACGAACGCCTCGCGGCGATGGCGGACACCCGCGCACCGATAGGCCACCGTGGCGACCGCGGTCCGCAGATCGAGTTGTCGGCGGTAGCCGCTCACGGCTGCCTCGCCGTGCCCGAGCTCCATCGCCAGATACCCGGCCGGCTGGTAACTGCGCGGGGAGATGCGTGGGCCGAGGAGATGGCGCTGACAGTAGCGTTCCGCATCGAAGTGGCGGCCGGCGTACAGCAGGCGCCGGAGCTTCGCGACGTGGTCCCGCGCGTGCGGCGCATGACCGGCACCGGCGGGCCGGCCCAGACCGTCTTTTCGTTGAGCAGCACCTGATCGCGCGGGACGCCGCCGTAGATCATGGCGCCCATGCGGCCGTTGCCGAGCGGCAGGGCGGCGCTCCAGCCGCGTGCGGGACGATCCCGGTCGGAGACCGGCCGGTCGAGCTGCGCCGGAGCGTCGTACCAGAGGCAGTGCACGGAGTGGGCGGCTCGCGGTGGTGTGCGGACTACGCCTTGATGTGGCCGACCAGCAGTCCCTTCACGAAGTAGCGCTGCAGGAACGGGTACGCGATGGTGATCGGAAACACGGTGACCACGATCGTGGCGTACTTCATCGATTCCATGGTCACCAGCATCTCGGAGGTGACCATCTCCGCGCCGGGCCGGATGCTCTGCGACTGCGCCGCGGCCACCCTGTAGAACGCCTCCAGGCTCGACATGGTCTTGATGAGGATCGTCGGCACCGTCCACAGCTTCTGGTTGAACACGAAGTACGCCGACGCGAACCAGTCGTTCCAGTGGAACACGCCCACGAACAGGGCGATCGTCGCCAGCACCGGACCGGACAGCGGCAGCACGATGCGGGCGAAGATGCGGAAGTCGCCGGCGCCGTCGACCTTCGCCGAGTCCTCCAGCGACTGGGGCAGCTCCCGGAAGAAGGCCATGAACAGGAGCGCGTGAAAGTAGGTGAACAGGCTGGGGATGATGTAGACCCAGAACGTGTTGAGCATGCCCAGCGAACGGTACAGGAGATAGGTCGGGATCAGTCCGCCCGAGAAATAGAGCGTGACCAGGCCGATCATCGAGTACGTCTTGCGAAACACGAGCTGCTTCTTGGAGAGCCCGTAGGCGACCATGGCCGTGAAGAACACGGCGGCCACCGTCCCCACCGCCGTGCGCAGGATGGTCATCAGGAACGCGGTTCCGATGAGGGGGTCGCCCAGCACCACACGGTAGTTGGTCAGCGTCGGGCGGCGCGGGAACAGGAACAGTCCGCCCTTCGCCGAGTCGACCCCTTCGTTGAGCGAGCGCAGGATGACGTAGTAGAAGGGGTAGAGGGTGACCACGAGGACGATCAACGCCAACGCGATCACGACCACGTTGATGACGCGATCGTCCCTCGACTGGGACATGCGGGCGAGCGCCATCAGAACAGGCTCCTGCCGCTGATGCGGCCCGACAGCCAGTTGGTGATGACCACCAGGATCAGCGCCAGCAGCGACTGCATCAGGCCGATGGCGGTGGCGAACGAATAGCGGCCGAGCTCCAGCCCCATCTCGAGCGTGTAGTACTCCAGCACGTACGAGGTCTCCCGCGTGAACAGGTTGCCGAGCAGGTACGACGTGTCCAGGCCGGCGCGCACCAGTCCCCCCATGTTCAGGATCAGCAGCACGGCGATGATGCCGGTGATGTTCGGCAGGGTGATCCGCCAGATGCGCCGCAGCCGTCCCGCGCCATCGATGATCGCCGCCTCGTAGAGTTGCTCGTCGATGCTGGCGATCGCCGCAAGGTAGATGATGGCGCTCCAGCCCATGCCCTTCCAGACGTTCACCAGCGTCGCCATCAGCCGCCAGTATTCGGCCTTCGTCCAGAACAGCACCGGTTCGTCGATCAAGCCGACGGCCAGCAGCACGTCGTTGACGATGCCGCGGCGGTCGAGCAGCAGGATGAACAGGTAGGCGGTGACCACGTAGGAGATGAAGTGCGGCAGGTAGCTGGTCGTCTGCACCACCCGCTTGAAGCCGGCGCGGGGGATCTCGTTGATCAGCAGGGCCAGCAGGATGGGTGCCGGGAAGCCGATCACCATTCCGTAGAGACTGAGCAGCACCGTGTTCCTGAACGCGGGATAGAACTCGGGATCGACGAGCGCCCAGGTGAAGTGCTTCAGTCCTACCCAGGGGCTGGCAAAATAGCCCATGAGGATCTTGAAGTCCTGGAAGGCGATGATCAGGCTGATCATCGGCAGATAGGCGAAGAGGATGAGGAACAGCAGCCCCGGCAGGGTCATGAGCTGCAACTGGAGCTGCCCCCTGAACCGCCGTATCAGGGGTACGGTCGCGACCGGCGCCACTCGGTCGACTCCCGTCGTTTCCGCCATCGGTTCAGTCACGCCCCTTGCGCACATAGTGGGTGGTCGGCGTGATCCGCTCGGTGAAATGATCCTCGCCGCTGTCGATGCCGTCGAGATCCCACGCGTCCAGGGACCGCAGCGTCACCACGTGCTTGGAGTCGAGCGGCGCGCCGCGCACGAAGAAATGATACGCCAGCCGGTCAGGATCCGGCGGGTAGATCCGGTTGGCCATCGGCACGCCGTCCCCGGCGAAGACCTCCAGCACCGACGCGTCCACCAACACGCGCAGGCGCACCTCCGCGCCGGCCGCCAGTCCTACCGGCGCGGTGTACTCGTTTTCCGGCGTGAGCATGCGGAGCTGTCCGTCGGCGGTGGAGTAGGTCACCTCGCAGGCGAACGGTCCGTCGGCGATGCGCAGGCCGCAGGAGAAGTCGCGGTACTCCAGGTCGTCCGGCGACCCCGGGTCCACGGCCAGCGCGATCTCCACGGATGAGCCCAGGGTGCCGAGGTCCAAGACCTCGCCGACGGCGAACGTGCGATCGGCCCACCGGCGGTGGTTGCGGCGGAGCGCGGCGATCTCGCGGGCAGGCACCACGTCGAACGTGCCCTGCCGATAGGGGATGAACTCGCCCGGCACCGTGAACACGCCGGCCCAGCGGATGTCCGGGTCGTTCGTGCGCCGCTGCTTGTCCGGGATCCAGCCCCACATGAACAGCCGTCCCGCATCGTCGCGGGTCAGGACCGAGACCAGGAAGTTGTGGCCGTGATCGGCGAAGCCGCGCCGCTCCTCGACGAACCGGCCGTCGCGGACCGTGCCGACCATGTACTTGCGGTGGCTGAGGTTGCTGAGCAGGTGCCGGCCGTCGTCGAGGGGCACCACGCACGGACACTCGAAGTAGATACCCTCTCCCTCGGGGTCGGTGGCCGACCACAGGATGCCGCGGTAGCGCCACTCGTAGAGGTCGGGCGACTCGTAGAGCAGCACCATGCCGCCGCGCTTCTCGCGCCGGCCGGAGCCTACGGCCATGCAGAAGCGGTCGCGTTCGTGCCACACCCACGGGTCGCGCATGCCCATCAGGTGTTCGTCGGCGCGCTCCGGGTCGTACGGGATGCCCAGGTCTTCGTGGTTGGCGGGGAGGGTGGCGACGGGGTTGGCGTGATGCGCCCGAAAGTCCTGCAGATCCTCCCCGTCGCTGACCGCAAGGTACACGTCCCGATTCTCGATCGTGTAGAAGGCGTACACCCTGCCTTCGTGCGCGATCAGGTTGCCGGACCAGAGGTGTCGGTCCGCGGCGACTCCGTGCTCGGGGGACGTGAGCGCCGGCGGGTAGTGGGTCCAGGTCACCAGGTCGGCGCTGGCCGCGTGCCCCCACTGACAGGGGCCGTGCATGGCCCGGAAGTCCGGCGCGTAGCTGTGCTGATAGGTCAGGTGATAGCGGCCGCCGGCGTAGATCGGGTGGGTGTCTCCGGCGGAGCCGAACGGCGCCGCCAAGTGGTAGCGCGGGTACCACGGGTCGGAGCGCACCTCGCGTCGCAAGGCGTCCACGGTGCGGCGGTACGCCGTCAACCGCTCCGTCGCCGCCGCGTTGCCCATCGGCAGCCATCGTGTTCCAATTCCCCGATGAGGACAACATCCCGCGACTCCTGCGCGGCAGGTGCCTGACCCATGCTGCTTGAGAACGAGACGCTGCGCGTGCAGCTCCACGACGGGATCCCGGTCGTCGCGTCGTACACCCATCTCCCCACCGGCGAGACGCTACTCGGCGACCCGGTTCGGACGCCGCTGACGATCAACGGCGCCACAGTCCCCTGGACCGACGTGACCCTCGACCGATCGGCAACGGCGACGTCCGCGGCGTTCCGCGTCACGTACGGCGAGGTCTCCTTCGACTACCGGTTCGACCTGGAGACGGATTGCCTGCGGCTGCGCATCGACGGCATATCCGGTCCGCTCGATGCGCTCGGCTTCGGCGGCTCGCCGTTGCTCCAGGTGAGCGACCCGGAGTACCGGTACGCCCGCATCTCGTTCGAGGAGGACAGGGAGATCGCCAAGAAGTGGTGGCGGGAGCACTTCGGCGCGGTCGGCGGCGACAGCGACGCGTGCGACGTGATGCACGGTTGCGTCTACCACCCTGACAAGCTGTGCGCTTTCGTGCACGGCAACTTCCCGTTGCTGCCGGAGCGCCATGCCAACGGTGCCGACGGCTACTCGGTCGCCCTCAACGACTACCGCTACCGGGTGCGCTCGCGGACGATGTGGCCGCTCGACGTGAAGGTGGTGTTCCTGCAGGACTACAACGGCGACGGCATCATGGACTGGAGCGACTGGGCGCTCTGGGTCAACCGCACCCTGCCGGACGCCGACGAGCTGTACCGCTCGACCATATCCTACAAGATCTTCCTGACGCTCAAGAACGACCAGGTGTTCACCACCTACCCGCAGATGATGGAGATCGTCCGCGCCATCCACAACGTCGCCGACGGCATCCCGCAGCTCATCTACCTGGTCGGCTGGCAGAACCAGGGCCACGACGACAACTATCCGACCATGGACCGGATCAACCCGCGGCCCGGCGGCAGGCACCGTCTGCTGCGGGCCATCGACGAGTGCAAGCGGGACTACGACACGACCGTCAGCTATCACATCAACATCGACGACGCCTATCCCGAGAGCCCGGACTGGGATCCGTCGTACATGTCGGCCGAGAGCGGCAAACCATGCGGCGTCGTGCATACGCTGGACTGGGAGCTCGGCCATTTCCGGCGGCGCATGGAAGAGATGATGCGGATGGTGCCCGTCCCCCAGACCCTGCACGTCGACAACACCCGCATCTGCAACACGGTCGGCCGTGACTTCGGCGGCATCGGCGAGCTGGAGGAGCTCTACTGCGGCCTGCTCCCCATGGCGGAGTGGCTGAAGGAAAAGGGCATCAGCCTCACCACCGAGGGTACGAACGGCATGCCCATCGACGGCACGCTGCTGTTCTCCGGGTGGTTCCACTACGACTGCCGTCTGATCGGCCGGCAGATGCTGCACCGCAAGATGGTCGGCGGCGGCGCCGGCCGCCACTTCGGCGAGCTGTACGCGCGCGACTACGCGATCGGCTCGAACATCCACGTCGACTTCGCGTACGGGCGACGGGATGTCGTGGTCAGTTATCTTGAGGATTTCCGCGGCATGGTCGACCGGATCTACCTGGGCTCGCTGCTCTACCTCTACTTCCTGGAGCGCGAGATGGTGGTGTGCCGCGGCACCTGGCCGGACGATATCCACATGGAGTACGACGATGGCACCGTCGTGGACATCACCTCCCGTTACACCATGACCGTCAAGCGTGGCGACATGGTGATCGCCAAGGACAACGACACGCGCTGCGTCCCGCTGGGAGACGCCCTGTACATCTATTCGCCGGTCGGCGACCGGCAGAGTTTCGGCCTGCCGACCGAATGGCACGGAAAGCCGCTTCGGATCGTCATGCTGTCCAGGGACGGCGTCGAGGAGCACGACTTCGCGCTGCCGGCCGACGCCCACTACCACGTAAAGCACGACCGCATCGACTTCCACTGGATGGCGACCTACGTGCCGTACAAGGTGACGCTGGCGGAACAGACAGCCGAGCCCGCGCAGGCCTGACGCATGCTGATCGAGAACGGGACGCTGCGCGTGCAGCTCCACGACGGGATTCCCGTCGTCGCGTCGTATGCCCACCTCGCCACCGGCGAGACGCTGCTCGGGGACCCGTACCCGACGCCGCTGACGATCAACGGCACGTCGGTGCCGTGGAGGGACCTGACCCTCGATCGATCGGCAACGCCGACGTCTGCGGCGTTCCACGCCACGTGCGGCGAGATTTCGTTCGACTGCCGGTTCGACCTGGAGACCGACTGCCTGCGGATGCGTATCGACGGCATCTCCGGTCCGCTCGAGACGCTCGGCTTCGGTGGCTCGCCGATTCTGCAGGTCACCGACCGGGAGTACCGGTACGCCCGCATCGCTGTCTCCGAACCTAGCGAAAACGGCAAGAAGTGGTGGCGCGAGCACTTTGGCTCGGTCGGCGGCGACGATGCCGCGTGCGACGTGATGCGCGGCTGCCTCTACCACCCCGACCGGCTGTGCGCCTTCGTGCACAGCAACTTCCCGCTGCTGCCGGAGCGCCATGCCAACGGAGCCGACGGCTACTCCATCTCCCTCAACGACTACCGCTACCGGGTGCGCTCGCGGACGATGCTGCCGCTCGACGTGAAGGTGGCGTTCCTGCAGGACTACAACGGCGACGGGACCGTCGACTGGAGCGACTGGGCGCTCTGGGTGAACCGCACCTTGCCGGACGCGGACGAACTGTACCGCTCGACGATCTCCTACAAGACCTTCGTGACCGTCAAGAACGACCAGGTGTTCACCACGTTCCCGCAGATGGTCGAGATCGTCCGCGCCATCCACAACGTTGCCGACGGCATTCCCCAGCTCATCTACATGGCCGGCTGGCAATACCAGGGCCACGACGACCGGTACCCGTCGATCGACCAGGTCAATGCCCGGGCCGGCGGCAAGCACCGTCTGCTGCGGGCCATCGACGAGTGCGAGCGCCGCTACGACACCACCGTCAGCTATCACATCAACATCGACGACGCCTATCCCGACAGCCCGGACTGGGACCCGTCGTACATGACGGCCATGGACTGGGACCCGAGCGACGGCGGGCGTCCCTGCGGCGTCGTGCACACCCTGGACTGGGAGCTCGGGCACTTCCGGCGGCGCATCGAAGCGATGATGCAAGAGGTCCCCGTGGCCAGGACCCTGCACGTCGACAACACCCGCGTCTGCAACACGGCCGGCCGCGACTTTGACGGCATCGGCGAGCTGGAGGAGCTCTACTGCGGGTTGCTGCCCATGGCGGAGTGGCTCAAGGAGAAGGGCATCACGCTCACCACGGAAGGCACGAACGGCATGCCGATCGACGGGCCGCTGCTGTTCTCCGGATGGTTCCACTACGACTGCGGCCTCATCGGCCGGCAGATGCTGCACCGCAAGATGGTCGGCGGCGGCCCCGGCCGCCACTTCGGCGAGCTGTATGCGCGCGATTACGGGATCGGCTCGAACATCCATGTCGATTTCTCGTATACGCGCCGCGAGTTCGAGGTCAGCTACCTGGAGGACTGGCGCGGCATCGTCGATCGGATCTACCTGGGCACGCTGCTCTACCTGTACTTCCTGGAGCGCGAGATGGTGGTGGCCCGCGGCACCTGGCCGGACGATATCCACATGGAGTACGACGACGGCACCGTCGTGGACATCACGTCCCGGCATACCATGACCGTGGTGCGCGGCAACATGGTGATCGCCAGGGACAACGACACGCGCTGCATCCCGCTCGGAGACTCCCTGTACCTCTATTCACCGGTCGGCGACCGGCAGAGCTTTGTCCTGCCGGCCGAATGGCACGGAAAGCCGTTGCGGATCGTCATGCTGACCCGTGACGGCCCCGAGGAGCACGACGAGGCGCTGCCCGCCCGCTGGAAGTACCGGATCGAGCACGACCGCATCGACTTCCACTGGATGCCGCCGTACGTGCCCTACAAGGTGACGCTCGCCGATCAGGCTTGAGGGTCCGGCTCGGCGGGTGCCTCCCAGATCGACCGCATCTCGTGGACCCGCATGCGGTCCACGCGCACGGCCCCGCCGGCGGTCCGCAGTCGTACGGCGCCGGCGGCCTGCGGAAAGGCGCAGCGGACCGGCGTGTAGTAGCGGCCGCGCGCGCTGAAGATCTCCAGGAAGATCGTGTCGACCAGCAGCCGCAGGTCCAGCCGGCCGTCCACCGGCGCCAGCGGCGCCCGTACGTCGTTGTCCTCCAGCTCCTCGTGGAACTGCAGCTCCATCCTCCGCAGGTCGAGCCGGATCTCCTTCCCCAGGATCTCCAGCGTGAGGGCGCCGGCGCCGGCCGGCGTCAGCTCCAGCTCGATGTCCAGGAGCCTGCCCGCGGGCTGGATCGAGAGCGGCTCGTCGTCGCTCACGATGGTCCCGTCCGCTCCGCTCACCGCGGTCCGCAGGCGGTCGAGCTCGGCCACCGGGTTCTGATGGATCCGCAGACCCTCGTCCGTGCGCCGCAGGGTCAACTCGATCGGGAACGTGATGAGGCTGTTCAGCATCGGGTTCAGACCGCTCACCTGGCCCTTGGCCACGAGGATGCGGCGGCCGTCCGGCGCGTCGTTGAAGGTCTGTGATGCGTACAGGCTGCCGTCGGTGTACTTGAAGCGGATGATGTCCGTCTCCGGAACGAAGCGGGTGCCGTCGAATGCGCCCAGGTAGTAGTCGCAGCTCGCGCCGAAGAACACCCACCTGCTCGTTCCCGGCTCGTCCTGAACGGGCAGCTCGAAGAGCTCCGGGCACTCGTGCATGCCGGGCACCTGGCTCTGGAACTGCCAGTGCAGCAGGTCGGTGGAGGTCAGGATGAAGTGCACGTCGTTGTGGATGTACAGCACCATGACCCACTGCCCGCCCGGCTGGTACCAGAACACCTTCGCGTCGCGGTTGCCGCGGTCGATGTTGCCGATGACCGGGTTGCCGTCGTGGGGGCGCCAGGTGCGCCCACGATCGATGCTGTAGACGATGCAGACGTCCACCGATCGGCCGTGCGACAGTCGGTTGGAGCCGCCGTAGGCGGTGTAGAAGATCACCATCGGCGGGCGGCCGGGGCTGCCCAGGCCGGACGAGTTGTGGTGGTCGACGACGCACGAGCCGGAGACGGCCACCCCCCGTTCGTCGGGCCAGAGCGTGTCGGGAAGCTCTTCCCACGTCACCAGGTCGCGGCTGACCGCGTGGCCCCAGCCCCAGTTGCAGTTCATGTTGCCGGGCGAGACGTTGCACGGCACGTGCTGGTAGTGCAGGTGCCACTCGCCGCCGAACCAGACCAGCCCGTTGGCGTCCGAGGACGCGCCGCGGCGGGGCGAGTAGTGGAGGAGCGGGCGGCCGGGCTCCCGGTACAGATCGTCGCAGCCGACCATCCGGTCGCCGATGCGCACGGCCGCCAGGAGGTCCGCGGCCGGCGGCGCCGCGGTATCGTCGAGCTCCTCGATGCGCAGCGTGAGTTCCATCCCCTTCCAGGCCGACAGGTCGACCGGCACCCAGAAGTCCGGAGTGCCTGTCGCCAGGCATACGGTGTTGGATGCGACCGTCCGCCCCCTGCCGGTGAGCTGAATCTCCCGAAAGGGTGACCGCAGGCCGACGGGAAGGTTCAGGAACCGGTGCCCGGCCCGGAACCGGAGCTCCGCGAATGACGGCAGCGGGAGCGGTGGCGTGTCGGTCTGCGCGATCTGGTCGACCAGGATGTGGCCCCAGGGGCCGGTGTGCTGATCGACGATCTCCACCCTGACCTGCCTTCCTGTCAGGTCGGCAAGGTCGAACCAGTCCCATGCCAGGTGCTCGGAACCGTCCGCTTCCCACTGGCTGCGCGGCGCCGTGCGCACGACGTGCCCATCGTGGACGAGGTTGAGGGCGACGTACCCGGGGTCGTTGTTGCCGTAGTAGGTGCGCCGGCCGCCGCCGATCAGGAAGCTCAGGTAGCGGCGCCGCACCGTAAACGGCGGTGAGATCAGCCGGCCCAGCGCCGGGTCGCCGCCGTGGAAGCTGGAGGCGTAGCCGTCGCCGAGGTAGCCGGTGACCTCCACCTGACCCCGCAGGGGGCCGCGCGCGGGCCCGGGGCCGAAGGCGGTGCCTTCGGCCGTCCAACCGCCCCAGTCGTCACCCTCGAAGTCGGCGAGCAGGATGTCCGGCCGGGTCTCCATGGATGCCGCCACTCAGTCGCCGCCGGCCGGACGGTCGAGCACCCGACGGGTGGGGTCAACCACGGTCGGTCGCACGCTGCAGGTGGAACGTCACGCGCACGAAGCGGTTGTGCTGGTCGCTGGCCAGCTCGGGCTCCGTGCCGTTGAAATCCCGCATGGCATGCCGCATCGTCAGCCAGCCGCGCCCGCGACGTTCCATGAGGCCGGCGACTACCATGGCGTTGGCCATCATTTCGTTCCTTGAGCGCGGGGCGCCGCCGCTGCGCGCCTGCTCGACCGTCATGTGATTCGGCAGTGCGCCGGGGCTGGTCACCACGACCCGGTCTGCAAACACTTCCAGCATGGTCTGCGACCCGCTGATGGCGTAGTCCCGGTGGATGACCGCGTTGACCAGCGCCTCTCGCAGCGCACGTTCCGGTAGCGGGGAAATGTCCCGGCGACGGAGCCCCTCGTACGCCTCTCTGCGGCCCAGACTGCGGAACCAGCCCATGGCGCGGTTGACCTGATCCGCAAGACGCCCCTTGGCCTCCCCCGCGCTCAGAACCTCTGCCGCCTGGTCCGTGCCGCCGTACGCGGCGCACTGCACGAACAGACTCAGGGTGTGCGGATACGCCTGCGGGTCCCTGCCGAACACCATCAGCCCGTAGAGCGTGGGCCGCAACGCGCCGTCCAGCTCGTCGATCACGCTGGCGTTCTGCAGGTCATCCTCACGCGCCGGCTGCGGCGTCTGCTCGGTGTCGAGGCCCTGAGCCTGCATGAACGAGCGCACGGCGCCGAAGTCGATGTCGTCCAGATGTGCCGCGGGCACGATCTGCTGCTCGGTGAGCACGAAGCCGAACGCGTTGAGCAGCTCCTGCAGCTCCGAGGGAGAGGGCGCCACCGTGGCCCGGCCTCGCCGGACCCAGAAGCGTCCGTCATACATGAACGGCTCGTAGCCGCGCTGGTGGCGGCGTACGTCGATCCAATGCACCCATCCGCCCGCGGTGTCATGGCGTCCACACTGAGCCGAGATCGGTTTCCCGCAACCGGTGTGCAGCAGCCCGGTCAACCGCTCCTGAACCGCCTCGGAGCTTGCCGAGACGCCGACGATCGCTCCGGCGTCGTCGATGCCGAGCACCAGGAGGCCACCGGCGCCGTTCGCGAACGCACACAGCGTCCTCCCGACCGCCCGCATGTCCCCGATGCCGCGCTTGAACTCGGTAACGGCATCCTCGCCGGCGCGTGTCCGCCGCACGACCTCAGCCCATTGCATCGTCTCGGTGTCGAGCATAGCAGCAGCCCGTCGTTTGGACCGCGGCTTGCCGGAAACAGCGTCGACGTATACACAGAGGCCGCGCAGGAGGTCGCACATCGTGCAGGATGACAGGAACGACACGCCGGTAATCCTCGAGAGCCCGGAGTTGCAGGTAGAGCTGGATCCGAACCTTCCGCTGGTGCGCGGGTATCGCCACCACGCCACCGGCCGCGCCTTTGCAGGCAGCCACGACGGGACGCTGCGCGTGAACGGCGCCGAGTTCCGCATGAGCGACCTGGAGGTCGTGCCGCGCGCCATTCCTGGCGGACGCCGTTACCGCGTCGCGGTTCCGGACCAGGGAGTCGCGTTCGAACTGGTGTTCACCGTTGCCGGAGCCGCGCTCTCGCTACGGATGCAGGGCATCGAGGATGACCGTACGCCGCTCGCCAGCCTGGAGTGGGTGGACACGCCGATGCTGGTCTGCGAAGACCCGACGTTTCGCTTCTTTCGCATGTTCACGACCGAGCCCGACGACAGGGCGATGGGAAAGATGTGGCTGCGCGACGCCGACAGCGCGGTCCGCGACGCGCCGGACGAGTCCGAGCCCGTGCCGCTGATCTACGGCGCGCTCTACCAGCCGGATTCGGTCTGCGCCTTCCTGCACTCCAACTACCCGCTGTTTCCGCAGGCGCACCGGATCGCCGGGGGGCGGTGCGAGATTCACCTGGGCGAGTACCGTCATCGGGTGCGCGACCGTGTGGTGCCTCCGCTGGAGGCGGACATCGTCTTCCTGGGCGACCTCAACCAGGACGGACGGGTGAACGCCAGCGATTACCGCCTGTGGGTCAACCGCCGCCTGCCCGACGGCGACTCCGTGTACCGCACGTCGCTCTGGTACAAGATCCTCTGCGACATGAGCGGCCACTATCCCAAGGTGGGCGTCACCGCGACGATCGAGGAGTGCGAGCGGATCATCCGCTCGATCCACCACGTGACCGACGGCCTGCCGCAGGCCGCCTTCGTCGTCAACTGGAACGGGCAGCAGCCCGAAGCCGCCTACCCGGCGCTCGACCTGTACAACCACAACATCGGCACCCCGGAGGAGATGCGCGCGCTGGCGGCGACGTGCAAGGAGCTGGGCGGGCTGCTCAGCTACCACACGAACATCGACGATGCCCACCGCACCAGCAAGGACTACGACGAGGCGCTCCTGGGCCGCCGCTACGATCCGCACGGCACGGTGTGGGACGAGGACGGCGAGGCCTGGGACGAGTCGGTCATCGCCGGCATCAGCCACACCCGCGACGTGGAGAGCGGGGCGATCTTCCGCCGCCTGGAGGCGATGATGCGGGTGATCCCGGTTGAGCGGACGATCCACATGGACAACATCCGGCTGACCAACTGCGAGCCGAATGCGGACCCGGACGGCATCGGCGTGACCGAGGAGCTGGTCTGCGGCATGTTGCCGATCGTGGAGTGGCTCCGCGACCGCGGCATCAGCGTGTCGGGGGAGGGGTACAACGGCCTGCCGATCGACCCGACGCTGCTGAACGCCGCGTTCTGGCACCACGACGCGAGCGACCTCTCGCGGCAGATCTTCCACCGCAAGGTGATGGGCGGCGGCCGTGGCGACCACTACGGCGGCGCCACGACCATGGACTTCGGCATCTGCAAGTCCATCCACCAGGACATCACGTACCGTCCGGTCAGCCGCTCCTCGCTCGGCAGCGAGCAGTTCCTGGAGTACTTTCCATGGCTGCACGAGCAGACGCGGGCGACCCTGTCGTTCCTGGACAACTGGGACGCCATCGTGGATCGGATCTACCGGGGATCGCTGCTCAACCTGTTCTACCTGGAGCGCGAGATGTTGTCGTGGGACAAAGAGGGCGACGGAGCGCGGATTCGCTTCGCCGGCGGCGTGGAATCCGAGGTGTGCATCGACGGGCCGGACCATCTTCGCGTGACCTGGGGCGACGTGGTGGTCGCCGACGGCGATGACCGCTTCGTGCCGCTCGGCGACAGTGTGTACTGCTACAGCCTGCGCGGCGGGCGCCGGGAGTGGACGCTGCCGCCGGGGCTTCGCGGACGGCAGCTCGCGCTCTACAGCCTGAGCCGCGAGGGGCGGGGAGCGGCGCCCGAGCACTCGGTGGACGGGGGCCGCCTGACCCTGACGCTGGCCGCCGGCGTGCCGGTCAAGGTGACCACTGCTGGCGCAAACGCCTGATGGCGGCCCGACCGGTCGGAGTCCCGGTCGCTGCCAATCCGAGCTCGCCGCTGCACTTCCGTCCCGCGCGCGGCAGGATATGCGACACCATCCCGTTCTTCCACGACGGCGAATACCACATCTTCTTCATCCGTTGCGACACCGAGGGCGGGCTGCCGTGGGACCACGTCGTCTCCCGTGACCTCGTGCTCGGCGATGCCGCGGGACGCTCACGCCAGGTCGGTGGACACCAGCCGGCCGATGCCGGAGAGACGCCTGCCTGCGGTGTGGCTCGCAGCGGAGAATCAATAGTCGAGCTATCGGATCTGCAGCAGCTTCCTGACCAGCCCGACCGCGCGCGGTTCGATGTCACGCTCGCGCAGACATGAGCCCCACGAGTCGAGGTAGTCCCTGAACGCCGGATCTGCATTCGGGTCCCAGTGATTCAGGTGGCCGCAGTCCTGCCAGAGTGTCGGGTCGGCTTGGAACGCACCTCGCAGCCCGACTGCGATCGTTCCGCACAACTCGCGTGCGTACGGGTCGGCTTCGAGTTTGGGGAGCACTCCGGCAAACCACTCGGAAAATTCATCACGGCTCGGACGAGGATAGCTGGCCGAGATACGCTCGGCGTAGGTCTGGTGATTGAACGCGAATCCGGCAGCGTCGGGAATGGCCTCCGGTGGACTCTCTTTCCAGAGCTCGGCCAGACGATGGAGCACGAACAGAGACGCGAGCTCGCAGAGGCTCTCGTCGAACCATCGGTGCCTGTGCCCCTTGTGACGATCGAAGTTGGTCAAGACGTGGCAGAGCTCGTGCGAGAACTGGTACACGTACTGGCTCCAGTACCGATCCCGTGCGCTGAGTCTGACCTGGTACGGTCGCTTACCGTTGAATACCCGAGGGTCGCGATTCCGGGGCGCCACCCGTATCGGAGCGTCGGGTGCTCGCCCGAATGCGTCGGAAAGAACCTCGGTCGCGGACGTCAGAACGGCGTGTATGGATCTGAGGCTCGTCGCTCCCCAGTTGCCGTTCTCGACGGTCACGCGCGCGGCCGTCGTAGCGGAGCTCAATCGGGTCCCTCGACCTTGGCCGATGCGGGGAGCACGCCGTTCGCACCTTGATCTTCCGGCAGCAGCATGCGCCGGAAGTCGATCAGGTCGCGGCATATCCAGCCGTCGGCCAGCTCGAGGGCGGTCACGTTGCGCGTCTCGCGGCTGAGCTCCACACCGATCAGGTGGATCGGCTCACCGTGCCCCTCGGTACTTGTCCGCGTAGCGGCGCTCCCGTAGCTGCGCGAGCGCCGAGCCCGGCGGCGCCAGCTCCGCCACCCGAACTTGCTCACGCCGGTGAGGAAGGTGAACCGCACGTGCTTGTCCACGTAGTAACAGTCCCGCTCGCGCAACGTGCGGAACGTCTGCACCCCGATGGGCAGTCTGCGCCGGGTCACCGGGTCATCCTAACCCGGCTCCGGCAGGCGCACATGCAGAGCGGACGCGGCGCCCTCGCGAGCGCCGCGTCCGCTGCGGGTACGCTGATTGCGTCCTGTCCCGTGGCCTCAGCCCGTCCCGCGTTCGCCGCCGGAACCGTGCTCACCGCCGCGTTCGCCGCCCGCGCCGTGCTCGCCGCCGCCCTCACCACCGAAGAACTGCGGACCGACTTCCGCATGCGGCGTCCAACCCGTGAACCCCTGGCCCGGTGCACCCATCTGCACCGCGAACATCCGGCCGGGTGGCAGGTCGATCGGCCTGGTGGGGCCGAGCTCGATGCCGTTCGACAGATGCACCTCGACCCGCACCTGACTCAGCGTCGTGTCGGTGGTGTTCAGCACCGCGCCGAAGAACGCGTTCACGGACTGGTCATAGCCCATCATGAGGCGGGCGCCGTTACGCACCGTGTCGTGGACCTGGTCCAGGGCCAGGGTAGCGCCGGACTCCTCGCCGCCTTCTGCGATGCGCTCGCCGCCGCTTTCGTGGCCCACGCCGTGCTCGCCGCCGCCTTCACCGCCGCCGACTTCCGCGTGCGGCGTCCAGCCGGTGAAGTTCTGCCCGGCCGCATCCAGCCGCACGGCCATCTGCTCGCCGGGCGCCAGGTCCTTCGGTGTCGTGGGGCCGAGCTCCACGCCGTTGGAGAGGTGTACCTCGACCCGAACCCGATCCAGCGTGGCGTCGGTGGTGTTCTCCACCGTGCCGATGAACGCCTTGGCCGCCTGGTCGTAGCTCAGGATCAGGCGCGCCCCGCCGCGGACCGTGTCGTAGGTCTGGGTCAGGGTGAGCCTGGTGCCCGACTCCTCGCCGGTGCCCCTGTCGGCGGCTACCCAAACCACCGCTCCCAGCGCCATGCAGGCGCCCAATGCTGCCGTCAGCAGCAGCTTCCTGTTCGTGAGAAACATCATGTTCTCCTCCTGGGGTTCCCCCGTGTAGTTCGAGGACGCTGTGCCTCGTTACGACAAGGGTGGCGCGGGATTGTTGTACGAATGTCTCAACCGCCAAGAAAGAAAGAGATGGCGCGGCGGCGATGGCGACGGGCGGATGGTTCCGCGGCCGCGAGAGCTTCCGGTTCCGCCAGCCCGCACCGCTGCCGGAGGGCTCGCCGGCCGTGCTACCGTGCGCGCGGTTGCCCGGCACGGGCGAAACAGGCGAGGGGAGAACATGCCGCGAGTGAGCGTTGACGAGGCGATCAGGCGGGTCTCCGTCGAGGGGTGGTGCGTCCTGGATTCGGTAATCCCGCCGGGCGAGGTAGCCGGCGTGCGCGAGGCCGTGCTTGAGGTGTCGCGGCGGGAGCGGGACGCGGACAAGCCGCGGATCGGCATCGGCGGGCTGATCGCCAAGACGCAGGCGTTCGCGCCCTACGTCGCCGAGGAGCGGCTGCTCGGCGTGGCCCACGCGCGGCTCGGCACGCCGGTGCGCATCTCCATGACGCACGGCATCGTCACCGCGCCCGGCTACGGCCGCGCCAACTGGCACGGGGACTGGCCGTTCAGCCTGCGGCAGGACCAGAAGGTCCTGCACCCGTATCCGATCGACGCGTCGATGCACATCACCACCCTCTGGGCACTGACCGAGTTCAGCGCCGCCACCGGCGGCACCGCGATCGTCCCGGGCAGCCATCGCTTCGGGAACACCCCCTCGGGCGACAACGGCTACGGCGAGCACGAGCCGGTTCCGTCCGAGCTGCAGCCGCACATGGATCCGGGCGACGTGCTGATGATCGACAGCCGCATCTGGCACACCAACGGCGACAACATCAGCGACCGCACGCGCGTCGGGATGGCGGTCCGCTACGCGCCGTGGTGGTACAACATCCACGTGCTGACCGCCGGTATCCGCCAGTACGAGGAAGGGGCGGCCGAGCGCGGGCTGCGCGCCGACGACGTGATCCCGATCACGCCGGAGCAGTACGAGTCGCTGCCGGACCCGGTGAAGCCGCTGCTGCGCCACATCGTCATCGGCCAGAAGGTCCGGGCGGCATGAGCGGTTCCGACGGGGATCACACCGTCGGCGCCGAGGAGGCGCTCCGCCGCGTGCGGACCGAGGGCTGGTGCGTGATCGACGGCGTCATCCCGCGGGACGAGCTGGCCACGGTGCGCGACAGAGTCTCCGCCACCCTGGGCGGCCGTTCCGAGCTGCGCGGCGTGATCGCCTGCGACCGTTCGTTCGCCCCCTATCTGGTCGACGAGCGGCTCACGGCGATCGCCGAGGGCATGTTCGGCCCCGAGTCGCGCATCGCCAGGACCGACGCCTTCGCGGCCGACCCCGGCGCCGCCGGCAGCGGCTGGCACGCCGACTGGCCGTTCTCCGGCGAGGACCGCCATCGGGTGGCCGTGCCGTACGGCGACCTGGCCATGGCGGTCACCACGCTGTGGATGCTCACCGATGCTCGCGCGGACGCAGGGGCCACCCTGATCGCCTCCGGCAGCCACCGCACGCACGACAATCCGGCCGTCGCTCCCGGTTACGCCGCCGACGCGGAGATCGCTTCGCAGATGCTCCCGGAGGTCCCTGCGGGGAGCGTGCTGGCGTTCGACAGCCGCCTGTGGCACCGGACCACCGCCAACGCGGGCGCCGAACGGCGCCTCTGGCTCGACATCCAGTACGTGCCGTGGTGGCTGGACGTCACCAGCATGATCCCCGGACTCGCGGACTACGAGACGCGTGCCGAGGGGCTCGGCTACCGTCCGGTGGAGATCAAGCCGCTCGACGAAGCGGCCTTCGCGGCCCTGCCGGACGCGGTGAAGCCGCTGTTCGACCACCTGCGCCTCGACCAGGGAGTGATCGCGTGGCATCCGGAGGCGCCAGCGTCCTCCTGAACTTTCTCACTCCGCCTCTGCCACCGTCACGGCCGCCCGGAGGCGGCTGTGCGATCCAGGCGCCACACGTCCCCCGGACGCCACGCACACTCAACGCGGTGAGTGAAGTCGCGCTTGCTCAGCTCTACCTGCTCCGCCGAGATGGTTACCGCGCTTCCCGCTGCGAGAAACAGAGCATCCCGGTGGACGTGAACGGCACATGCGTGGCGCCGGCTCCAGGGCGTGTGTGTCAGTTCCTCCCAATGTTCGCCGTCCGCGGAATACCACACGTCATTGCGATTGCCCTCGGTCCAAACCTCAGATGGGTGGTCCGCCACTCCTCGGTGGCCTCCCAACACCCAGAGCTTACCGTCCCACGCCGCGGTATCGTGATAGGATCGTGCCGGCCAGGGAGCTTCTCCCTCCGCCACGTGACAGGTCCATTCGCGTCCGTCTGCCGACGACCACACATCGTTGTGGTACAGGCGCGTCTTCAGTCTTGGCTGCTGCTCGAGGTCGTATCGCAGCGAACTCAGCGTGGTCCCGCCCGTCCCAACGTATCCTCCGCCCAGGATCCACATTCGATCGTGGAGAACAGGCACGCCGCCATTCGCGCCGGTGATCATACCCCTGGGGGCCCATGGCGCGCTGTCGGTCACCAGCTCCCAGCTCAGACCGTCCTGTGTCCGCCAGACGTCGCGCAACGGTGGAGGCGCCGGGGGAGACGGTTTCCCAGCCTTCAAGTCCGCCACGAAGTTGGTCTGGGCGGGTACGCTGGCCTGGCCACCCATGACCCAGATCGAGCCGTCGAAGGCAGTGACCATCTGGTTGCCGCGATCCTGCCAGGGTACGGTTGACGCGACAAGCTCCCAACTCACGCCATCTTTCGATTTCCACACGTC
>JAPOQV010000407.1 GCA_026710565.1 Spirochaetaceae bacterium | reverse complement strand
TTTTTCACCTGTGGCTCGTATGTAGACGTTTTAGGCAATTTCGTTGCAGCATTTCGTCCCCGAGTGCCACCGGCTTCCCTGCGGCGACATCGAGGTCACCGTCTTCCCCGGCGGCGTGGCCGGCGACGAGACGGACATGCTCCGCAAGATGCGTACCGGGCAGTTGGACGCCGCCGCCATCTCCGCGATCGGCTTGGCCAGCGTGTATCCCGGCGTGCTGGCGCTCGGCATGCCGTTCCTGTTCGAGAACGAGGAGGAGGTGGCCCATGCCACCGAGCGGCTCCGCCCTCTGATCGAGGAGGAGTTCGAGCGCCGCGGCTTCAAGATGCTGTTGTGGACGGCGGCCGGCTGGGTGCACTTCTTCACCCGCGAGCCCACCCTCACCCCGGCCGACCTGCAGCGGCAGAAGCTCAACGTTCCGGACGCCGATCCCGGCGTCGTGTCGGCGTGGCAGGCCGCGGGCTTCCGGATCGCGGAGGTCCCGGCCACGGAGCTGATGCTGGGCCTGCAGACCGGGCTGGTCGACGCGGTGCTGAACACCCCGCTGATCGTCGCGCCCATGCAGTGGTTCGGCGTCGCCACGCACATGAACGCGCTGGAGATCGCCCCGTTCTATGGCGCGATGCTGATCTCCGCGCGCACGTGGAGACGGTTTCCCGAGGACCTGCGGCCGCAGTTCCTTGCGGCCGTGCAGGAGATCGGCACGGAGGCGACCGCGGAGGTGCTTGCCGCCGAGCGCGTGGCCGTCGAGCTCATGCGCCGTTTCGGCCTGACCATCCACCAGCCCACGGCCGAACAGGCGGCCGAGTGGCGGGTTCTTCAGCAGGGCTTCGAACCGATGGTGGGGCCGGTCGTGGACGAGCGCGCCTTCGAGATCGTGGTCGAGGCCCTGGCCGAATACCGCGCCGGCCGCGCCGCTTCACCGTAGCCGGTAGGCCCGCACCGTCCGCTCGATCCCTTCGCGGTAGCCGGTCGCCGGCGCGAAGCCAAGCACCGCCCGCGCGCGGGCGATCGAGAAGTGATAGTCGTGCGCGGTCTGCGCCACCCGGTAGACGGTCAGCGGCGGCTCGCCGGCCGCCGGGACGGCGCGGTACAGGCACTCGAACATCCGCGCCGCGGGGAGCGCCGCCCACGCGGGCACCGGCCAGCGCGGCGGCTGCCGCCCCAGCAGTGCCGCCGCGTGACCGAGGAGTTGCCGCCAGCGCACGCACTCTCCCCCGGTCACCAGCAGCACCTCGCCGGCCGCCGCTTCGGTCTCCAGCGCCAGCTCGAATGAACGCGAGACGTCGTCGACGTACACCGGGCACGTCAGGTGGCGGCCGCCGTCGGTGAAGGCGGGCAGCCCGCGCTCGACCGCGCGCAGAATGCGGTAGAAGCTGGTGGTGTCGTCGGGACCGTAGACGTTGCCAAGGCGCAGCACCACGGCATCGGGCATGAGGGCCTGCACGCTCCGTTCGGCGGCCAGCTTGCTCTCCTGGTAGGGGTTCACCGGCGGATAGAACGGGCCCTGCTCGGTGGTGTTGCGATGCGGGCCGAAGCCGTGCACGGCGGCCGAGCTGGCGTGCACGAACCGGCGGCAGCCGGCCGCCCGTGCCGCCCGGCACAGGCGCGCCGTGAGCTCCTGGTTGTGGATCCGGAAGTGGTCTTCCGTCCCCCAGTCGCTGACCGCCCCCGCGCAGTGCACGACGGCCGCCGCCCCCTGCAGCGCCGCGCGCGCGCCGGCATCCCCGCTCAGGTCGTGACGCTGCAGGCAGACGCCGGCCTCCGCCAGCCGGCGCATCCGCTCCTCCGGACCGCCGCGGAACCAGATGCCGCGCACCCGGCGTCCGGAAGCCGCCAGGTGGATGGCGGACGCGGAGCCGACGAACCCGGACGCGCCGGTCACGACCGTGTCCACGTCGGGTTCCCGACCCATGCGTCCAGCGTGGCCGTCATGCGCCCGTGGGCGTCAAGAGATGCGTCGCCGGCGGTCGGCACGCCGGACCGGCGACTTGACGCCGTGCCGGCTCGTCATGCATCGAGTAGCCGCGATGAACACCGCCGGCTCGCCGCCCGTACCTCCTGTCGCGATCACCCGGGAGCAGATCGACCGCTACCACGAAGAGGGATACCTGGTCCTGGAGCGCGCGATCGACGACGACACGCTGCAGATGCTGCGCGAGGAGTGCTCGTACTTCATGGGGTACATGGACGCGGTGATGGACGCGGAGGGGCTCGATCGGAAGGGGATCCACCGGCGCGGCAACCGCTACTTCGTCAGCAACCGCTACCACTTGAGCCCGCGGCTGTGGCGCTTCGTGTACGGCGAGGTGATGGCGGGCGTGTGCCGGGCCGCGCTCGGACCGGACGTCTACCTGTTCAACGAGCAGTGGGTGGTCAAGGCGGCCGAGACCGGCGGCGCGTTCGCCTGGCACCAGGACTCCGGCTACGTCAAGAACCGCGACCGGCAGACCACCCACCGGCCCTACCTGTCCTGCTGGTGCGCCCTGGACGACGTCGACGAGTCCAACGGGACGGTCTACGTCCTCCCCCACTCGCGGGGCGGCACCAGGGCGATGATCATCGATCACGTCCGCGACGCGGCGGAACACGATCTGATCGGCTACCACGGCGACGATCCGGGGGTCCCGATGGTCGTTCCGGCCGGCTCGGTGGTGGCGTTCACGAGCTACAATTTCCACCGCTCCGGGCCGAACACGACCGGCCGCGCGCGGCGCGCCTACCTCACGCAGTACAGCGCCGAGCCGATCCTGGACGCGGACGGCGGTCTGTGGTCGCAGGCGGTTCCGTTCGTCCGGGACGGCGCGGTGGTGTACGACCACGCCGCCGACCTTGCCGAGCGCCAGGCCCGCGCGTAGCGGGCGGGAGCGGTCGGCGCGGCACCGTCAGGGCCCGGTCATGATCGCCACGTCCAGGGCGATGCCGGCCGCGGCGTGGATGAGGAGCCCGGGCACGATCGACCCGGTACGGATCGCCAGCAGCCCCAGCGCCAGGCCGAACGGAAAGGCGGCGGCCAGCTCCACGGGCGGGTGGCCGATGTGCAGCAGCGTGGACGCCAGCGCCTGCGGGGTGGCGGCCAGCAGCACGGCGGGCGCCCCCGCGGCGCGGCGCGGCACCAGCGGGAACAGCAGCGCGCCGCGGAAGGTCAGCTCCCACGGCAGGTAGTAGCAGCACAGGTACGCCGCGGCGTGCGCGGCGACGCCGAGCGGGGAGCGCGCCAGCTCCAGCGAGTCGGGCCGTCCGAACGGGTAGAAGGCGGCGAGCTGCGGGTTGCGGCGGGAGAGGTAGCCGACCACCGCGGCGGCCCCGCACGCGAGCAGCACCACGGCCGGACGGATGCGCTTCGCCCGGCCCACGCCGATTTCGTGCAGGCGGCCACCGCCCAGGCGCAGGACCGTGGCCGGCCCCAGCCCGAGCAGAACCAGCGCGGCGGCGAAGCGCACGCCGTAGTCCGCGAATGGCGACGGTTCGCCGCCCGTCAGCAGCCGGGCCAGGGGCGCCGCTCCTGGCGGGGTCACCGCCAGCGCGTACAGGGTCAGCCCGACGGCCGCCGCGACCACGACGCCG
>JAPOQV010000406.1 GCA_026710565.1 Spirochaetaceae bacterium | reverse complement strand
ATCGGCGCCGGCGGCCGCGATCGCCGCGAAGCCCAGGAACCCCTCGGTCGAGCCCACCGCACGCGCGGCGATCAGCCCCACGTGCGGCCCTACCAGCGCCGCCACGCCGGCCAGCACCGCCCACTCCAGCGCGAAGCTGGCCAGCACCTGCAGCCGCCCGGCGCCGCGGCTGTGCAGCGTGGCGACCTCGGCGATGCGCTGCTCGACGCTGAGGGCCGCCATCAGCATCACGTAGGCGACGATCATGGCGAGCGTCGGCGCCGCCAGGGAGAGCAGGAACAGCGACACCTGGTCCAGGATCCGCTTGAAGCCGCGAAAGAACTCCAGCGGCGACAGCCAGTACTCGGTGCCGGGGATGATCTCCGCCATGCGCACCTCGATCGCTTCCAGGTGCGCGATCAGGCGGCCCACGTCGGCCACGTGCACCAGCCGGTCGTCGAACACCCACTGCCAGTCGGCCCGATCGACGCGCAGTCCGGCCTGCTGCATGCGCTCGAACGGCTCGGTGCGGATGAACAGCCGGTCCGGCAGCAGGGGATAGATCCACTCGCGGGAGGTCAGGCCCGGCCGCGGTCGCACCAGGCCCACCACCTCGATCGGGACCACGGCGAAGCGTTGTCCCTGCAGGGTGCGCAGCTCGATGCCGGCCGCGGCGTCGAGCTCCTCGTCCTCTCTCAGCGAATACGCCCACCAGTAGCGCGACCCCACCAGCAGCTCCAGCTCGTCCAGGGTGCGTCCGCCGACCACCACCTCGACCACGCCGTCGGAGCGATCGCCGAACCAGCGGCCGTCGACCAGGTCGGCGTGCTCCTGCAGGTTGCTCATCACGCCGAGCTCCGCGCGCGTGACGCGGCCGCCTGGCTCGGCATCCGCGGACAACAGCAGGAAGTCGACGCCGAACGTCTTGTAGGACGAGACGCTCTGCGGCGGCTGGCCCGCTGCCGCCTGCAGTGCCTGTCCCAGGTAGCGTTCCAGCTCGGCGATCCGCCCGGGCTCCACCGCCAGCTTGCGGCGCGCATTACGGTGTGACGGGATCACCGCGAACGGGGCGCGAAAGCTGTCCTGCTCGCGCCAGTGCTGGATGAAGCTGCGCTGCAGGCTTGCCGCGGAGTAGATCGGCACCGCCGCCACGAACGCGGCTGCAAGGACCAGTCCGAGCAGCAGCGGCGTCACCAGCCGCCAGTTCTTGCCGATCCGCTTCAGGGTGATCCAGAGGAGGGCAAGCGCGTAGCGGCCGGCCCTGGCCGACTGCAGTATCACCGCACCCTCACTTGACGGTGCATCTCCCGCCCGGAGGAGCCCCATGACCCAAACCGTCCAGGCGTCATCACGTCAGGTACTCGTCGGCGCTGTCGCCCCACGGGGAATGCACCGTCACTTGCCGATGACGGTCTGTCCGGACTCCAGGCCTTCCAGGATCTCCACCCGCGTATCGGTGCGGACACCCACCTTCACGTCCACCTCGCGCCGCCCCACGCCTTCCAGGACGCGTACGTAGGTCCGGCCCTGGAAATCGCGCAGGGTCGAGATGGGAATCAGCAGCGTGTCCGGGCGGAAGTCGACCAGCACGCGGGCCGCGTGGCGGGGGCCCATGCCGGACCACAACGCATCGGCCCGGTCCAGCCCCAGGTGTCACAAGTCCCCCTCTCGCCGCCTGGGCGCCTCTCCCCCCCCCGTTCCGCTT
>JAPOQV010000405.1 GCA_026710565.1 Spirochaetaceae bacterium | reverse complement strand
GGGCGACAGGGGCAGCGAGCCCCGCCCCCGCGCCGACCGGGCGGGCAGCGCCGGAGCGCGGGGCCGCGGCCGTGAGCAAGGCGGCCGGCGCCGCCACTCCGGCGGCGAAGCCGCGCGTTTCGGGCCGCGCCATTCCGGCGGCGGTGAAACGACAGGTGTGGCAGCGGGACGGCGGTCGCTGCAGCTACGTCGATCCAGAGACTGGACGCCGATGCAACTCACGACACCTGATAGAGATAGACCACATCCTGCCGTATGCGCTTGGCGGCGGCGCCGATCCCGAAAATCTCAGGCTCGTCTGCCGAGTCCACCACCGCCATCGGCACGCTCCGCATGGCTCGCGGCGCACTCCGAGAAGGGAAGCTTCAGAAGCGTGAACACCCGTTCGATCTCCTGGTCTGCCGTCACAGGCGTGTCGAGATGCTGTCTTTCCGTGACATCGAGCGTGGTCAGACGCCGGGGTAAGATGAGCCCGATGTCCTGGGGCACACGGACGATCGCGAGCGCGGAGCCTCCGCGGGGAGCGGGCTGAGCGATGGCGCTGCGCGCCGCCCTCGTCGGGATCGGCGGCTACGGCCGGACGCTGCTGGAGGTGCTTGCGACCGCGCAGGCCGAGCGGCGCTGCGCGCTCACCGCGGCGGTGGTGCGCACGCCCGGACGCTATCCGGAGTCCGAGCGGCTGCTCGGCGAGCTGGGCGCGCGGGCCTACCCGACCCTGGAGGAGCTGCTGGCCGCCGAGGCGGGCCGGCTGGAGCTGGTCGTGGTGGCCGGCGGCATCCCCTGCCACGCCACCGCGTCCATCGCGGCGCTGGAGGCCGGCTGCCACGTGCTCTGCGAGAAACCGGCGGCCGGCACCCTGGCCCAGGCGCGGCGCATGCAACAGGCCGCGGAGCGCAGCGGCCTGATCCTGGCCGTCGGCTACCAGGGCATGTTCGGCCCGTCCGTCGGCCGGCTCAAGACGCTCTGCACCACCGGCGAGCTTGGCGCGCTCACACGCGCGCGGGCGCTGATCACCGCGCCGCGCGGCGCACGCTACTACCGGCGCCGCGACTGGGGCGGCCGGCGCGGCGGCGCGGCCGTGCTGGATTCGCCGATCCAGAACGCTTGCGCCCACCACCTGCAGCACATGCTGTACGTCGCCGGCGCGGGCGAACGCCGGTCGGCCACCCCCGCCGCCGTCACGGCCGAGCACTACCGCGCCGCCCGCGACGCCTGGGCCGACACCCAGTACCTGCGGGTCGAAACGCGCGAAGGGGCGGTCATCGGCATGCTGGCCGCGCACGCCTGCCTGGAGTCCATCGACCTCCGCGCGGAATACCGCTTCGAGCGCGGGTCGGCCACCTCTGCCGGCGGCCGCGTGGTGATCGAGTGGGCAGGAAACCGTGAGGAGGTGGCCGACCCGCCGGACGCCGCCTCGCTGCCGCTGCGCGCCGTGCTGGCGGGGATCCGGAGCGGCGAGCCTCCCGCCTGCACGATCGGCAACGCCCTGCAGCACACCGCCTGCATCGAGGCGGGCTTCGCCGCCGCCCCGCCCGCGGAGGTCCCGGCCGGCTTCGTGCTCACCGCCACCCCTCCGCCGTCCCTGCCGGCGGACGCCGCCGGCACGGTCACCGCGATCCGCGGCATCGAGCCGACCCTGCAGGCCGCGCACGCCGCGGCGACCGGCTACGCCGGCGTCGAAGCCCCCTGGGCGCTCCCTCCCGGCCGCGTCAGCCTGCGCGAAGACCTGACGGCCATCCGCCAACCTCAACCGCGTGCTGACGGTGCCGCTCCGTCGTCCTCGCGGTCCGTCATGTAGGCCCGCACGGCGGCGCGGAACGACTTGCTCACCGGCACCCGGTGGCCGCCGGTAAGATGCAGCACGACACGGTGACCATCGCTCTGCAGCCGCACGACGTGGCGGTATGCCGCCCAGTAGGACCGGTGCGTCTGCATCCCCTGGCCCTCCAGGGCTCGCGCCACGTCCGACAGCCGCATCAGCACGACGGCCGTGCCGCCGGTCGTGACGACCTCCACGTAGTGGCCGGAGACATGGACGTACACGACGTCGCGTCCGATCTCTTCGGGCAGCCGGAGCTGCGGAGCCGGACTCCCGCCGTCAGGCGGTTTCGCGCGCGGGGCCTCCGAACGGGTACCACCGGCGGACGCCGCGGCAGCCTCCTCCCCGGAGCCCTGCGCGCCGGAAGGGGGGCCGCCGGGACCCTCCTCGACGGCGCCGTTGCGCTGAGCCGTTCGGCCGGTTCGCAGGTAGAGCACGTAGAACGCCAGCGCCGTTCCGACACCGGAGATCAACACGGCGAAGGCATAGACGCCGGGGAAGCTGGCCCGTGGGAGAGCGCCCGCGTGAAACAGCCCGTAGAGATTCATGGCCAGGGCGGCGCCTGACACCGCCACGACCGCGCACATCAGGGCAAGGGCCGCCGCCAGGTACACCAGCCGGCGGTCGCGCAGCACGTACAGGACGAAGAACCCGAACGCGAAGATGACCGGCACCTCGAGGACGGCGACGAGACCGAAATAGGCGAGTCTCCGAACGAGCGTCAGCGTGCGCAGGGTGTCCATCGGTCCGAGCGCGGCCACGATTGCCAGCAAGCCGAAGGAGATGCCGGCGACCACCCATCCCATGGCCGGCGTCGCGAGCTCTCGATACGCGAATCGCATCGGTGCCGGCATCCTGCGCTCTCCGTCGTCGCTCATGATCAGCCGCTCGCACGTTTCCCCGGGAGCCCGTGGACCGCCCGGGACGACCCGTTCACCGTTCAGGAAGCCGATGCCTTCCGTTCAGGAAATCGAGCGATGCAGTCCGGTGAGCCCGGCAAGGAGGGTCCCGAATTCCGGCAAATGAGAACGACTACTCCAATCCATCGACATGCGTCAATCGACCCGGAGGCGTTCGCAGACCGGTGCGCAAGGCACCGGTTTGAACGTGTCTCGCGAGTCCGGCCGTCGCCCCAGCCGGACGGGGAGAAGCCGATGCGTGTTGGTTCGGATCGCTGTCGATCCCCCGGACGGGCGCGAGCTCCCGGCCGTTCAGGCAGGGTCGCGACCGTATGGGAAGAGGGTACGACCGTTCGGGAAAAAGTGTTTCTGTATAGGAAAATGCGCCCCGTCGGGGGTTGCTGGTCCCGCTCCCGGAGTGGCAGCCTGCCGGCGGTAGGTCCGGGGGTCGTGCCCGCGGAAGTACCGGGACCCCGGCGGGATTTATCTGAAGGACCTGCGTATGCCCTCCTTTGGGAGAGAGCGCCATGACCCTCGGGTCCGGAACTGACTCGCCGGGGTCCCAATTCGCACGTGGCGCGAACAGCGAGTGGCCGGAGCCTTCGAGCAAGGCGACCAGGCGGCGGCAGCCGACGAACCGACGGGAGGAATGGGATGACGAGATATCTGATCGGAGCGATTGCGCTGGCGCTGATCGGCTGCAAGGCGGCCGTCGCGCCAGTCATGCCGGAGGACCCCGCGGTCATACCGGAGGACCTTGCGGCCCCGCCGGAGGTAGTCGAACCGCAGCCCGAGCCCGAACCGGAGCGGGTGGTGGTGAGCCTGCACGTCGACCGCCCGGACGAACCGGAGGCGGCGCCGACCCTGCGACAGGCGAGCGGGGACGATGCCGGCTCGGGCGGCATCCACTCCAGCGTCACCACCGTGCAGGAGGGCGAGTCGTTCCGGCTGATGGTGCGCTTCACCGGCACCGTGCCGGTCGCCGGAACCTGCACGATCACGCTGGCCGACAGCGGCGGGCACACCATGGCGGACGCCACGGCCACGGCCAACGGCTTCGACGCCAGCACCGGCCTGATCGCCACCGCCGACGACGACCCGGTGACGACGGACCGCACCATCACGGCAACGCTCGCGAGCTGCGACCTGGGCGACGTGGCGTACACCATCGGAGACACCGACTCGGTCACGATCTCGGTTCGCGATCACGACCCGCAGACCGGCACCCAGACGGTGCCGGGAGGCGTACCGGTCGGCATCGCGCCGCCCGAGCCGGAGGAGGACGAGGAGCCGGCGTGGGTGAAGGGCAGCTACACCGCCACGATGGGCTCGCTGTCCGCGGTGTGGGAGACCTACGAATGGAACGGCCGGACCTACACCACCGTGGCCATCCGCGGCGCCGTGAACGTCAGCCCGTCGCTGCCGGAGCTTCCGGTGGAATCACAGGGGGCCACGCCGAACACGCATACCGGCAGCTACACCGTGCAGACCGGCTGGACGTTCATCGAGCCGGACGGGACCAAGACGTACAAGTACAGTCGCGATCAGATGCGGAGCGGGAGCAGCTTCACCCTCTCCGTCGACGAGCACTTCCCGAACGGAGCGGAGCTGCGGGTGTCGCTGGACATTTTCTCCGAGCTGCTCTTTCTCGGCGGCAACAACCAGTACGTCGACGTCAGCCACTACGGCTACTACTCGATCGGCTCGCCGTCGAGCGCGACGGTGACCATTCCGCCGAAGCCGGAGCCGGAGCCGGAGGAGTGAATGGGGCGGGTCTAACGGTGTCGCTGGCGAGCGCTCAGCCCGCCTGCACGGCTGACGTGCTCCCGATCACACTGACGTGACGTAGCGGACGCCGGCGGCTTCGGCGCGCTGCGGATCGGCGGGATCGATCCGTCGGCCCACGACCACCGGCAGCGCTTCCTGTCCGCTGCGATCCTCCTGATCGGCGGAGATCCGGCGCTTCAACCCGAGCCACCCCATCAAGATACGAGATCAATACGTGATATCCTGATATTCCATGACATGGACATTGTCAGGCACGGTCAAGGGGAGGACCTCATGACCAGGAAGACCTCATTGCTCGCGGCCGGCGCGGCCATCGGTCGCCGCGCCGGCCTGCCGGGCATGCTCGCGATCCTGGTCCTGAGCCTGCTCGCGGTCGGCGCCGCCACGGCGCAGGAGACCGCTGCGCCCTCCGTGAGCGACGTCTCCCTGTTCACCGCCCCCGCCAGCGGCGACACGTACCAGCGCGGCGACCCGATCGAGGTGCGGGTCGACTTCGACCGGCTCGTGACGATCACCGGTACTCCTCGGATACGGCTCACCGTGGGCGCCAACACGCGAGCCGTCGGGCTCTCGTCGACGGCCGGCCCCCTGTCGAGCACCAGCTCCCTGTTCTTCGAGTACACGGTCGTGAAGGAAGACGAGGACACCGACGGGATCAGCATCGCGGCCGACGCGATCCGCCTCAACGGCGGGACCATCAAGGCGGCAGCGGACGGCACCACCGACGCCGATCTGACCCACTCCGCGCTGGCCGCGGACTCCGGCCACAAGGTGGACGGCAGCGTCAACGAGGTGCCGTCGGTGACCGGCGTCTCCTTCGAGGGCTCGCCGGAGAACGGCGCCACCTACGAGCTGGGCGAGACGATCGAGCTGAAGGTCGTGTTCGACCGGTTCATCAAGTGGACCAAGGGGGACGACGACATCAGCATCCAGGTGGCGCTGACCATCGGCGGCCAGACGGCACTGGCCACCCTCGACCACGGCAGAGGACACGGCGGCGGGATCACGGATCTCCATTTCGATTACGAGGTGCAGGCGGACGATTTCGACGCGGACGGGATCAGCATCCCGGCGAACGCGCTGCGCCTCAACGGGGGCAGCCTCAAGGCCGCTTCCGACGCGACGCTCGACGCCGACCTGGCGCACGCGGCGGTCGACGACGACGCGACCCGCAAGGTCGACGGCGACGAGGTCACCGCCCCGGCGGTGTCCGAAGTCAAGTTCAGCGGCACTCCGAGCAGCGGCGACGCCTACCAGGCCGAAGAGACGATCAAGCTCCAGGTCTGGTTCGACCGGCTGGTCACCGTCAGCGGCAGCCCCTACGTGGAGCTGACCGTCGGCAGCCGGACCAGGCAGGCGGCCTTCCACACCCACGGCGTCGAGGTCAACGGAATCGGCTTCCAGTACACGGTGCAGGCGCGCGACTCGGACGCGGACGGGGTCAGCGTCGCGGCGAACGCCATCCGCCTGAACGGCGGGACCATCACCGCGGTCGACGGCACCACCGCCGCGGTGCTGACGCACGCCGCGGTCGCGGCGGACTCCACGCGCAAGGTGGGCGACCCCACGGCGACGCCCCCGGGCGGCGGCCCCGCGGTCAACAGCGTCTTCTTCGGCTCCTCGCCCAGGAGCGGGGACACCTACCGGCGCGGCGAGACGATCGACGTGCGGGTGCTGTTCACGGAACACATCCGCGTCACCGGCCGGCCGAGCCTGGCCCTGGACATCGGCGGCCGGACCCGCGCGGCGTCCTTCTGGGGCACCCACTTCGGCCGCACCGCGTCCTTCCGGTACACGGTGGCTGATGCCGACCGCGACGCGGACGGCATCAGCATCGCCGCGGACGCGATCAGCCTGGGCGGCGGCACCATCACCTCGAGCGGCGGCTCCACGGACGCCGAGCTGACGCACGCCGCGGTGGCCGTGGACTCCGGCCGCAAGGTGAACGGCAGCCAGGTCAGCGCGCCGGCCGTGAGCGGCGTCTCGATCACGTCCCGGCCGCGCGGCGGCACCTATGCGCGCGGCGAGTCGATCGTGGTCGAGGTCCGCTTCAGCGAGCCGGTCACCGTCACCGGCTCACCCCGGCTGGCGCTGACCGTCGGCACCGCCACCCGCGGCGCCGGCTTCACCCGCACCAGCGGCAGCACCCTGTGGTTCAGCTACCGCGTGCAGGAGGAAGACCGCGACAGCGACGGCATCGGCATCGCCGCCGGCGCGCTGTCGCCGAACGGCGGCACCATCAAGGACAGCGACAAGAACGACGCGCGGCTCGGCCTGGGCAGCCACGCGATCGCGAACGCGGCCGCGCACCGGGTGGACGCGGATCTGGTCGACACCGCCGCTCCTGCCGTCACGGGCGTGACGCTCATGTCCTCGCCGCAGGACGGCTCGACCTTCGTCCGGGGCGAAGCGGTCGAGATCGAGGTCGAGTTCAGCGAGACCGTGACCGTCACCGGCTCACCGCGGCTCACGCTGACCGTCGGCGCCAGCGACCGCAGCGCCGTCTACGCATCGTCCCGCCTGCGCGTCGTTCGCTTCCGGTACGTCGTGGCCTCCGATGACAGCGGTGCGCTCGCGGTCGCGCCGGATGCCCTGAACCTGAACGGCGGCAGCATCGTCGACCTGGCAGACAACCCGGCCGTGCTGCGCCTGGGGAGCGGCCGCATCTCCCTGGGCCAAGGGGCCAGCGGCGTGCTCCGGGACGACGATCCGCCCACGGTCCGGAGCGTGGCCTTCACGTCGAGCCCCACGGACGGCGACACCTACGGGCGCGGCGACATCGTGGAGGCCGCGGTCCGCTTCAGCGAACCGGTGACCGTCACCGGCAGCCCGCGGTTGGCCCTTGCCGTCGGCACGGCGACCCGCGGGGCCGCGTTTCACTCCGCCGACCGGCACTCCGTGCGGTTCCGCTACTCCGTGCAGGAGCAGGACCAGGCCCCGAACGGGGTCGGCGTGGCCGCCGGGGGCCTGAGCCTGAACGGCGGCTCGATCCGGGACGCGGCCGGCAACCCGGCCAACCTGAGCCTGGCGGGGGCATCGACGCCGGCCGGCCACAACGTGGATGGCGGCGTGGCGAGCCGTACCGTGCCGACCCTGGCGGCCGTCACCTCGCAGCCGCGCAACGGCGAGGTGTACCAGCGCGGCGAGAGCGTCGACGTCGAGGTGCAGTTCAACAAGGAGGTGAACGTCTCCGGACAGCCGCAACTGGAGCTGATCATCGGCCCGCCGCCGGCGTCGTCCGCGGCGCGCGCCGGCCGGCTGGCGGCGCGGGCGAGCCCTCGGGCCGACACGCGCGCCGCGACGTTCGTCGCCGGCGCCGGCGAGCGCCTCCGGTTCCGCTACGTCGTGCAGGCGGG
>JAPOQV010000404.1 GCA_026710565.1 Spirochaetaceae bacterium | reverse complement strand
GGAAGCGGGACAGGTGGCAGCGGGACAGGTGGCAGCGGGACAGGTGGCAGCGGGACAGGTGGCGGTGGAGCAGGCGGCGGTGGAGCAGGCGGCGGCGGAGCAGGCGGCGGCGTAACGGGAAGCGGTGTGGCTGGCGCAGGCCAGGGCGTGTACATCGTGACGGGGAATGTCACCCAATCTCAAGGGCAGACTATCGTTTCTTAGCTTCGTCTGTCTTCGTACTCACAAATAACAAATGTGGCGACTAACAACACCAGCAATCAGGCCGCGCCGATCGCCGTCGGCAGCGACGCGCTGGCCGTGGGCTACGGTTCGAGCGCGGCCGGGACCGCCTCGACAGCCGTCGGCACCGGCGCCAGCGCGGCCAACACCGGCAGCGTCGCCCTCGGCTACGCGGCGAGCGCCCAGGGGCTCGGCGGAACGGCGATCGGCACGGCCTCCGCGGCGTCCGGGGCCGGGAGCACCGCTCTGGGCTTCGTCGCCGGCGCGACCGGAACCGGCTCGACCGCCGTCGGTGCGGCCGCCTCGGCGGCCGGCAACAACAGCGTGGCGCTCGGCAACGGGGCGGCCGCCAATCAGGCCAACACGATCGCCATCGGCGCCAACGTGAAGACGACCCAGGCCAACCAAGTGGCGATCGGCAATTCCGCCAACACCTACAGGCTGGCCGGCATTGCCTCGCAGGCGAGCGCCGCCGCGCAGAGCGGAGCGACGGCCTTCGTGACCACGGACGCGAACGGCAACCTCGCGGCCTCGGCCTACGGACCCTCGACGATCGCCGGCCTCGGCAACCGGATCGACTCGGTGCAGGCGCAGGTCAACAACCTGGAAGCCAAGACCGACTCGGTCCAGCGCTACGCGATCCAGACCCGCAAGGAGGCCCGGCAGGGCGTCGCCATGGCGATCGCGATGGCGACCGCACCCATGCCGTCGGCGCCCGGCAAGACGACATGGGCCACCAACGGCGCGACCTACCGGGGCGAATGGGCCGGTGGCCTCGCGGTGGCGCACCGGTTGCCGACCTGCTGCGTCCCGATCGCCGTGACTGCAGGCGTGGCCTACGGCGGCGACAACGCTGTCGGCGTTCGCGCCGGTCTCGCGGGCGAGTTCTGAGACAAGAAGCTTGGGCGCGACAGTGGATGAGGGCGGACCCCGACCACCCTCGCAGAGACCCGTTGTGCTGCGCGCGGATATACGCCGAGTCGGCAAACGACAGGAGCTCGCCGAGGAGGCGTCTGAGCTTCAACTGAAGCTCGGAGGCCTTCAGGGGCAGATCCGCCAGATCTGCATCCCAGCAACACGCAGCGAGCAAGCGCTGAACCATAGCCATCGCTAAGGCAGATGCCGACCGCCTCTTACCTCACGCGCCGCGCGCTCGCTGCCGAGCTGATGATGAGCGAGAGCGCCGTGGACGATTACGTCCGACGGGGCCTCCTGCCGCCACCGATACGCATCTCGCCGAGCTGCGTGCGCTGGCGCTGGCGCTGGCGCTGGGCGACTGTGGACGAGATCCTGCGGGCCTCCGAGAGCCCGAGATAGTCGGTCGAGAACCTGAGCCCCGAGGAGCGTGCGGCCCGGTCGATCGAGGCATCCGGGCACCCCACGCTTCAGGGCCGAGTAGCTGCCGAACGCTACGCTCGCGCCGTCGCCACTTCGTAACAGGATGGAGACCGAGCCTCCGCGGAGGCGGCTGCCCGAGTAATCGCCTCGTCGAGGCGGCACCTCGACAAGAAGCCGACGGAGGCGGAACGCGCCGCCCGGGCCATCGCAGCCTCGAAGGAGCGGTCACGCCCGACCAAAAAGCCCAAAACCGACTGAGCTCGTTCCTGTCCGCGTCACACCTTGCGTAGCCGCACTCCCGGCCCCTCGCCGCTCTTGTCGATAAAGATGACGCCAGCGGGCTCTAGGACGCCGTGCAGAGTGGTAGGCCCGGCAGGACTCGAACCTGCAACCAGACCGTTATGAGAGGTCGGCTCTAACCATTAAGCTACAGGCCCCCGAGCCCGCATAGCCTTCGCTGTCCTGCAGGCGCAACCTGTCGACAGGGCAGCGTAGGACTCGTGGGCCTACTCGGCAGCCTCAGCCCTGTCGCTCTCCTCCTGATCGTCCTCGGCAGCGCCTTCGGCCGCTGCGCTCACCGACTGAGCACCGGTCCGGTACTTATCTCCGTGCCGCTCCAGCTCGCCGCTATTGGCCATCACGCTGAGGTACGTGTTCAGGGTGTTGGCTGCCACGTCTGTCAGGCGCTCGCTGATCTCGGCATGCGTCAAACCCTCAGAGCCAGCCTTCTCAAGGAGCGCCTTCAGCCGCCCCTTGGCCGAGTTGGCGCGCGGTCCCCGGGGGCCACGGCTACCACGAGGCCGGTCCTCGCTCGCCGGCGCGCGACGGTGTGTCGGCAAATCGTCGGCAGGCTCGTACAGCGGCGTGCCCTCCACGATCGATGCGAGCGACCGCTCGGCAAGGCGGAGCTTCGTCAGCTCCGCGCCGACCCGCTCGAAATCAGCCTCAAGGGTCGCGCGCTGCTGCCTCACGTTGGCAAGCGCCTTCGCGAGAGTGTCGTCATTTGCCATCGGCGAATCGTCTTCCTTGTTCTCGGGACCAGCGCCTTGGGGCGCAGTCGAGAAACGTATCATCGCCCCCCACTGGATCCGCGCGATACCGAACGCAGCCTAGGCAGAAGTGTTTTATGCCTCCTGGCTTTTTTGCGCGAGGCGTTGCGCCCTCAACCGCTCGGTCTGTTCGTCTAAGACTTGGCGTTCTTCCTCAATCTCCTCCCCAACCTCGCTCGAAGTCGCCCCGCGGATCTCCGTTCTGACCTGATGGCTCGTGCGGTCGGCATAGCGGGTTGTTGGGAAGTGAGACATATGCCCTCTTCATTTACCAATGTCCGGCCGAGATAGGGCACCGACTCAGGCCGTCACCAGCTCATCGCCCTCAGCGCATGTTCTGCGAGCCCCTCAGCGCTGCGAATTGCTCTGACGTAGATTGATCCGTCAGCGCGCGACTGCGTCGTCGTAGAAGCCGCGGGCATCGAAGATGCGCCGGACGACGCCGGTGCGCTTCGCCTCATCCATCCACGCCGTGACGCGGGCGAGGGCGGCGGGCCGGCCCTTCGGAACGGCGACGGCGACCTGCGTCTGCTGGAAGCCGCCCGCGACGATGCGGGAGCCCGGGACCTGCAGGACCACCGGCCGCAGCGTGTCGCGGGAGAGCGCGAAGGCGTCCGCCTGCCCGGCGCGCATGCGCGCGACCGCCTCGGCCACGGACGGGACGGGGAGGGGCTGCGTCCGGGTCAGCGTGCGGGCGGAGGCGCGGAACGTCGTCGTGCCCTCGATCGCCACGACCCGGAGGCCCGGCCGGTCCACCTGCGCCACGTCGGTGATGCCCGCCCCCGCGCTGGCCAGATAAGTGCTCTCCAGATCGTAGTAGCCCGGCCCGAAATCGATTACCTGGCGCCGGGTCGCGTCGACCGGCATGAAGCTGACATCGATCGCCGCGGCCTGGAGGGCGGCGGCCGCGGCGCCCGAGGTCGGGAACAGGGTGACGGCCAGCGGCAGGCCGACCCGCCCGGCGGGGCGAGATCCGCGCCCAGATCGGCCGTCACGCCGTCGAGCCCTCCATCGGCCGCGCGGCAGACGAAGATCAGGCCGGCGGACGGCGCCTCGACGAGACCGACCCGGAGCGTGCCGGTCGGCGCCAGCTCCGCTTTCGCGGAAGCATCCTGCGCGGGGCGGGAAATCGTCATAGGGGCGAGACGGGGAAGCGAGCAGGGGGCAGAGAAGCGACGCGCAACGGGATCGCGAAGGCGAGACCGAGGTGACCCCGGCAATCTCCGCCTCGGGCCTAACCCTTGCTACGTCATTGGGAAGGTTGGCGCACCCGACACGATTCGAACGTGTGACCTTTGCCTTCGGAGGGCAACGCTCTATCCTGCTGAGCT
>JAPOQV010000403.1 GCA_026710565.1 Spirochaetaceae bacterium | reverse complement strand
GCACGCGGCCGCCGGCCTGCCGCACCACCACCTCCACCGCGGCGCGCCGCTCGGCGTCCGACAGGTACTGGAACTCGCTGCCCAGCACCGGAAAGACCAGCCCGTGCGTGCCGGCCTGCACGCTGAAGTCCACCTCCCTCGCAAGCGCCTCCATGTCGATCGAGCCGTCCTCGGCGTACGGCGTCAGAACCACCGGGAAGATGCCGCGCAACGGCTCACTCATGTCGTTCCGCCCAGCCTTGAGATCTCATCCTGCGGAAAGGATGGCAGAGGCGTGCGGCGGTCGCCAGTGCACAGGGTGACCCCGGTTCCGTGATGTACTGAGCCGATGACCGCCGCCGCGATGCCGGCCTCGTGCAGCGCCCCCGCGGCGGCGCCGGCCACCTCCGGCGCCGCGGTGAACAGCAACGCCCCAGACGCCAGCAGGCCGAGAGGGTCGATGCCGAGCGCGCCGCACAGCGTCCGGGTGGCGGGCTTGACCGGCAGTGCCGGGGCATCGATCTCGAAGGCCACCCCCGAGCAGCGCGCCAGCTCGTGGATCCCCTGCGCGACGCCTCCTTCGGTCGGATCATGGGCGGCATGGATCGCGAACCGGCGAAGGACCCGCCCCTCCGCCACCACGCTGATCCCCGGGTCATCGAGCCACCGTGCTACCGCCGCGTGCTCGGGCCCCAGAATCGCGCGCGCATCGGGGCGCTCGCGTGCCAGAAGAGTGGTGCCCTCCAGCGCCGCCCACTTGGTCAGGACCAGGGCATCGCCAACGCGCGCGCCTGCGCTAGACCAGGGCTCGCCGGCCAGCACGCCGACCGCGGCGCCGACCACCACCGGTCTGGCTACGGCGTCCGTCACCTCGGTGTGTCCTCCCACCCAGGCAACGCCGGCGGCGTCCGCGGCGGCGGCCAGCTCGGCGAACAACGCCTCCAGGGCGGCGCCATCCGTACCCGGCGGCACCAGGATGCTGGTGGTGAGGTACCGGGGCTCGGCGCCCATCGCCACCAGGTCGTTGCAGTTCACGGCCACCGCATAGCGCCCCACCTCGCTGCCGGCCAGGGTGATCGGATCGCTGGTCAGCACCAGGCGCTCGGCGCCGGCCACCACCGCTGCGTCCTCGCCCACCTCCGGGCCGATCAGGACACCTGCCTGCAGGCCGGCGCCGACGGGGAGCAACGGCGCCAGCACCTGCGGGTCGAGCTTGCCCTCGAGCAGCGCCGGCCGCTCGCCGCCCGGCGCCGGCTCGCTCACGACGGGTCGCTGTCCTCGTCGATGCGGTGCTCGTCGACGTAGTCCCAGTCGATCCGGTAGCCCATGCCCGGGTGCTGCGGCACACGCACGCAGCCATCCGGGTCGAGGGGATCGCACAGCTCCTTCAGGTACGGCTCCGGGGTCTCGTAGTCGACCCCCGGCGCCAGCAGCCCGCGCTCGTAGTAGCGGCAGGTGTCCTCGCTGGTGGCGCCAAGCACCTGCAGGTTGCCGAAGCCGGCCATGTGGATCTCCAGGCGCACGCCGAACGCCTCGCACAGCGCCGCCGTCTTCAGGCAGCCGGTCACGCCGCCGCGCAGCACGTCGATGCGGCTCATGTCCGACGCGCCGCGCCGTATCCACTCGGCCCGCGTATACAGGCTGCCGGCCGCGATCTCCGGCGACAGGATCGGGATCTCCAGCTCCGCCGACAGCTTCTCGTAGGCGGCCACCTGGTACTCGTTCATGGGGTGCTCGTACCAGACGAAGTCCAGCTCCTGCAGCCGCCTTCCGACCCAGACCGCGTCCTCGTAGTTCCGGTAGGTGCCCCAGGGGTCGAAGCTGAGCTCCATGTCCGGCCCGACCGCGTCGCGCACCGCCCGGCACGCCGCAATGTCGTACTCGACGTGCGACGGCCGTCCGGGATCGGCTCGCCCGGGCCCCCGGGCCCCGCAAGAGTAGGGGTGGGGTTTGTGGTGGCGGACGCCACCCCTCTCACCGCGCAGCACGTCGATGCGGCTCATGTCCGACGCGCCGCGCCGTATCCACTCGGCCCGCGTATAAAGGCTACCGGGCGCGCCATTCGGCGACAGGATATCGGACTCCAGCACAGCCTAGCGCATATTGGTGGACGGCAACTATGGCT
>JAPOQV010000402.1 GCA_026710565.1 Spirochaetaceae bacterium | reverse complement strand
CGCCGAGCCGCGTGGCCCCGGACGCCGGTCCGAATCCTCCGGACCCAACCCAACCGGGGACCGGCGAGGCCGCCCGCCAGCAGCCGGCACCGACCGGGCGGGGCGTCCCCGCCGCGATCAAGCGGGCCGTGTGGGAGCGGGATCAGGGCCGATGCTCATACGTCGATCCGACGACGGGCCGGCGCTGCACCTCCCGTCACCTGCTCCAGATCGACCACATCCGGCCCTGGGCGAGGGGAGGAGGCGCCCAGCTCGACAATCTCCGATTGCTCTGTCATGCCCATCATCAGCATCGCCATGCGGGGCCGTCGTTTCCGCGACCGGGACCGACCGGGTCGGGGAAGGGGACATCCGGGGGACACCCCCGTGATAGGTCGACATGTGCCGCCGGATGATATATATCAATGATAGATCTTTTGTTCGCGTTGGAGGACTCATATGGCGCAGACCGCCAAGATCTTCTGGTCCGGCCGATCGCAGGCTGTCAGGCTTCCCAAGGAGTTTCGAATGAGCGGAGACGAGGTGCGTATCCGCAAGCAGGGCGCTGCCGTGGTGCTTGAGCCCATAGCGGACGATTGGCGATGGCTGGATGCCATCGCAGGTCGGTTCTCCTCGGACTTCCTTGTCGAAGGGCGGAACCAGCCCCAACTCGAACCTCGTCCCGAGCTTGACCGCGCGTTCGGGTGATGCGCTACCTGCTGGACACCAATGCGTGCATCGCACTGCTCAACAAGACATCGCCGCAACTCCTGAAGCGGGTCCGTCGCTGCGCCCCGGCCGACATCGGGATGCCGGCGCCCGTGGCCTATGAGCTCTACTACGGCGCGTACAAGAGCCGTCACGCCGGGCGCAACGTCGATCTGCTCGATCGAATGGAGTTCGAGATCGTGCCCTTCGACGCGGCCGACGCTCGCATGGCTGGCGCCATCCGCAGCGAGCTCGAAGCGATCGGGCGACCGATCGGGCCGTACGACCTGTTGATCGCCGGTCAGGCGCGTGCCCGCAACCTGGTGCTGGTGACCGCCAACGACCGGGAGTTCTCGCGCGTCGACGGTCTCGACAGCGAGGATTGGTCGATTGCCGGCGCCGACCGCTGACACGGCAGGCGACCTGAGATTCCCTGCGCCTTGACCGCTATCGGCTCTCCCTGGCCGGCGAGCGCCGCGAAAACTGCCTCGCCTCGGTCCTTACCAAGTATTCAAGGTAGGTATTCCGGGACCGGCGATGGCCGTTCCCGTCCCCGGACGGTTGGCGAGTGAGCGCGGCGCGCCTACTATGTGAGTGCGATGGCTCCGCGAACGTCAGCGGCCGAGCGAAGCAACGCGGAGTGGCTGGCGGCGCTCGCTCCCGAGTCCCCGGACCGGTCGTCCGCTATCGCCGATCTCCGCCAGATCCTGGTGGCCGGGCTGCGTCGCGGGCTGCTCGGCAGCCGCGGCATGCGACGGCGCGAATTCGCCGAGCAGGCGGAGGACTTCGCCCAGGAAGCGCTGGTCAAGATCCTGGCCAGCCTGGACTCCTTTCGGGAGGAGAGCCGTTTCGTCACCTGGGCGCACAAGATCGCCATCCGCGTCGCCCTCACCGAGCTGCGCCGCAAGCGCTGGAACGACGTGTCGCTCGACACCCTGCTCGTGTCCTCGGAGGGAGAGGCGATCCCTCGTGCGCTGGCGGACCCGTCCGTCGGTCCCGACGCAGCGGCGCAGCGTGCGGCCAGCCTGGAACGGGTGCTGCGCTACATCCGCGAGGATCTCACCGACAAGCAGCGCACCGCCATGACCGCCGCCATTCTCCGGGGAATGCCGCTGGAGGAGGTCGCGCGGCGCATGTCCATGAACCGCAACGCCCTCTACAAGCTCCTGCACGACGCACGTAAGCGTTTGCGGCGTCGCATGCTCCAAGACGGTATCAGCCCGGACGACATTCTGGCGGCATTCTGACGAACCGATGACAACGGAGGAGGTGACGAGGAGTGCCCGTGCGTAGCGGCGATCCGTACCGCGAGTTGAAGGCCGCGCATGGACGCCCGGCGCGGGTGCCGCCCCGGGCCGCGGCGCTGCATGACGAGATGACGCGCCTGGCTCGCGAAGCACTCCGCGCGGCGCTGGACATCACGCGGGACGAGGAGCTGGACTGCGACGAGTGTCACGGGCTGCTCGACCTGTTCGCGGAGATGCACGCCGACGGCAAGGACGTGCGCGCGCTGCTGCCGCTGGTGTACCTGCACCTGCAGGCATGCGGCGACTGTTTCGAGGAGTTCGAGGCGCTGCGCCGCATCGTCGCCGCCGCGCGATGACGGCACCCGAACGGCACGTCCGGCTGGTACTGGCAGGCCCCCGCGACGGCCGCAACGTCGGTTCGGTGTGCCGGGCGATGAAGACCATGGGGCTGGGCGACCTCTCCATCGTCGCCGGCGACTTCGATCCCACCGACGCCCGCGCGGCCGCCGTGCACGCCGCGGACGTCTTCGATGCCGCGCGGCGACCGGACACGCTGCAGGAGGCGATCGTCGACTGCGACGAGGCGATCGCGATCAGCCGGCGCCGCGGCAAGCGCCGCAAGCAGGCGCCCATGCCCCTCTCCCACCTTGCCGAGCACCTGGCCGCCCGCGGTCCGGGCACCACGGCACTGGTCTTCGGCACGGAGGCGACGGGGCTCAGGGACGAGGAGCTCGCCTGCTGCACCGGCATGCTGTCCATCCCCACCCATCCCGACTTCCCCTCCCTGAACCTCTCGCACGCCGTCCAGATCCTCACCTATGAGCTGTTTCGCGCCCGCGGGCGGCATCTCCCCGCCCGGTACTACGAACCGGTCGCCCTGCAGGAAGTCGACGCTGCCCTGGACCCTTTGCTCGACCTGCTGGTCGGTATAGACTTCTTCCGCCAGGCCGGTCCGGAGGAGTTGCGCGTGTTCCTTCGCGATATCCTGGCGCGCGCGGCGCTGGCAGCGCCGGAGTGTGAGCGGTTGCAGACGCTCTTTCACAGCATGCGCGGCATCGTTCTTCACCGCGATGCCTGAGCGGTAACCGAGCTGGAGGTCGACCACGCACTACCGACTCCGCAACGCGGGCGATCTGCCCAGTCCGGCGCTGCTGATCGACCTGGACCGGTTCGACCGCAACGCCGACCGGGTGATCGCCATCGCCGGGTCTCCGGACCGCGTCTGGCCGCACATGAAGACACAGAAGTCGGCCGACCTGGCGCGCCGCCTCATGCGGCGCGGGTTTCGCCGCTTCAAGTGCACGACCATCGCCGAGGCGGAGATGCTGGCCTGCGTGAATGCGCCGGAGGTGCTGGTCGCCTATCAGCTCCTGGGACCGCATCCCCGACGCTTGGCGGAGCTGGCCAGGCGCCACCCCGGCACCCGGTTCACGACCCTGGTGGACGACCCCGGCCCGCTGCACGCGGTGTCCGCGGCCGCCACCGCCGCCGGGGTGACGATCGGCGTCATGCTCGACGTGGACCTGGGCATGCACCGCACCGGCATCGCACCCGACGGCGAAGCGGCGGTCGCCCTCTACCGGCTCATCGCCGACCTGCCGGGGGTCGAGCCCGCCGGCCTGCACGGCTACGACGGCCACAACCACCAGCGGAGCCGCGCCAAGCGCATCGCGGCCTGCGACCGCGGGACCGCCGCGATCAAGGCCCTGCAGGCGACGCTTGCGGCGGCCGGGATGCCGGTGCCGCGCCGGATCATGGGCGGTACGCCCACCTTTCCCTGCCCCGCCCGCCACGCGGACGAGGAGGTGTCCCCCGGCACCTGCTTCCTGCACGACCTTGGCTACGCCGACATGCTCCCGGACCTGACGTTCGAGTTCGCCGCGCTGCTGTTCACGCGGGTGCTGAGCGCCTCCACGCCCGGGTACGTGACCTTTGACCTGGGCAACAAGGCGATCGCCGCCGATCCGCCGGGCGAGCGCGGCCGCTTCCTGGCGATCGACGACACGCGCACGCTCATCCACAACGAGGAGCACTGGCTGCTGGCCGTCTCCCCCGCTCTGCGCTTCCGGGTCGGCGACGAGCACTACGTCGTGCCCAGGCACGTGTGCCCGTCCGTGGCGCTGCACCGGCACTTCTACGCCGTCCGGGACGGCCGCGTGCAGGCAACGTACGCGGTGACCGCCCGGGACCGGGCCCTGACTGTCTGACGCCGATTCCGGAGTAGGATAGCCGCGTGTACGGCATGTTCGGCGGTGGCGGCGGGGGCCGCGGCGGCATGGGCTACCTGCTCCGCCACGGGGACGAGCAGGCACGCCCGCAGATCAGCCGCGCGCTGCTGCGCCGCGTGCTCGCCTACGCGCGCCCGTACGCCGGCAGGATCATCCTGCTGTTCACGAGCATCTGCGCGACCATCGGCCTGGGCCTTCTGACGCCGCTGATCGTGCGCGACCTGATCGACACCGCGCTGCCTGCGAAGGACGCCGCGCGGCTCAACCTGCTGGCCGCCGGCCTGATCGCCATCCCCGTCGCGGGCGCCGTGATCCGCATCTGGCAGCGCAAGCTGGATGCCACGATCGGTTCCGGAGTCATCCTGGATCTGCGCACGGCGCTGTACTCCCACCTGCAGCGCATGTCGATGCGCTTCTTCACCAGCAACAAGACCGGCGAGCTGATGAGCAGGCTCAACAGCGACGTCATCGGCGCCCAGAGCGCGGTCACCAACACGCTGGTCGACGTCACCACCAACCTGATCCAGGTGGCCGGCACGCTGGCGATCATGCTGGCCCTGGAGTGGCGCCTGACCGTGCTGGGGCTGGCCGTGCTGCCGATCTTCCTGGTGCTCGGACGCCGCTTCGGCAAGGCCCTGCGCGAGGTGTCCCGGCAGTCGATGGAGCGCAACGCGCGCATGAACGCGATCATGAGCGAGACGCTGAACATCAGCGGCCTGGTCCTGGTGAAGCTGTTCGGACGCCGGGCGGAGGAGCAGCGCCGCTTCGGCGAGCAGGCCGAGGGGGTGCGCCGCCTGGCCATCCGGCAGGCGGTGATCGGCAGCCGCTTCTTCGTGCTGATGGGCATCGCCACCGCGGTCGGCACGGCCGGGATCTATCTGGTCGGCGGTCACCTGCACATCCGCGGCGGTCTGACCATCGGCACGGTGGTCGCCTTCAGCACCTACCTCGCCCAGCTCTACGGGCCGCTGCGCTCGCTGAGCAACGTCGTGGTCGTGGTGGCGCAGTCGCTGGTGAGCTTCGAGCGCGTGTTCGAGGTGCTGGACCTGCCGGTCGACATCGAGGAATCGCCGCACGCGCAACGGCTGGATCGCGCCGAGGGCAGGCTGGAGTTCCGGGAGGTCAGCTTCCGCTACGAGCGCGACGAGCAGCTCCTGCTCACCGAGGCGCGGCGCGCGGCACGGGTCGAGGACATGGCGTTCACGGCGAGCGGCGGCGAGGCGCCGCCCGCGGGCAGGCCGGCCGGCACCGGAGCCGCGCGCAATGGCCCCGCGGCCGGCTGGCCGGGGCCGCGGGGCGCGCGACCGCGCGGTCCCGACGGACGCCGGCAGCGGCCGGAACGGGCGAGCGCGACCGCCGCGCAGCCGCCGCCGGCCCACCAGGCGCGCGAATGGGCGTTGGACGACGTGAGCTTCGCCGTCGAGCCGGGGCCGGCGGAGGCCGTGGGGGGGCCGAGCGGCGCCGCCAAGACCACGCTCACCTACCTGAGCCCCCGGCTGTACGACCCGACGCGCGGGCAGATCCTGCTGGACGGCCACGACACGCGCGAGCTGACCATGGAGTCGCTGGCGGCCCAGATCGGCATGGTCACCCAGGAGCCCTACCTGTTCCACGACTCGGTGCGCGCCAACCTGCTGTACGCCGCCCCGGACGCGGACGAGGCGCGCATCGCCGACGCCTGCCGGGCCGCCAACATCCACGACTTCATCGCCGCGCTGCCGGCCGGCTACGACACCGTGGTGGGCGAGCGCGGCTACCGTCTCTCCGGCGGCGAGAAGCAGCGGCTCGCCATCGCCCGCGTGATTCTCAAGGATCCGCGCGTGCTGATCCTGGACGAGGCGACCAGCCACCTGGACACCCGTTCGGAAGCGTTGATCCAGGAAGCCCTGAGCCGGGTCGTGACCGGCCGCACCTCCATCATCATCGCCCACCGCCTGAGCACCATCCTGGCAGCCGACGCGATCCTGGTGCTTGACCGCGGCCGCGTGGTGGAGCGCGGCACCCATGCGCAGCTCAACGCAGCCGGCGGGCTGTATCAGCGGCTGTACGAGACCCAGTTTCGGGAGTAAGATGCGGCGGCACGGGTCGACTCCGCGCGTGAGAGGCCCGACAGCAAGAACAGAGACCAAAGAGGAACAGAGCGTTGAGTACGAGTTCACAGTTCGCGGCACCGCGAACCATCGAGGAGGCGACGGCCCTGCTGGCCGAGCACGGCTCGTCCGCCCGCGTCGTGGCCGGCGCCACCGACCTGATGGTGCAGGTGCGCATCACCGGCTCCTACCCGGAGCACTACGTCGACATCAAGCACATTCCGGACGTCAACGTCATCGAGCTGCAGGACGGCTGCCTGCAGCTCGGCGCCGCCGTCTCCTGCGCTGCGCTCGCCGACCGGGACGACGTCCGCGCGGCCTTTCCCGGCCTGGTCGAGGCGTCGGAGCTGATCGGCTCCACGCAGATCCAGAGCCGCGCGACGCTGGGCGGCAACCTGTGCAACGCCAGCCCGGCCGCCGACACGGTGCCGTCCCTGATGGCGCTGGACGCGGACGCCGTGATCGCCGGTCCTGCGGGGACGCGCACGGTCAAGGTGAGCGAGGTGCCGACCGGCCCAGGCTCCACGTCGCTGGCCGCCGGCGAGATGCTGGTCGCGTTCCGCATCCCGGGGCCGGCGGCCGGATCTTCCGGAGCCTACCAGCGGTTCATCCCTCGCGCGGAGATTGGCAATTCCTTCGTGGGCGTGGTGGTGGGGGAGTGCATCGAAGCGGAGGGCAGCGAGTCGGT
>JAPOQV010000401.1 GCA_026710565.1 Spirochaetaceae bacterium | reverse complement strand
GACCTGCTGATACACAACGCCCGCGGCGAGCGGCAGCGCATCATGCAGGCCGACCAGATCCTGTTCCTGCGCCCCGCGCAGACCAAACCCGCGGGCAACGCGGTCGAGGTGGGCACGGACGCGTTGCCGGACGTGGTGCTGGAGGTGGACAACACCACGGACGTCCGGCGCAACAAGCTGTTGCTGTACGAGTCGTGGGGCTTCCCGAGGTGTGGGTGGAGGTGCCGGAGGAGCCCCAGCCGAGCCGACCGGCGTCGTTGCGTCCCGGCTTGACGATCCACCTTCGGGAAGGCGGCGGCTTTCGCCCGGCGGCGGCGAGCCTGGCGTTTCCCGGCTGGACGGCGGGAGAGATCCACGCGGCACTGAATGAGCCGGAGCTGTCCGCGCAGACCGCCGAGGTGCTGAATCGTGTGGGGCGGACGCTGGGCGCAGCCGAAGGGACGGGACCGGACGGCGACCCGTTCCTGCGCCGCCACCGCCTGGAAGGCCGTGCGGAGGCGCTGCGCGCAAGCGCGCTCCAGGTGATCGAGTCCCGCGGCATTGCCGTTTCGGCTTCCCTGTCCGGGCGGTTGGCATCCATGGAAGGCGTATCGGAGCGGCTGGTGACTGCGGCGTTGGCATGTCGGGACGAGGAAGACTTCCTGCAACTGCTGTCGACAACGTGATCGCGCCGGGCGTTCCGGCTCCGCTGCCGGCCGCCGACGACCTGCGCACCGAGCTCACCCGGCACTTGGTTTCGCGTGCCGTCGATCGGCTGCACCGCCGCGACCGGGAACGCGAGCGCCTCCTGGCCGCCGGGCGCTGGCGCGAGCTGGGAGAAGCGGTCCGCGACCACGTCAGCGCGGCGTTCGGCCCCATGCCGTTCGGGGACACCGGGGCGGCGGTGGACGCGCGGCTGGTCAGCAGGCACGAGACCCGCCACTGCGGGATCGAGAACGTGCTGTTCGATTCGTTCCCGGGCTGGGAGGTCAACGCCTCGATCTTCGTCCCGCACGGGCCCGGGCCGTTTCCCGCGGTGGTGCTGCCGGTCGGGCACTCGGGCAAGCAGCACGCCGCGTACCAGATACCCGCGCAGGCGTTCGCCAGCCTGGGCTTCCTGGCCGTGCTGTTCGATCCGCCGGGACAGGATTCCGAGAAGCAGCCCGGCAACGACCACTTCGCCGACGGCGTGCGCACCTACCTGACCGGCTGCTCCTCGAACCGTTACTTCGTCCTGGACGCGCTGCGCTGCATCGACTACCTGGCCACCCGCGCCGACGTGGACCTGGGCCGTGGCGTGGGCATGAGCGGTGTGAGCGGCGGCGGCCACACCACGCTGTTCGCGACCCTGTTCGACGACCGCATCGCCTGCCAGGGCCCGAGCTGCTGCCTGAACCGCATGGCCGACCACCCGGTCGGCGACCTGTACGCGCCGTGTCCGGAAGGGCTGTGGTGGAACCGCATCGGCGCCGGCGTGGACGAGGTCGACGTGCTCTTGGCCGGCATGCCGACCCCGACGCTGCTGATGGCCGGCCGGCGCGACGAGGTCTTCCACATCGAGTGGAGCCGCAGCCTGGCGACCCTGTGCGCCGACGCCTTCGAGACAGCGGAGCACGGCGAGCGCTTCGACTTCTTCGAGGACGATGCCGGCCACGACTACACGCTGGCGCAGGTACGGCGGTTCACCGCCTGGATGAACCGCTGGCTGCTCGGCGAACCGGAACGGCCGGTGCCCGCGCTCGATCCGGCGGACTTCCCGATGCTCCCCTACGGACACCTGCGCTGCCACCCCGCGCCGGTCGAGAACATGTACACGCTGAACGCCGCGCTGGCCCGCCGGCAGGCGGCACGGCTCCCCGAGCGTCAGGACGCGGCGGCGCTGGCCGAGGCGGTGCGCGCAGTCACCGGTACGCCGCGCGGCGCCGCCCGCTGGTCGGAGGGGGAGCCCTTCCAGCTCTGGTCGCAGGACTACCGCGAGGCGCTCGCGGTCACCGCGGACGGTCTGTCGATGCCGATCAGCGTGCTGCGGCCCCGCCTGCCGGCGCGGTCCGGCGCCCTGGTCGTGTACGCCGACGATCGCGGCCGCCACGCGGCGCTGCAGCGGAACGGCATGGCGGCGCGCCTGTCGCGCATGTTCGAACGGACGCCGGGCGCCGTGCTGCCGGAGGTGGTCGTGGCTGACCTGCCGGGCTGGGGCGAATCGCGGCCGGCGCTGGCGCCGTTCGCGGCTGCCGGCTGGGGCGGCATGGACCGGATCCTGTCCTACCTGGCGTGTGCGATCGGCGACGGCCTGCTGGCCGTGCAGACCAGGGCGCTGGTGGAGCTGGCGCGCGCCGCGGCGCGGGACCGCCCCGGTGTCCCGCTGGCGCTGGTCGGACGCGGCCTGGGCGGAGCCGCGGCGCTGCTGGCGGCGGCGCTGCTGCGTGACCCGGCCGCCGAGCCGGAAGCCGCACCGCTCAGCCTGGTAGCGGCCCTGGATTTTCCCGCCCGCTTCCTGGACCTTACGACCGAGCCCGAGTACCGCTGGCCGGCGGCCGCTTTCCTGCCCAATGCGCTCCGCCACCTGGACCTCCCGCTCGTGTCGCGGTCGCTGGCGGTCGACCATCTGCTGCTGGCAAATCCCCTCGACGCGAAGCGCCATTTGTTGTCGGCTTTCGAATCAGCTGAGGTGTTCGACGACCTCAGCCCCGGCTTCGTCCTAATGCCGAATTGCGACGAAGCGCGAATCGCAACCCACCTCTCGAAAGCGCTCCCCGATCCGGCATCGCTCCGTCACAAATAGGATAGCGGCAACTCACTCGCAGGCAAACCTCAGTCGTCGTTCGCCTCGCCATACGTGCACGACCCAACCCCGTATGCGATAAATGACCCACGTAGTCCGTCGAGACGGCTCTTATCTACCGCCCAACCTAAACGACCAACAGCTACACTCAGTGCTGGTGACTCCGCAATTGTTCGATCCGTGCACTCCCCCGCTCACATTCGCCAGTGAATTCACTCCGTAACGATGGGCCGGATCCGGAATCGGCCCAGAGAAGGGTAACAGCGACGCTACGCGCGACCCTTGCCCAATACCGCGCTATGGTGATCGGTGATACTCTTTGCGATGAGATCATATGTCTCTGGAGGAGCACCTCGTAAGCCACCAATCTCGAAATGTGACGGGTGATCATCGGGGCCATTCGTATGCTCAAAACCAAGCTGAGCGTGCCGCTTCGCAGCTTCCGTGGTCTTACCCACGTTGAGTTCGGCGAGGAATCCGCTAGGTCTCATGTTCAAGGGAATGACACTCCGAGCCTGCGCTACTTGCTCCTCCTTCGATCCAAAAAAGTACTCCAGCCAAGTCACAGATGGCCCGATTCTGTCCTTCTCTCTTGGCCGGAATGTTACTCCATCGATTATTCCATTCTCGTGCTTGCTCGGAGCAACGTAGTGCACGACATTGTCGTCCCGCCCCAAGAAAAACCTCTATTCTGCTTCATTCACCGCCCTGTCGAATATGTGCTGCACCGCTGCGACTTCGCATCTGTTTGAAGTTGGCTCCGTTACAGGTGACCACATCACCCATTCGCATATGCCGCGCCCCAAGAACTCCGTCGCGAAGAAACCCTCGCCATACTCCCACACTGCTCTTAAATTTCCAGTGTGTGTCGTCACTATACGTAGCTCCCTTGGCGTTGTAAGATCGTCCAGAAACTGCCAGAAGTCATGTATCGACATTCGATTTATGACAACCGATTCCTCTTCTGCGTACTTGCTTAGATCACTGATTCTATTCCCGTATTGTCGCTGCGTCCACGCATATACGTCTTGAGAGTAGCCTCCCTGTGTAGATTGTGTGAAATCGTCGCCGGTCCGGTCTAACGCCTGCGACGTTATTAGAACGCCTTGCGCCATGAATCGTTCTCTTACTCTCTGCTTGCGTCGCTCGGGCCATCTAACACAACGATAGAATTGGCCCACCGCAAGTAGTATAGCGGATATCCTTGGCTGTCCTCTCCAGACGGAAACCGATTCGCCTCGAAGATGTCGAACATGACGCGAATTCTGGACCCATCGCGTAGAGACACAATTATCGGGCGGTTATCAACACTATCAATGCCGACGACGACGGCGTCTTCGAGATCGCCTGTTACAGGATTCCGAATTTGCCTTGTCTCCATGCTGTTCTCATCCTTGGACTGAGCGCTCACTCGTGATCCTCCCTGGCCGTCTGCGATGCCCGATCGTGACTCTTCACCTTACAAGAATAGCAGCGTTGCGGAAGTGGGGCAAGGAACCGCAACCAGCGCTCCAAAGCATACTATGGGCCTTGGAGACGCCGAGGCTGGGCGAGCGATCTGCGTAGGACGGGACGTTACAGCTCGCGCAGGTTGTGTGGAAGTAGTGGCGCCCATCGCTCGGGTCCGCACCAGATGCGCCAAGGCGCCGAGAGATGTGGGCATCCGCGGACGGCAACAGTGCGGCACATAATGCCTCTGAGTATCGATCACTCAGGCCGTCACGTTCAAGATGCTTCATCGTCAAGCAAGCCCCGACGGCGAGGCTTCGCGTGTTCTTCGTATCCTCGCTTCGTGCGATTGAGTGCGAGGGTGTCCCCCGCCGGTTCGGAATCACTGATCACGGCCTGTGAGATCGCGAACCGGATCTCCACGGCCCTCCGCGATCACTCGATGCCGAGCCGAGCCCTGACCTCCTCGATCGAGACTTCGCGACCTGTCCCGGCATCGGCGATGCCCTGCACGACAGCCCGCATGAACTCCCGCTCTTCCTGGGCGCCTTCGTACGCGGCGACGGACTGCACGACGGCGACGCCCCGCCCGCGACTGGTGAGAAGCACCGGGCGGCGCGAATCGGCGACCTGCCTGGACCACGCGGTCGGGGTTGGTCTTCAGGTCCGTCCACGGGATGATGTCCTCCGAAACTTCACGGCCATGGCAACCACTCCCGATCCGAACAAGAGGATACATTGACCGAGCCCTCGCTCACCTCGTGGCGGCCGGAGCGGGGTGAGCTGTGTCTGCCGCTGGACGGCGGTGCGCTCCGCAGCGCGACGACGCTGACGCTGCCGGTGCGCAGCCCGCGCCAGACCGGGGCGCGCATCGCGCTGGAGTTGCTGGACGCGGAGCGGTCGGTCGTCGCCGGGAGCACCTTCGCACTCGATTGGGAGGGAGACAACGCCATCCAGCTCTGGCCCGACACGCTCGAACCGTGCTCCGGCGCGCCGAACCGCGAACGGCTGGGCGCGGTCACCCACCTGCGCCTGCGGCAGCGCTCCGCGGGGTGGTGGCCGGCCGAGCTGGGTGTGGGCACGCCCGTTCTGAGCGACCGCCCGCCGGCGTGGCGGGTAAACGAGAGCGACACCGTGATCGAGGCCGGCTGGCACCGAAACGCCAGCCATCCGTTGCAGTGGTCGCTCGCGAGCGATCCCGGCGGCCCGGCGCCGCTGCTCTACTCCCCGTACGGCGAGCAGACGTTCGACACCGGGACCGGCCTCCTTCACGTCGGCACCGCGCCCTGGCTCAAGTTCGGCTATCCGATGCAGGAGCAACCCGGCCGCCTGACCGTGCGCCGCCGCTTCGACCTGGACGTCACCGCGGAGCGCGAGATCATGGCCAAGCTGGTCTGGGACCGCGACACGCTGTTGACGGTGACCGCCACCGTCGACGACGGCCGCACCATCTTCCTGTGCCGGGACCTGGAGCCGGACGAGCTCTGGCTCACCATCGGCGCGCAACTCGGTGGCGCACGGCGCCTGCACCACGTCGACGTGCACATCCACGAGGTCTCCGGCCGGCGCGTGCAGTCGCGCGAGGTTCTGGTCAGCCTGTTCTGGATCCTGCTGCGACGCGACTCCGAGCTCGACCGGCAGCCGCTCAACCGGGTCGATGCCCGCCTGGCGCGGGCGCACGAGAACCACCGGGATACCGTCCCCACCGCCCGGCGAACGATCCGCCAGGTCCCCTACCACGAGCCGGCCGAGTCGGCCACGCCGATCGGCGACCCGCTGCGCGACGGCCTGCCGTTCGGATTCCTGGTCGGCCGCGACGCCCTCCCCGCTTTGCGGGAACGGGTTGCCGCCGGCCCGGCCGCCGCCCTGTTCGCCCGCATCCGCGCGGAAGCGGACCGGGCGCTCGCCACCGACCTGGTGGACCGCAACTACTACGGCACGGCCTACGGGGGCGGCATCGGCCAGCCCAAGGGGGTGATGGGCGCCGGCATGCGCCTCTTCGCGCCCACGGTCGCCCTCGCCCACTTGCTCACCGGCCAGGCGCGCTACGCCGTAGCGGTCCGGCGCTGGCTGCTGCGCGCCGCCCACGCCGGGGACTGGCGCGGCGACCACGGCGGCTGCGTGTCGCGTCCGAACATCGGCGACCGGCTCTGGTACTGGGACAGCTTCACCGGCTGGTACCCGCGCGGCTTCGCCGGCTACATGAACCACCCATTCATGGTCGCCGACGTCGCCTTCGGAGTGGTGGTGGCGTACGACATGGTCTACCACGCGCTCGACGACCGCGAACGCGCCACGATCGAGGACGCCTTCGCGCGGCGCGGCGTCTACCTGCTGGCGGACAAGCTGCAGCAACGCCGCGACTACTACGTGGCGATGAACCAGGGGATCCTGTTCGCCCTGCCGCTGCTGATGATGACCGCCTTCCTGCGCGGCCGCGACCCGGTCTACGAGCGGCTGTTTGCGTGGACTCAGCAGTTCCTGGCCGAGTTCGCGCGCCGCCCGTGGAACGAGGAAGGCGTGTGCGGCGAGGGGCCGGGGTACGGGGTCGGCACCCTGCTGGAGCTGGTGGAGGCGCAGCCGATCATCGCCGCCTGCACCGGGGCGAGCCTGGAGGAGACCTTCCCTGCTCCCGCCCGCAAGGCCATGCGCTACATCCAGCACGTGCGCTCCACCTGGGACAGCCCGGTGTGGGAGCATCGCCCGCATTTCCTGGGGCTCTCGGACGGCAGCGAGTACCACTGGGTGTCGGGCGAGGTCTGCGCGTTCTTCGCAGGCGCCCTGGGTGACCCGGTCGCCGGGCTGTTCTGGCAGGAGTCGTTCGCGGAATCCCCGCCCGAATCGCTGACCTGCCTGATCAATCTGCCCGGCGAGCCGGCCACGGCGGAGCCGATGCTTCCGCCGGCGCACGTCTACCGCGACCAGCCGATGGCCTTCTTCCGCACCGGCTGGCAGCCCGGCGACACGCTGCTCTGCCTGAACGCCCTCCGCCAGGCGACCGGCCACGGCCACAAGGACCGCGGCAGCATCATCTTCGAGTTCGGGGGCGAGGCGCTGGTGCCCGACCCAGGGATGATCGGCTACAGCGACCCCGCCTCCGACCAGTACCACGAGACGTTCTGCCACAGCACCGTCACCTTCGCGCAGCGCAGCCAACTCGGCGGCACCGGATCGTTCCCGGTCCGGGTGATCGACTTCGCCTCCTCGTCCGGGCCTGACTGCCCAGGCGCCGAGGGAGGCATCGACTGGGCCATATTCGATCTGACGGCGGTGTACGGCGAGGCGCGCCGCGTGGTCCGCCACCTGCTGTTCCTGCGGCCCGACATCTGCGTGCTCTACGATGAGGTGGAGATCGAGTCAGCCCTGCCGGTAGAACGCAATTTCACCCTGCTCGGCGCTCCGGCCGTCGATGGCACGGCGGTGGTCGCCCGCACCGAGCGCAACGCCCTGCACCTGCTGGCCCTGGGCAGCGAGCCGCAGACCGCGGCCGCCAGCGGCTGGGGCACTCACTGGCCGGAGATCCCCGCGCACCGCGTGGTCGTGGGCACCGCCGCCCCGACGACTCGCTTCCGCGGGCTGACCGTGCTGGCTGCGGCGGGCCTCGATCAGCCGCAGCCAGACCTCTCCGTGATCGGCGAACGCAACGATCTGCAGGCGGTCAGCATCGCCCGCGGAGAACGGCGCGACCTGGTGGTGTTCGGCGACGGCCCGCAGACCGGTACCGTAGACTGCGACGAGTCCATGCTGGAGATCGCCGGGCCGGCCGCCGTGGTACGGCTGCGCGACGGCCGGCCGATCGGGTGTGCCGCGCGTGCCGCCTCGCATCTGGCCTGGAACGGCCGCACGCTCGCCGCCGCCGGCCCGGGAATCAAGGCGGTGCTGATCGAATGAGCCGCCAAGGAGCGCACCGCACATGAAGATCACCGACGTCGAGGCGATGCACATCCGCATCGAGGACCCCAACATCGGCTTGTTCGACGGCTCCTACGACGACTGCGTGATCGTCGTGAGAACCGACGAAGGTCTCACCGGCATCGGCGAGGTCGAATCGCTGCCGGCGGCGATCCAGGCCATCGTGCGCTCGCGCGCCGCGCACAACCACGCCCGCGGGCTGCGCGAGCTGCTGATCGGCCGGGATCCCACCGACCCCGAAGGGCTCTGGCAGCTCATGTACGACGCCACCGACTACGTCGGCCGCCGCGGCCTGATGATGCACGCGATCGGGGGCATCGACCTGGCGCTGTGGGACATCGCCGGGCAGGCGGCCGGCACGCCGGTCTCGGAACTGCTCGGCGGACGCCGCCGCGATCGTATCGAGGCGTACGGCACCATCTACCCCATGGCCCGAGAGGAAGAGGAAGTGCGCGCTCAGGTCGCCGCGGCCCGCCGCATGAACCTGCGCAACTTCAAGTTTTCGGCCGATCCGTGGTGGATGGACGACCTGGATGCCACCGCTCGCCTGCTGCGGGCGGGCCGCGCCGAGGCCGGCCAGGCGGCCAAGCTGATCGTCGACGCCCAGATGGCCTACCGGACCGCGGCTGAGGGGCTGCGCCTGCTGCCGGTGCTGCAAGAGGTCGGCATCTGGTTCCTGGAGGCGCCGCTGCCGCTGGACGACGTGGCCGGCCACGCGCGGATGGCCGGCCGCGGCGTGCCGCTCGGCGTGGGTGACCTGGGCCTCACCCACGTGGACGAGTTCATCGAGGCCATGGACCGCGGCAAGGCCGACATCTGCCAGCCCGACATCACCCAGGTGGGCGGCTTCACCCACATCAGGCGCATCGCCGCCGCGGCGGCCGAGCGCGGCAAGCGGGTGATCACCCACGGCTACAAGACCAACATCGAGATCGCCGCCAACTTGCACTTCCTTGCCAACCACCGCGACGCCGAGGTGCTGGAGTACTCGACCAGCTCCTCGCCGCTGCGATGGCGGACCACCAGGGAGCGCATCGCGATCGACGACGACGGCATGGTGGCGGTGCCAGCCGCTCCGGGACTGGGCGTGACCCTCGACTGGGAGTTCGTCGCCGCCCATCGGTACAACTGACTCGCCAGCGCACACGGCGGGCAGAACCGGCTTCAGCCGCCGCCGAGCCTTGTGATCACGGCCGGCCGGTGGATCGCAGCCTCGCTCCGGCTCCCGCTTCGTAGATCGGGACTCCCCATCGGTCGATGTGGGCCTTCAGCGGTTCGTAATCGATCTGCTCGTACGCGTGGACCTCGCACTCCTGGGGGATGGCGATTTCGTCGAGGTCAAGGGAGAGCCGGCCGAGCCGGCGCCGGTCTACGATCCCGCGAGTGGCCAGATCGATGTCGGATCGTTCGGTTGCTCTTCCGGTGGCCCGCGAGCCGAACAGGATCACCTGCTCCAGGTCAGGGTAACGTCTGAACACGGTGGCGAGATCGCGCAGCGTTGCGGCGGGCAATTCGACTTCGTTCACGACTCACCCACCTCCTGTTCAGCGATCTCCCGGCTCAGCCGGCGATGCAACTCGTGAAAGCGGTCGAGATACCGATCCTCGATCTCCTTGATGATCGCTTCGAACGTTTCGCTGTCGTACATGTGTGACATGCGGTTGCGATCGGTCAGCATGTCGATCCAACGTTCGCCGTCGGAGATCAGCTTTGCCTGGTAAGCCTTGCGGAGGACGGCGCGTGGGGTTGCCGGGTTCGGCACCACGCCGTCGTACTCCAGGTAGTCCTTGAGCGTATTCCCTGCCAGCTCGAAGGTGTACTCGAAGCGTTGAATGACGCCTTCCTGCTCAAGCTCGTTCAGGGCCTCCGATCCCTCCTGCAACGCGTGCTGCAACCGGCCAAACGCCCGGGAGAAATTGCGGAACCGGTAATGCCAGCGAATCTCCTCCTCGGGCATCGACTCAGCTTGCAGAGTGCCTCGATCCCACCTACTTGTCCAACTCCGCCAAGTCCGCGTCTCGCGCCTTGACGAGCCCGTGTCTGCTGTGGATTCGGTCCCGCCCGGACGTGAGAGACGCGACCCGCTCCGCCTGCCAGGGCTTTCGCTCGCCGTAGTACGACTCCCGCGGCTTGATCGCGCCCGCCGCTGGTGTCACCTCGCGCAGCATGATCAGCAGGTCGCTGAACCCGTCTCCGGAGCGAAGCCGCCCCGGCCACCGGGCTCCCTCGGCGAAGCCGGCCGATTGAGCCAGGGCGCGCTGCTCGTCGTCCTCGGCAGCGACCTTTAGCGCCAACTGCCCGATGCCGAGCGCGGCGGCGCGCCCGGCGGCGGCGTCCAGCAGGTCGGCCGCACGGTCGAAGTGCGCGCGGGCGATGCGGAAACTCAACTCAGCCACGTGCTGCTCGCAGAAGGTGTCGAGCCGACGAAATGCGACCGCGCCGACCACGCGGGAGACGCTCGCCTCCAGGACCAGGAACGCGCCGTTGCCCTCTTCAATATCGCGCAGCACCCGAATGAAGTGACTCTCGTAGCGCGTATCCCGGAACGACTCCGACAGCGGATCTTTGAGCAGCCAAGCCGGATCGGAGTGGTTGTACAGGACGCACAGCCGCGCCAGGTCGCCCCAGTGCGCGTCGCGAATGGTCGTGGCGCCTTCGGCGAACCACTCCCCGTCGAAGTCAGCGGAGCCGGGGGCCAGGTAGCGCATGCCGTCGCCGATGTGGTAACGGAACCCATGGCTCTCGTACATATGGCCGGCCACCGGGTTGGACGTGCACAGGTAGAGCGCCCGGCCTCCCTGCGCGGTGAAGTGCTCGACGAGCGCTCCCACCAGCGACGAGCCGACGCCGCGGCGCCGGACGCGCTCCTCGGTGGACACGAACTCCAGCGCGCCGACGTCGCGGGTGTCCGCCGGGGCGTAGTAGCACATGGTGCCTGCGATCTCGCCGTCGATACGGCCGATGAAGTGCGGGGCGTGCATCCAGCGCTTCAGTCTGCCTTCCATCATGTCCTCGCGGATCAGTGGCCACCAGCAGAGCCGCTTCCAGTCGCAGGAGCGGTCGAACGGCGGCTCGGCGACCTCGATGGCCAGCGTGCTTCCGTCGCGCAGCGGCACTTCGCGGGCGGGCGAACGTTTCATGCCGATGAAGGTGCCAGGAATCTGCCGCCGGGGATATACTTCCGCTGCCGGGATCGTAGCGACCTGGAGACGTTGAACGAAAGATCATGCCAGGAAGCCTGACCGCCGAGCAGACCGACTTCTACCACCGCCAGGGCTACCTGGTGATGGAGCGCCTGCTCGGCGACGCCGACCTGCGGCCGGCCCGTGAAGCGATGTGCCGGAAGGTCGACGCGATCGCGGCCGAGCTCCTGGAACGCGGTCTGGTGGACGATCTGCGGCGCGACAGCCCGTTCGAGACCCGCCTCGCGGAGCTGTTCGACGGCAAGACCGACGAGGAGTTCCTGGAGTACGGGCGAAGCTGGCGAGACCGCGATCCCGGCTACTTCGAGCTGATGGCCAACCCCCGGATCCTCGACGCGGTCGAGTCGCTGATCGGCAGCGAGATCTTCGCGAATCCCGTGTACAACACGCGGCCGAAGGTCCCGAAGGTCGCCGCCGGCGCCGTCCCGTGGCACCAGGACAAGTCTTACTGGCCCGGAGCCAGCTCCAACCCGGTGATCACCGTGTGGGTGCCGCTCGTCGATGCCGACCTGGAGAACGGATGCCTGCACATCATGCCGCGGACCCATCGGCAGCGGCTGCTGTCGTGGCATCGCGAGACGGTGACCGGCACCGGCTACCTGGAGACGGACGCCGAGCACCTCGCCGCCGAGCACACGCCGGTCCCGCTGCCGGTGAAGAAGGGAGACGCGATCCTGTTCAACGATCGCTGCATCCACTCATCGACGCCCAACCGCTCGAACCACGTGCGCTGGGCGATCGATCTGCGCTACCAGCCGACCGATCAGGACCCGATGCTGCACATGGGCGTCGGGTTCCTCGCCAGGAGCCGCAGGCACGCGGCGCGCGTGGCGACCCTCGAGGACTGGCTGGTGGAGCGGCCCGCCCGGCGTCTCCACTAAGTCCTCACCCACAACACCCAGCAAGAGAGATTCCGCAGACGATGAAGATCCATGTACAGGGAGCCGAGCTGAGAGGCCGGTTCCAACTCCGCGACGCGACCGTCGACGCCCTGGCCGAACGCTACCGGTCGGCAAAGCGCGTCTACTTCACGGCGAGCTTCGAGCAGGAACGGCGCCATCGCGCCGACTGCTTCATGATCACCGCCGACGAGCAGCTCGACTGGATCCTCGAAGACATCGAGATCCTGGAGCGCAACCTCCACGTCGATCCGGCCCGTACCGACCTGCTGAGCCGCGCCCTGGCGGTTCTCGAAGAGGAGCGACCGCTGCACGGGGAGCCATTCGCCGACGACGAGCTCCAGCACCTGCGGGGGCTCAATCTCTCAACCCTCAGGCCCGGCATGGTGATCGACGGTGCTCCACCGGAGGAGGAGCTGCATCGCCACGTCCGCAACCTCCATCGCGCGCTCGGCCGCCTCTTCTTCTACACGGCCGGCAAGACCGAGGCGCGCGTGTGGGATGTGAGCGGCGGCGCCGCGATCGACGAAGCGGCCGGGCAGATCCACAGCGACCTGGAGCGCGGCTTCATCCGGGCCGAGGTGTTCAACGTGGACGAGCTGGACCGGTTTCGCACTCCCCAGGAGGCGAAGACCAAGGGCCTGCTGCGGGTGGTGGACCGCGGTTACCGCATCGCCACCGGCGACGTGATCGACGTGAAGTTCAACGTGTAGCGGCGTCAGATGATCTACCACATCGCGATACAGGCCGAATGGGACGCACAGGCCGACGGGCCGACGTACGTGCCCGCCCGGTACCGGAAGGACGGGTTCATTCACTGCTCCGAGCTGCAACAGCTCGAAAGGGTCGCCGACTACAACCTCCGCGGCAGACGCGATCTGCTGCTACTGGAGATCATGCCGACCAGACTGCAACCGGAGACGCGCTACGAGCACGGCGGCAGAGAGAAGTACCCGCACATCTACGGCCCTATCAACAAGGACGCGATCAGGCGTTCAGTACCCGTGGCATGCAACGCGGACGGCCTGTTCGGAGGCGTGTTCGACGCGATCTAGCTCGTAGTGGCTGACCTCGGCCTTGATCGTCTGCGCCTCGGCCTCGGTATAGCCGGCTTCCCTATCTCATTGGCTACGTTGGCATACGCCCGCAGCAACGCGGCGGTCAGCTTGTAGAGCATCAGGCGGCTTGTCGATGTACAGGCAGGTAGTCCTTGTACTGCGATGCGTCCATGCCGCCGCGCAACTCGTCGCAGCTCTGCCAGAGCGACGAATAGAGTTGGGACTTCTTGAGTGCCATGGATCAGTCCGCCATCACCTTCACGTTCCGGACGCCGTGATCTCACATCGGCGCGCCACCTCGCGCGCGAGCGCCCGAAAGTCGCGGTAACAGCCCCGAACGGCGCTGGCGTGGCCGCCAATGGCGCCGTCCGCGGGCTTCAGGGCGAACATCGGCTTGCGGGCCTCCTGTGCGAGAGGCATGAGGCTCCGAACGTGTCTCAGGATGGCGAGGCAATGGGGGTCCTCCTCCATGGGAGGGCATCGTTGCTCGGTATCCCCGACGACGGACTCACGGTATGCGCGCGGAATGCGGTCAATCCAGCGTTCGTACGCTATGGCCCGACGGTTCAGCCGAACCGCATGCTGAAGCACCACGTAGCCGATCGGCTGCATGCCGCCCCCCGGCAGATCCAAATCCGTCAGGGGGTTGTGCTCCCGCCGCTCCGACCACTCCCGACGCCACCGGCGCAGCGTCGGACCGAGATTGCGAAGCCCTTGCAGAGAGTACAGATCCGGCGCCAACGGCACTACGACATGATCGGCGGCGACCAAAGCCGCTCGGTTGAGAGCGCCGACATTGGGACCGACATCCAGCAAGATCAGGTCGGCACCACCCTCATCCACTACCATGCGCAGCACCCGCCAAATGGCTGAGAGCACGCGAAACGCTCGCGGCTTCTCGTCCAGGCATTCCGGCCAATTGCTATGCAGTTCGTCCTCGGCACTCGACAACAGCATGTCGCCGGCGACCAGTACCATGCCCGGCGCCGGCTGTACGACAAGCGGCTTCGTCACCTCGCCGGCTCCTTCCAGGAGAGGCCGCAGTGAAGAATAGATCGTGCCATCGGTGCGATCTACTGCCCACCGTTCTTCCAGCTCCTCGTCTTCCAGAAACATACTGGTGAGGTTCGCCTGCGGGTCGAGATCGGCCACGACGACGTCGTAGTCCAGGTTGGCGTACATCCAGGCGAGGTGATAAACGACGGATGTCGTCCCAACTCCTCTCTTGCTGTTGAATACGGCGATGCTCTTCACGCGGACCTCACGGTGACGCCGACCCGCGTCTGCTCGAATCGGAACTCAGGCTCCGGACTGCCGTTTGCAGCCAAGGCTTCGCGGGCGAGTGGCACGCCGAGTCCGAAGCGCTGCGCGAACCCGAGGTTGTACATGACTTCGGCCAACAGAGGATTGCGATAGTCGGTGTCGCCGGTGCCGAAGTTCTCGGGCGTGATCCTCCCGTACAGACCACCGGGGCTGGTAATCTCGACACGGTCGGCGAACCAGTGAATGCGGATCGGCGTGTTGGTTCTCTCGTAGCTGCGATGCATGACCGCGTTGTAGGCGAGTTGTCGCAAGGCGTCCATAGGATAGTCCGGCCGGCGCCGCTCGCGCGACACTCCCGCGACCTGCGTGCGAACCGACAGGTTCAGTTCGAGTAGTTCGTCGAGCCGGCGAACCACGTCATCCAGCCGGCCGGTGAGCTGCTTCTGGTCCAGGATCGGGTCCGTGATCTCCGTCCCATGGATGCGCAGGAACTGGATATATGCCCCCGGCATGAATGATTGAGGGTCCCTGCCCAACGCCAGGATCGCGCCCCATGTCGGCTTTCCCGCCTGAGTCATACGCAGCGAGCGCAGTTGGTGCTCGGCGGATCTCTCATTTCGTTCCAGGACTTCGGGCGCGATGGCGTGCGGCAGATACTGGTTGCGCGCGAAGTCCAGATCGAGGTCTTCGACACCTGCGCCGCCGGCGGGCCGCATGTCGAACGGCAGATCGGCAGCGCGACGGCGCTCGCCGAGCAGACGCTCGTCCTCCACGGACCCTTCGCGAACGGACGGCCCGACCCGGATCCACACGCGACCACGGAACCGTACCGGAGTGTCCGCAGACGGCTCGACCGTCACCACAGCCACCGCGCAGCCCAGCACGACCCGCTTCTGCACCGTCATCGACGGCAACGGCAGAACGTCGCCTTCGCCACGAATGTTCGCCAGCCGTGTGAGCAACTCGTCATCGATCGACAGCGATGCGCAGGACCCGTCATCCCGCACCCCAACCAGCACCACGCCCGGCTTCCCGTTTCCCGGCAGGTCATTCGCGAACGCACAGATATTCCGGCGAATCTTCCGGCCGTCGGCGGCGGATTCCTTACGCTCCACCAAGTCGGACTCCAGGTCCGACATGAGCGCTTCGAGCTCCGCTTCGGAGTACGTCGCCATCAGGTCACGTGGCGAGTGTTCGGGCCTATCTCGACAGTGGGGCCCATGCGGTCGAACGGGATCGCCTGCATTCCGGCTTCGTAGGCGAGCGATCCTGTCGCCAGCCGCAGGTCGTCGTTCGGCTCGTCGGCGAAGCCGGGATCGACCCCGATCAGGTTGCCGTCGTCCGGCAGCAGGTGCGGGTCGACGTCGCGCAGGGTGAGCAGCCAGCGTCCGCCGTAGCAGAGATTGCTGACGACCACGTTGCCGGTGGGCTCGAAGCCCTCGCCTGCCTCGTACACGGCGTCCAGCTCGGACAACTGCGGGTATCGCTCGGCGTAGGGCGGCTCGTGGTGCTTCATCTCCCCGAGTCGGGGGCGCATGGTGTCGTAGACCATTTCCCGCCACTGCTCGGTCAGGCACTGGCCGCGGCCGTCGAGCTGGATGGCCGGCTCGCAGTGCACGAACAGGTTGTTCTGCACCCGGTTGTCGCGGCCGCCGCCGATCAGCACGGCTCGCGTGCAGCGCAGGAACACGTTGCCGTAGATCGTGGTGCCGCTGGCGCAGTCGTCGAGGTAGACCGCGCGCACACCGTGCCGACCGTAGCCGAATATGCCCAAGTCGTGGAAGAAGTTGTGCCGGACCACGTTGCCCCGCTCGGTCCAGTCGCGGCCCATGTAGAAGGCGCCGGCGTCGCCGGTCTGGGTGCAGACGTGGTCGATCTCGTTGAGCTCCACGACATGGTCGTTGCCGTGCAGCAGCACCGCGGTGTGCGGCGCATCGTGCAGGTGGTTGTGCGCGACCCGGTGGCCGACGCCGTGCAGGTCGACCCCGGGCGTGTAGGTGAGCTGCAGGCGGCTGAAGTGGTTGATGTCGCAGTTCTCGACCACGTGGCCTGCGGGCGTCAGCGTGCGGCGGTCGCCGCCGGAGAGTTGCACGCCGCCGGCGCCGGTGTGATGGATCCGGCACCGCTCGATGCGGTGGCCGGAGCCCCCTCCCACCCTGATGCCGTACTCCCCGGTGTTGCGGACCTCGCAGCAGCAGACGGTGGCGTCCCGGCCGCCGCTGATGGCGATGCCGTCGCCCCGGCAGCACTCAACGTTGATGTCGCGGATCCGCACGTGCGAGGCGCCGCGGAGGGCGACCACCGGTTCCGACAGGATCGACACCGTGACCGCTGCCTCCTGAGATGACGGATCGCCCGGCGGCCAGAAGTACAGCAGGCCGGCCTGCCGGTCCAGGTACCACTCGCCCGGAGAGTCCAGCTCTTCCAGCACGTTCAGGAAGTAGAATCGCTGCCCGGTGGTGTAGCCGTAGGCGCCGGGCTGATCGGTGGTGACCAGCCGCGCGTCGAGGTCGATGGACTCGATGCGCTGGTAGGAGTCGGCCCAGTCGTAGGTCCAGTAGCCGTGCACGAGCGCCTCGGCCGGTTCGCGCCAGCCGCGGGGCCGGTCGCCGAAGTACTGAAAGCTGCGGTTGGGCTCGTCGCTGCTGGCGTCCCACGGCACGTCGTCGGTGCCACTGCGGCCGGGCACGTCGACGCGAGCGGTGTTCACGAACGAGTGGTCGGGCCAGCGCGCCAAGGTCATGCGCCGATCCTGGTGGAACACCTCCATGGCGGCCGGCCGCCGGCCCCGGCCGAAGCCCACCGGCTCGAGAGAACCGTAGTCGCTGATGCCCTGCGCGCGCAGGTCCGCCACCACAACGTGGCTGCGCGCAGCCGGCGACAGGCGCTGCCAAGCCGCCGCGGTAGCGCCGGCCGCGGCGATCGGACGGAACCCCGACACCGTGCGTCCGCCGATCAGCCGCACCTCCTCGCCCGGAAAGGCGCGGTAGACGACCGGCGCGTCTTCGCTGCCGCCGTCCTCGGCGCCGAGCTCGAACGCGGCTTCCCGCTGGTAGCTCCAGCCGCGCAGCCACACGGTCGCGCCGCCTGTCGCCCCGGCACGACGCCGCTCCCGCAGCGCGTCGCGCGCCGCCTCCAGGGTCGCGAACGGCCCGTCGCCGCCGTCGCCGGTGGGATCGGGATGGCGGCCGCTCCATGCGTCGTCACCGGCGGGCGATACGTACAGGTCGATGCTGCTCTCCGGCATTCAAGTGCTCCCCGCGATTCCGGTCAGTCTATCACCGTGCCCTGATGCACGGAGGCTACAATCGGGAGAGGTTCCGGTGAGCGACGAGATAGATCACGATGTTCTGGCGGCCCACATTCGTCAGCAGCTCGGGATTCGCGTGCAGTCCATCACTCGCTTTCGAGAGGGGAAGGAGTTCACCGTCTTGCGAGCGGCGATCGGTGCAGGGATCAAGGTCGTGCTGAAGACGGCACCTCGCGAGGACCTGGGCAACGCGAACGATCCTTCGTGCTCTGCGCGTGCCCTGCTCTCCCAGGAAGAGCATCTGAGCCGCTACGTCCGCTCGCGAGGGATACCGGTTCCGGTCACGTACGGCTTGTTGACGGAAGGCCCGTACCCGTGCCTGATTCAGGAATTCGTCGAGCATGATGAGAGCTGCGACGTGAGCGACGATCTGCTGGCTCCTCTGCTCAGCCGGATACATACCTGCACGGCTCCTCGCCCCCTGGTTGCTCACGAGGGCCTGCCGTTCGTCTCCTGTATCGCACGCCGGATCGTGCGACGGGCTCATGAACTCAACCTTCTCTATCGCCTCGACGCGGCTCTCGTCCTGGGGCTTCTGCATTCGGTCGAGCGGCCCGAGCCCCATGCCGCGAGGACAGCCGTGTCCCGCGCAATAGAGTTGGCGGACACTGTACGCTCCGCCATGTCGCCGCGCTACCCGTAGTAGGCTAGGCGGTCGCCCTCGGCCGCCCACAGCTCGTCGAACATCTGCCGGATCTTGGGCAGCGGGACCACGGCGGCGGTCAGCGGATCGAGGGCGCAGGCGTGAAAGGCGGCTTCGCGGTCGCGCTCCAGCACCGCCTGGACGGCCAGCTCCTGCACGGCGATGTTGCTCATGTTCAGGGCCGCGCACTGCGCCGGCAACGGCCCCACGAAGGTGGGATGGATCCCCTCGCCGTCGGCCAGGCACGGCACCTCGACACAGCAGCGCTCTGGGAGATTGGTGATCGAGCCGTGGTTCATGACGTTGCCGTTGAAGGCGAACGGCCTCCCGGTCAGGCGCGCTTCGATGATCGTGGAGGCGTACTCGTGCGAGGCGGCCAGCGGCGGCACGTCCCCGTCACCGTCCTGCTCCCCGCCCGCGTCCTTCATCCAGTCGCGCACCCGCGTGTTCTCCATCGGGATGGGGGCGCGGCTGGCGACGCCGTAGTGGTCGCGCAGCTCCGGGGTGCGGTTGAAATAGGGCAGGTACTCGGAGTTGTGCGGTGTGCTCTCGGTCACGAAGTAGCCGAACTGGCGCATCATCTCGGCGCGCACCCGGTCGTCGGCGAACGCCTCGTGTGTGTCAAGGATGGCGCGCAACCGGGGATACAGGTCCTCCCTGCCGTGACGCAGTCGGAGCACCCACGCCTGGTGGTTGATGCCCGCCACCAGGTAGCTCATCCGGTCGTAGTCCACGCCCAGCGCGCCGGCCAGCTTCCTGGTGGTGCCCTGCACGCTGTGGCACAAGCCCACGTTCCGGATCGAGGAGCCGACCGAGTGCAGCCAGGTGAGCATGCACATGGGGTTGGTGTAGTTGAGCATGATCGCGTCGGGGCACAGGCGCTCCATGTCGCGGGCGAACTGCAGGTGCTCGGGCGCCGTGCGCAGGAAGCGGAACACCCCGCCCACGCCGACGGTGTCGGCCACCGTCTGCACGACCCCGTAGGAGAGCGGGATCTCCACCTCCGACCGGTACGGCTCGCCCCAGTACGCCGGGCCCCCGATGGAGACCGCCGTCACCACGCAGTCGGCGTCCGGCAGCAGCTCCTGGCGGTCGGTACCGGCCACCACGGTGCCGGGCAGTCCATGCGCGTCGACCGCGTGCTGCACGTAGTCGCGCACCTGAGCGAGCCGCCCCGCGTGGATGTCGCACAGCGCGATGGTGGAGTCGGCAAGGCTCGCGCGCGCCAGGATGTCGATCGACAGCCGGCTGCCGAAACCGCTGCCCGCGCCGATGATCACGATCTTGGCCATGGCCTTCACTATATGCTCCCGGCATGAAGATCGCCCACGTGCGCCCGACCATCCTGAGCGTCGACCTGCCGGACGGCGAGGTGTTCGCCTACTCGCAGGCCTGGTTCCTGCGCCGCCGCTCCCTGGTGGTGGAGATCGAGACCGCCGACGGCACCGTCGGGTACGGGGAGGCGTTCGGTCCTCCCGCGACCAACGCGGCGCTGATCGAGGAGGTGTACGCTCCTCTGCTGCTGGGGCGCGACGCCCTCGACCGCGAGACGCGGTGGCTGGAGCTGTACACCGCGATGCGCGACCACGGCCGCAAGGGGACGGCGCTGGAGGCGCTCAGCGCCGTGGACATCGCGCTGTGGGACTTGGCCGGGAAGCACTTCGGCGTGCCGTGCCACCGGCTGGCGGGGCGCAACTACCGCAGCCAGGTCGCCGCCTACGCCACCGGCTTCTACCGCAAGCGGGCCGCCGGCAGCCTGACGGGCCAGGCACCGTTGCTCGTGGATGAGGCCCTGCGCTACGTCGCATCGGGCTTCACCGCCCTGAAGCTCAAGATCGGCTTCGGCATCGACGACGACGTCACGGTCGTGAACGCCGTGCGCGACGCCGTGGGCCCGGACGTGCGGATCATGGTGGACGCCAATCACGCCTACGACCGGGCGGCGGCGCTGGAAGTGGCACGCCGCATCCATCCGGCGGGCATCGACTGGTATGAGGAGCCCCTGATCCCCGAGGACCTGCGCGGACTGGGCCGCTTCCGGCGGGAGTCGCCGATCCCCATATCCACCGGCGAGGCGGAGTTCGGGCGCTGGGGCTTCGCCGAGCTACTCCGCCACGAAGCCGCCGACATCGTGCAGCCCGACTGCTGCGCCGCCGGCGGCATCACGGAGACGCTGAAGATCGCCGACCTGGCCGACGCCGCCCACGTGCGCTGCATCCCCCACGTCTGGGGCACGGGAATCGCCGTCGCCGCCTCGCTGCAGGTGCTGGCCATGATCGCCCCCTGCCCGCCGGCACTGGGGGCGCGCGAGCCCCTGCTGGAGCTGGACCGGACCTGGAACCCGTTTCGGGAGGAGCTCAACCTGCCCCCGCCGGCCGTCGGCCCCGGCATGACCTTCACCATCCCCACCGCCCCGGGCATCGGCTTCCAGCCCGACCGCCGGGTGCTCGAGAGGTACCGCGCGAACTCATGACGTAGCCGTGCCGGGGATCAGGACACCACGACGTCCACGCCGCCGCCGCGCATGGCACCGCCGCGGCACGTCGTCGCGGTGATCCGCGCCACGCCGGGTGCGTTGGCCGTGACCTCGCCGCTGATGTCCGTGGCGGCCACGCGCGGCGTGCGGCTGCTCCAGAACACCTCCAGAGACGCGGGATCGAGGACGAATCCGCGTTCGCTGCGGACCGTCAGGCGAAACCGCACCGTTTCGCCGACGGAGAGACGCACGAAGGGCCGACCGTCGTCGGCCGCCACGATCACCGCCGCGACCGGATCGTCCGGGTCGGCGAACGGATAGTCGGGCTGCAGGCCGATGGCGGCCAGATTGATCGGCTCGATGCCGAGCTGCCACGCCGGCGAGTCGTGCCTCAGCCGGAAGTCGCCGTGCCGGGCATCCATGAAGCGAGGATCGGCCGTCAGCGACGCGCGGTCGTGGCCGGCCCGATGCGAGCGCCAGCCGTCCAGGTCGGTGACGCCGGGCACGCCGTCCACCAAGTAGGAGCCGCCGGGGTCGAAGAACACGTTGCGGTCCGCGGCCGCAAAGCGGTCATCCGACCAGTTCTGGAAGCTGTAGACCGCCGGTCCGCAGTCGGCGAAGACGTTGCGCGCAAGCGTCAGCTCGCGGCACGGCTCGCCGGCCATCTCGAAGCTGCCGAAGCAGGCGGCGGAGCCGTTGTCGGCCACGATGTTGTCGCGGAAGACGTTGCCGATCCCCTTGGAGTAGATCGGGTGGCGCAGGAGCCCCAGCTCGCCGCGCGCCGCCGCGCGGCTGCGCTGCAGGCCGTGCACGAGGTTGCGCTCCACGGTCATGCGGTTCGAGGCGTCGTCCAAGTAGATCCCGAAGCCGAAGGAGAAGCGGATCTCGCTGTCGCGCACGCGGTTGTTGCGCACCACGTTGTTCAGCCCCGGTCCCCAGGATTCGAATACTCCAGTGTCCTGAGAATCGGTGTTGGCATGCGACAGGTCGTTGTACTCGACCACGTTGTCGCGCGAGTGGATGAACTCGTGGGCGTTCTCTCGCGTGACCGTCACGCCGTCGATACGGCCGCCGACGATCGTGCCGGGCCGCGGGCCCTTGATGCTGACCGCGTAGCGTGGCGTGTCGTGCACGCGGTTGTGCGCCACGACGCACTCCCCGGCGCCGGAGAGCTGTATGCCGGCGCCGTGGCCGACGCACCGCCCGGTGTGATGGATCAGGTTGTCGACGATTCGGTGGCCGCGGCTGGCGAACCGGCGCGTCAGCCGTGGCGCGTCGGCCTGCACGCCGGTATGGCCGATGTCGTGCAGCCAGCAATCGGCCACCGTCACCTCGCTGTTGGCGCCGTCGATGTGGACGCCGTGCAGGCCGGTGGCCGTGATCTCGCAACCCACCACGGCGACGCGCTCGGCGTTCGTGATGTGCACGGCCCCCGCCGGCCCGGCGCCGTCGGGCACCTCGTGCGGGTAGTCGCAACCGCGCAGCACCAGGTTCTCCAGGCACACGTCGCTGACCGGGGGCCCGGCGCTGCAGCCCCGGATGGACACCAGGGCCGAGACGGCTGCGGTGCTGACCTCGTGCCCGGCGATCTCGCCGTCGAGGCGCAGAAGCAGCTCACCGGTGCCGCGGTCCAGCACGTAGCGCGACGCCACGGCCGGAAGATCCAGGAACTCGACCGCGCCCAACAGGAAGAACCGCGTGCCCGGCCCCAGCGGGTAGCGGCCGTCGCCGGCCAGCGTCAGCGTGCCGCCCGTGCGGTCCAGGTCCTCGACGGCGGCCAGTTCCGAGAACCAGTTCCACTCGCCGCTCTCGCCGCCCGGCCACACGAAGACCTGCAGCGCGTTCGGATCCGCGATCGGTGGCAGCTCGGCGGCCGCGATGCGCATGCGGCGGCGCGGGGCGTCCGGGTCGTATCCCAGCCCACGGGCGTAGCCGTCGATCGGCCACCGCGCCTGCGTGCAGCGTTCACCGTCGATGAACAGCGAGCCGGCGCCCCGGTCTCCTACCGACGCACGCCAGCGTCCCGGGCCGGCCGGCTGCCACTCCTCGACGACCTCCGTCCCCTCCAGCACCGCTCGCCCGTCTCCCGGCCGCGAGCGGATCGTGAGGGTATGGCCATCGCTCCCCCCGCCTGCCGGGACGATCTCGATCGGGTCCGTGAGGCGGTACACCGCCGGCTCCAGCTCGACGACCACGTCGCCGGTCCAGGGCCGCGGCAGCTCGCGGACGGCCCGCAGGGCCTGCGGAACGGTCTCGAACCGGTCCGGGGTATCGCCGCCGGGGGCGACGAAGAAGCGTGTCATGACGGCTCAGTGTAGGTAGGGAACGCCGCATCGGCTATGCTCGCCGCGATGGCTCAGAGCGACGCGCGGAGTCCGGCCTTGCGCACGACCGGGGTCGGCGGGCGGATCTTCGACGTCGCCAACCACCTGTTCCTGATCCTGCTGTCGGTGTCCATCCTGCTGCCGTTCATGCGGCAGATCACCATCTCGCTCAGCACCGCGGACGAGGCGCTCAGGTTCGGCGCCCACATCATTCCCAACTTTCAGAAGGTGACCCTGGCGTCGTACGAGCGCATCTTCCAGACCGACTCGATCGCCCGCGCGTACTTCTGGACCCTGGCGCGCACCAGCATCGGCACCACCCTCACGCTGGTGGTGACGGGCATGATGGCCTACCCGCTGGCCAAGCGTTACCTGCCGCTGCGCCGCTCCTGGACCGTGTTCGTGTTCGCGACCCTGTTCTTCTCCGGCGGGTTGATCCCCACGTACCTGCTGGTGCGCAGCCTGGGGCTGATCAACACCATCTGGGCGCTGGTGATGCCGGAGCTGGTATCGGCCTTCGCACTGATCGTCATGCGCAGCTACATGCTGACCCTGCCCGAGGATCTGGAGGAGAGCGCCCGCATCGACGGTGCCGGCGAACTGCTCGTGTTCGTTCGCATCGTGCTGCCGATGGCAAAGCCCGTGTTCGCGGTGGTGGCGCTCTGGACCATCGTCTTCCATTGGGGCGCATGGTTCGACGCCCTGATCTACATCACCGATCCGCGCATCAAGGTGGCTCAGCAGGTGCTGCGCCGCGTGCTGCTGGAGAGCGACTTCAGTTACGCCGGGCTGGGCACGACGGAGACGGCCGCACAGATGATGGCCCAGGAGCGGCTGTTGCGCGAGTACACGCCGGAGACGATCAAGGCGGCGATGCTGATGGTGTTCACGGTGCCGATCCTGCTCACCTACCCGTTCATGCAGAAGTATTTCGCCAAGGGCGCCCTCATCGGGGCACTGAAAGGTTAGACTGACCGGAGGTTCCAATGGCCGATCGCTCTTCCACAGCAACCGTCGCCCCCACGGAGCTGGTGGAGTATCGGAAGCCCAGCCTGGCCCGGGAGATGCTTCGCCACCGCTACCTTCTCCTGCTGATGCTGCCCGGCATCGCCTACTTCGTCGTCTTCCGCTACGTCCCCATCTACGGCGTGATCCTGGCCTTCAAGGAGTACGACGTCTACGAGGGAATCCTGTTCAGCCCCTGGGTGGGCCTCAAGCATTTCCGGCGCCTGATCGAGCAGCACGACGTGGCGCGCGTGTTCTGGAACACCGTGGAGATCAGCGTGCTCCGGATCGCCTTCGGCTTTCCCATGCCTATCATCCTGGCGCTGCTGCTGAACGAGATCTTCAACACCAAGTTCAAGCGCACGGTGCAGACCATCTCCTACCTGCCGCACTTCCTGTCCTGGGTGGTTGTGGCCGGCCTGATCACCGAGCTCCTCTCCCCCAGCCGCGGCATCTACGGCTACCTCATGCGCCTGATCGGCGCGGACACGACGGTGCTGCTGACCAGCCAGACCTGGTTCATCCCGATCCTGATCATCTCAGGCATCTGGAAGGAGGTCGGCTGGGGCACGATCATCTACCTGGCCACCATGTCGAGCATCAATCCCGAGCTCTACGAGGCGGCCGTGGTGGACGGCGCCAGCCGCTGGCGGCGCGCCATAAGCATCACCCTGCCCGGCATCCTGCCGGTGACCGCGATCCTGCTGATCCTGAGCATGTCGCAGATCCTCAACGCCGGCTTCGATCAGATATTCAACCTCTACAACACGCTGGTGTACGAGATCGCCGACATCATCGACACCTACATCTATCGGGTCGGCCTGCAGTCGTTCGAGTTCGAGTTCGCCACCGCGGTGGGACTGACCAAGAACGTGATCGCCCTGGTGCTGGTCCTGACCGTCGACCGGGTCGTGCGCCGATTCACCGGCTACGGCCTTTGGTAGGACACGATGGCGCTGCAGCGGCCCTTGGGCGAGAAGGTCTTCGACGCGACCAACGCCGTCCTGATGGTGCTGCTCTGCATCACCATCCTGTACCCGTTCATGCGCCAGATCACCCTGTCGCTGAGCACGGCCGAGGAGGCCATGAAGATCGGCTTCAAGGCGTTCCCGCGGCCGGGAGCGATGAGCCTGGCGTCCTACGGACGCATCCTGCAGACCCCGGCCATCGGCAACGCCTATTTCTGGACGGTCCTGCGCACCGCGCTCGGCACCACGCTGACCGTCGCCGTGACGATGTCGATGGGGTACCCGCTGGCCAAGCGCTACCTGCCGCTGCGCACCTTCTGGACCATCTTCGTGCTGATCACGATGCTGTTCGGCGGCGGCATCGTTCCCACCTTCATCCTGGTACGAAGCCTGGGGCTGGTGAACTCGATCTGGTCGCTGATCCTGCCGATCCTGGTCGATCCGTTCACGCTGATCATCGCCCGCAACTACCTGATGGCGCTGCCCGAGGAGCTGGAGGAGAGCGCCCGCATCGACGGCGCGAGCGACCTGACCGTCTTCGTGCGGATCGTGGTTCCGCTGTCGATGCCGATCATCGCCACCGTGGCGCTGTGGACGATGGTCCTGCACTGGAACTCCTGGTTCGACGCGCTCATCTACATCACCAGCCCCAAGATCAAGGTGCTGCAGATCCTGCTGCGCCGCGTGCTGCTGGAGAGCAACTTCTCCTACTCGGGGCTGGGAGCCGACGTGCAGGCGATCCAGCGCCAGGAGGAGCTGGTGCGCCGTTACACGCCGGAAACGATCAAGGCTTCCATCCTGATGGTCTCGACGCTGCCCATCCTCTGCACCTATCCGTTCATGCAGCGCTACTTCGTGAAAGGCATCATCCTGGGGTCGCTGAAGGGATGAGCCCGCGAGCACACCATTGGAATCCAATGCCCTGCGGGGCAGCCCTGCGTTGCAGGGCGGACAATCTCTTTCAAGGAGAGTGAGTGATGAGGAAATCGCTTACCGTCATACTCGGCGCGTTGCTGCTGCTCGGCAGCGCGGGGCTGGCGCTGGGCGCCGGCGAAGGCGAAGGCGCGGCAGACGCACCGCTGGAGATCCGGTGGTTCGGACTGCGGCAGGTGCCCGAGGAGCGCACCGAGGTCTTCACCATGGTCGAGGAGTGGATCGAGCGCGACTTCGGCCGCGCGGTGACCATCCTGCCGGAAGGCGTCGACGCCGACAGTGAGGTGACCGAGAAGATCAACCTGCTGCTGGCATCGGGCGACATGCCGGACGTGTTCCCCGTGTGGTGGAACGAGGAAGTCATGAAGCAGGGCACCGCCCGCTTCGAGCTTTCCGACGTCCAGGAGCACATGCCCGGCGTCTACCAAGCGCTGGTAGACGTGATGAAGGTCGTCGGTCTCAACGAGGAAGGCACCTGGGAGCGCTTTCGCCGCGACGGCAAGCTGGTACAGATCCCGAACGTCTGGTTCGGCGGCCAGTTTCCGCACGGCATCGCCTGGCGCCTCGACGTGATCGAGGACCTGGGCTTCGAAGACGTGCCCGGCACCTTCGAGGAGATCGAGGAGGTCTTCGCGGCCTTCAAGGCGAAGTATCCCAATCAGCACCCGTACGCCTGTCCGGCCAAGGGACTCACCTGGCAGTGCTTCCCGATGATCTTCGACGGCACCGGCTGGGCGCAGTGGCGCTGGAACGTGCGTGACGACCGGCTGGTCCGCGGCTTCAACCAGCCCGAGATGATGCTCGGCTACGAAGTGGCGCTCGACTGGTACGAGAAGGGCTACATCGATCCGGAGTTCCCGACCTACGACTCGGGCACCAACGTCAACCTGTTCCGCAACGGTCAGACCATCGTCAAGGAGTGGATCGGCTACGGCTCCTGGGACGACTCCCTGGACCGCCCCGGCACGGAGGGCAACTGGATCCGCAAGGTGGTGCCGGAGGCGAAGATCAAGATGGGACCGTTCCCGCGTTTCTTCGACGACGTGCGGCCGGCGCGCTACGTGTGGAACCCCTTCCACGGCGGCTCCTACGGTTTCGGCCGGCACCTGGAATCGCGTCCGGACGACCTGCACCTGATCATGCAGATCATGGACAAGATGAACACGGACGAGGCGTACCACACGCTGACCAACCAGGGCATCGAAGGCAAGCACTGGGAGATCAACGAGTTCGGCTTCCCCGAGCGCAAGGAGGAGTTCATCGGCATCGACGCCGCCAAGCAGATCGGCGCCGGCTACTTCTGGGGCGCGCTGTACAGCTACACGCCGCACACGGCGAACTGGCAGCATCCGGGCGTCGTCAAGGCGCTGGAGGACTTCCACAAGAACCCGGACGGGATCTACTCGGACGCCAACATCCGGCGGCAGCCGACCACCCGGTTCTTCCCCATCACCGATGAGAACGGTGACGACCTGTGGGGCAAGCTGGACGTCGGCAGCCAGGAGAACGTGCTGTTCGTCGAGCTGATCACCGGCGCCAAGCCGCTGTCCGCGTTCGACGACTGGGTTGCCCGCTGGGCGGAAGGCGGAGACCTCCGCGTCGTCGAGGACCGCATGAACGAGATCAACCTCAAGTTCCAGTAGGTACGCGAGGTCGTTTTCGACACTCAGGGCGCGGCCGAGAGGCCGCGCCCTTTCTGTCTGGAGGGAGCGCGCAGCCTCAAGCTGAGCGGACGGCTTCCTCCTCCCGGTCTTCGAGGATCTGCATCACCTCCGTGCGAATGCCGTCCGGCGCTTCGAAGAAGGCGATCTTGCGGCGGCCCACGGCCGTGTCGATCTCCTGCGGCTCGATCAGGAAGCGCACCCCGGCCTGCCGCAGCATCGCGACGTGGGCTTCGTGGTCGTCCACCTCGTAGACGACGTGCAGGAACCCGGGCGGCAGGTCCATGCCGTGCGCCTCCTCATAGGGTGCGCGGTCGAAGATCAGCAGGCGCGTGTGGCCCATGCGGACGACGTCATACCGGCAGCCGAACGCCGTACCGCTCATCCGGAACTCGGCTCCCATGTGCTCGACGTAGAAACGGGGGGCCGCCTCCACGTCCGGCGCCTTGACGGCGTAGTTCCACATCCCCCGTACCATCGTCCCCTCCCCCGAAGCCTATGAAACCCCGATGCCTATGAAAACACTGCGTCAGCGGATCCTGAAGTCCTCGTAGAAGGACCGGTACCGTTCGACGTCGACGATGTCGAAGAACTCGGCGTCGTCGATCATCTCGTCCTGGATCGCGTTCCAGTCGCGGGTTTCGGCCAGCTTCCGCATCGCCCGCAGCAGGCCCTTGCCCGCGGCGTAGATGCCGACCAGCGACCCGATCACCAGCGGATAGCCGGCCCGTTCGAAGCTGGCGATGGGCAGCGGCTCGGCGGTGGCGAAGATGCCGACCAGCGGCGCGTCGATCTCGCGGGCGAAGTAGTCGACCTCCTCGTCGGTGAGCGCCATCACGAAGATGGCGTCGGCCCCGGCGTCGGCGTAGGCCTTGCTGCGCCGCACCACCTCCTCCATTCGTCGCTCGCCGTAATAGACCTCGCGCGGCACGGTGCCGATTACGTCCGAGCGGATGATGATCTTGAAGTCGGGATCGCTCTTGGCGCGGGCGGCGGCCTCCACCTTGCCGCACATCTCGTCGGTGCTGATCAGCTCGTTCTGGGGGATGCCGGGCAGGAACGGACACTTGGACGGCAGCGCCTCGTCGTCGAGGTGGATGCCGGCCGCGCCGGTGTCCTCGAAGTCGCGGACGGTGTCCATCACGCTGATGGCGTTGCCGTAGCCCTCTTCCACGTCGACGATGACCGGTACGTTGACCGCCTTGACGATGTTGCGGGCGATGGCCAGGCGGTCGGTCTTGCTCATCAGGGCCAGGTCCGGCTTGCCGAGCGTGGCGGCCTCCGTGGCGTAGCTGCCCACGTACACGGCATCGAACCCGGCCTTCTCGACGATGCGCGCCGAGAAGGCGTCGTAGGCGCCGATGGCGACCACGGTGTCGCCGCCGGCCATTCCTTGGCTGAGCTGTTCGGTCGGGGTCATCGGGCTGCCTCCTTGGCCGAGTCTATCCTGCAGAAGTTGTCGCGGAGCTCGAACGCACCCTGCTCCTCCGCCTCGGACGTCACCTCGCTCAGGTCCACGTCCCGCCCCTCCTGCGCCGACAGCAGCGCCGCCGTCGCGTAGCGGTTCAGATCCCTGCCCTGCTCGCCCGTGCAGACCGGCGTGCCCCCGGCCGTGGCCACACCGACGAAGTGCCGGGTGCAGGCGGCGAACGACGTCGACCAGTTGCGCTCCCAAGGCGACAAGTCGTCGAGATACGTGGTCACCCGGCCGTCCACGAAGACGGCGATCGGCGGAAAGGCGCTGCTGCTCGACATCCGGTTGCCCCTGAACAGCGGGCGGTCTCCCGCGCCCGCGCACTGGTGGATCCACATGACGCCGAGCTCGCCGCAGATCTCCACGAAGTCGTCGAGCCAGACGTCGCTTGGGATCGCGAGCTTGGTCGAGAAGTTGAAGTCGATCTGCGCGTACTTCGCGGGCTCCCCCGGGTTTGTCCGGAACTTCGCCCGAATGAAGGCGGGGGCATCCAGCGGCGTCTCCGGGTCGATCCACGCGCCGATCCGTTCGATCTCGCGGTCCATGAGCCAGCAGGCGAGCGAGAACTTGTGCAGGCCGTCGTCGCCGACCAGCACCGAGGAGCGGCTCTGACGCACGTCCGCGGGGACCCAGAAGTCAGGCCACGGGGCGCCGTCGCGGACCCCGCCGATGGTGTGCACGCGAACCGAGGTTGGCGCGCCGATGACGCCGTCGTCGAGCAGCCGCTTCGCCTCGTGGTAGACGGGATAGAACACGTAGTTCTCGTACAGCCGCAGCACCGCGCCCGCGGCGCGGCACGCCTCGATCATCCGGTCGCACTGCGCGATGCCCGCGGCCATCGGCTTCTGCACGCTGATGAACGGCACGCCCGCGGCCGCGCACAGCAGCACGTGATCGTGGTGCCGGGTCTGCGGGGTGAGGACCTCCACCAGGTCGAGCTTCTCGCCGTCCAGCATGCGCTCGAGGCCGTCGTAGGCGCGCGCCGCCGGCAGCCCCCACCGTTCCAGCCAGCCGCGGGCGCGGGCGAGGTCCAGGTCGCACACGGCGACGATCTCGGCGCCGGCAGAGCCGCGGTAGCCCAGGACGTGCTCGTCGCTGATGAAGCCGGTGCCGGCCAGCCCGACTTTCAGCACCCGGCCGCTCCGGCCCGGATCCAGCTCCGCGCGGCCGGCGTCAGGCACTCGCAGCCGCCTGCGGTCACGGCGACGATGTCCTCCATCTTGATGTCGCCCACCTCCGGATGCTGGAACTCCGTCTCCATCGACATGACCATGCCTTCCCGCAGTACGTAGGCCGGATCCCCGCGCACCACCGGTGGCTCGTGCGGCACCATCCCGCAGCCGTGCACGATGTGCCAGCCGTGCTCGGCGTACGCGGTCTCCGCCAGCAGGCGCTGCCCGCGCTCGTTCAGCTCCCCGCACGTCATGCCGGGTCGAATCTCCGCCTGCAGCCGGTCGTTGACGGCGATGCAGTCCGCGATCATCTGCTCCGCGCGGGCCGAGGGGTCGCCCAGGCACGCCATGCGGCACAGGTCGGCGACGTAGTCCCCGCTGCTACTGCCCGGATCGACGCGTAGCACCTCCCCGGCAGCCCAGGCGCGGTCGGACGGCCACTTGGTGGTCACGCCGTCAGGACCCATGCAGATGATCAGCCACTGCAGCTCCAGGTCGCGCAGGGCCATCTCCGAATGCAGCCGGCGATGGATCAGGGCGGTGGTGTCCCCCGGCCCACTCGCTTCAAGCGTTGCCTGAACGGCTTCGATGGACCCGGCCGCGTTGCGGCGCAGGACCTCCACCTCGGCGGGCGTCTTGACGGCCCGCAGCTCACCCAGCAGGCCGGTGGCGTCCACCAGCTCGCCGTCCGGGAGCTCTGCCTGCAGCCGCCGGTACGAGCTGGCCGGCAGGAACTCCAGCTCCACGCCAACGCGCCCCGCCGTCAGACCTCGGCGGCGCAGGCAGCGGAGCGCTCCCTCCGTGGCTGCATGCGCGGACTGAAAGAAGGGGCTGCGCCGCGGCTCGGTAAGGTGCCGATCCGGGATCCAAATGTCGTGCGAGGCGAGACCTGCCTCCTCGGTCATGCCACCGACGAAGAACGCGTCCTGCAGGCGGCCGCGGGGAATCCCCACGAACGTGAGATAGCGCTGCCCGGCCGCGCGAGCCATGCGCGCGTGGAACCAGTGGTAGTAGCCGCCGGTCAGGTACCGCGTATTGTGGCGCGAGCTGGCCAGCAGCACGTCCACGTCGAACCGCTCCATGAGCGCGTCGAGCCTGCGCCCGTCGAACGGAACGCCGGCCGCTGGACTCGCCCCCATGACGAACGTTCAGGCTACTACGGCCGGGAGGGAACCGCCACGCGTTGGTTCGTGCAGGTCCACCGAAGGGGCAGTCACATCATTGTGTAGAGAAAGGCGCCGGGGGACACGACGACCGTTCCCGTGCCCGATCACCCCGTTGCGCGTTGGAACCCTGAGATCGATCATCCGGCAGTCCGAGATACCTCGGTCCGAGTTCGAGTAACGAGTAACGAGTCGGGACGCCGGCTCACTTCACAGCGATGGCTGCGGCCTGCGCACCGGAACCTCAATGCGAGTCACGTACACCTCCGACCGAAGCCGCCTCATGATCTCGCTCTCCGATGCCGTCTCGAAGAAAAGCTCCAAGGCCTCCGTCAGGTTGGCACGCGCCTCCTGGACCGTGCTCCCCTGGCTGGCAACATCGACCTCGGGACATAGGGCGACGAAGCCATCACCGTCGCGTTCGATGACCGTAGTCAACTCGGCGCGTGTGACGTGAGCTGGCACCGCTGGCGCCATGTGCGTATTGTCTCCGGAAACGAAACGTCTGAGCAAATCAGCGCACAGCCGGTAGCGCGCAGCCCCGAACGACGGGGCAGGGGGGACTAATCGAGTTCCATCGCGCCGCCGTAACTGATGGTGGCTGCAGCGGCGCGAATACGGTCAGCTCGCCCGCCTTGACGGTTGCGGCAGCGCTCGGCACGTTCGGCGCGAGGTGAACGACGGTACTACCTTGGTTATACTACTGTCATGAAGACGGCGGTATCGCTTCCGGACAACCTGTTCAGGCAAGCGGACGAGATGGCTGCGGAGCTCGCCATCCCCCGCAGTCAGCTCGTCGCGCTGGCACTCGAGGAATTCATTCGCACGCACCGAAAACAGGACGTGACCGAGCGGCTGGATGCGGTGTATGGCGACCTTCCGGAGCGACGGATCCCGAGGACCGACGCCGGGCTGGAGAACCTGCGGGAACTCACGGCAGATGACTCGTGGTGAGATCTAGTGGGCGGATCTCGGAGTCCCGTTCGGGAGCGAACCGGGATTCCGGCGTCCGGTTCTGGTTGTACAGGCGGGCAGCTTCAACCGGAGCAGAATCGGCACCGTCCTGTGCGTGCCGTTCACCACGAATCTCAAGCTCGCCGATGCGCCAGGCAACGTCCATCTGGACACCGCCGAATCCGACCTGCGCAAGGAGTCGGTGGTCGTCGTGTCCCAGGTGACCTGCCTTGACCGCATCAGGCTGGTAGAGAAGGCGGGAAGCATCGAGCCGGAGCGTCTCCGGGACGTGGAAGCAGGTATCAGGCTGGTGCTCGCACTATGAGGATCGCCGCGCGCTATCCCGGCCCGAGAACCTCTGCCATCATGACCGGGCGGCCCTGTGACACCGACAGTTCCGCGGCCTGGCCCATGGCCACGGCCATCAGTCCATCGCGTATGCCAACCCCCGGTGCTCCGCCGCCGCGAACGACGCGCTGGAAGGCGAGGTGCTGAAAGTAGGTCGCTCCATGGTGAGCGCCGAGCCGCAGCGCCGCTTCGTCGACCTGCACGTCGATGGTCCGAATCCGGTCCGGATCGCGCCGCGCTTCAGGACGCCACGGAAGCTCGCGCTCCCCGACCCACACCACGCCTTCCGGCAGTCCGACCTCGACCTGGCCGGCGTTGCCGCTCACCACGATCTCGGTCTGGTGGCGCGACTGCTCGGCGAACATGCACAGGTCCAGGCTGGCTCGGGCGCCCGTCGCGAAATCGACGATGACATACGCGTTGTCCAGGATGTCCGGCTGCTCGCCTCCGTAGCGCTCGTCGAGATGGTTCACGTCGCGGCCGCCGGAACCCATCACGCGAATTGGCTCGTCGCCGAGGATGTACCGCATCAAGTCGAAGAAGTGACAGCATTTCTCGACCAGCGTTCCGCCCGTGTTCCGCGCAAACCGATTCCAGTTTCCGACTTTCGGCGAGAACGGGCGCCGGTGCTCCCTGATGGACACCATGCGTGGGGTCCCCGTGGCCCCACGCTTCACCTCCTTGATGAGGGTCGCGACCGGCGGGCTGTAGCGCCCCGCCATGCCCACCCAGGTGACAGCCGGATACGGGTCGAGCAGCCGCTCGAGCTGCAGGCAGTCCGCGGTGGTCGTGCACAGAGGCTTCTCCAGCAGCAAGTGTGGCGAGGTGGCGCCGGCGCGCTCGACGATGCGCTCCACTACTCCCCGGTGCGTGTGGTTGGGAGTGGCAACGACCAGCACGTCGACCTCGACCTGAGCCATCAAGTCCTCGACCGAGCCAAACACGCGCGCATCCGGCGCAACTCGAAGGGCCTGGTCGATCGAGGCCCCGTGCGGGTCCGCGACCGCCACTACCTCACCGCCGGGGGTTGCCGTGATGTTTCGCAGATGCTCGCGGCCCATGTCGCCGACACCGACGACTGCATACCGAAGCGACTCAGCCACCTCGTTCCCCACCGGCCCGTTGTTCGAGTGTTGCACGAAGGGTGGCCAACCACACGCACGCCGGGCGCGCTTCGGCGCGAAGTTACCGCAGCACCTCCAGGTGGACGGTGACCTCGACGGTGCCGGATGTGCCGTCCAGCGACAGCACGATGCGGCGCTGCACGGCACCGTCCGGCAGCGGAAGCTCGTCCACGCGGACACGCGCGGCCGGCGGCGCCTCGATCCGCACCCGGGCCCGTCGTCCGGTGATCGTGACCGATTGCCGGTCCACCGACACCGGCAGCGCGGTCTGCCAGTACCACTCGACGCCGGTGCCGGCGGCAAGCTCGTAGTCGTCCCGGATCGTGAGCGCCGACGGCTCCGGCGACGACCAGCGGCGCCGCCAGTGCCGGTACCAACCGTCCCAGCCGGGGCTGAGATCCATCTCGGCGGCGAAGCGCCGGTCATCCCCTTCGGCTCGCGGCTTCACGTCGGCCGGGATCGGACACTCGGGATGCGGACGCGCATCGGTGCCGGCGGGCACCAGCATGGTGTGCCGCTCGCAGTGCTTGAGAAGCCCGGTCAGTGGATCGGAGTAGTCGCAGGTGCCGGGGTCCAGGGCGAAGGTCTGCCCGGCGAACTCCAACACGAAGCTGCCCTTGTCCTCATGCGTGTGGCCGGCACGCGCCCGATTGCCGATGACCAGCAGCTTGACCGTGTGGCCGTGCAGCGGGCGGTGGGAGGCGACGATGCCCATCTCCGGCAGCACGACCAGCGCCGGGGCCGGCGGGGCCTGGGCGGGGATCCGCTCCGCCTGCGCCATCGCCGGCAGCGAGGTGAGCGCGAAGCCGGGGCGACCTTCGGCGCTCCGGAAGGCGGTCACCCACCCGCTCTCCGGCCGCGCGGCGGCGAGCAGCGCCAGCCACTCGCTGTCCAGCACCGCGCGGGCGTCGCAGATCGGGATCACGTCGGTGTCCTGATCCGTGGAGACCAGCGCCGCGGCCAGCGCGTCGCTGCGCGCCAGGGCGGCCGGCAGGTGGGCGTGCGGAGGCTCGCCGAGCGATCGGCTGTGGTGAGCCAGCGCGGTGAGCGCCCGCGCCATGGTGCCGGCGAAGTAGTTCGGCCCCTCCACGAAGCCGCCGTCGCTCAGGATGATGTCCTCCAGGCTCTCCGACAGCTCCCGGTACGCCAGCTCCTGATAGCGGGCGACGCGGGGCCAGTCGCCGCGCAGCACCCCGTAGGCGGCCAGGCGGCCGGTGGAGAACAGGGCCAACTGGTTGCAGTGATGGATGTACTCGTGCCGCCAGGAGGAGAAGTTGACGGCGCCGATGCCGTCCTCCGCCAAGCGGCGCCTCAGCAGCGCGCGTCCCGTGTCGGTGAGGAGGTCGCCCGCAAGGTCGAGCGCGTGAGCAAGGTCCGAGCTGCACAGCCCCTGCAGAAAGGCGCGGCTCTCGAATGCGCTGCCGGGGAAGCGGGAGATGAAGCCCCAGTCCCAGACCGGCGTCAGCGCCGCCGCCAGCGCGAACTCGGCGCCGCGACGGAGCAGCTCCGCGTCTTCCAGTACCACCGCCGCCTGCAGCGCCGCGGTGGCCTTCCCGATGCAGCCCACGCCGTGCTCGCGCTCGCGCCCGTAGCGCGTGTCGGGCGCCGTCAGGATCACGTCGTTGACCAGGTCCGCCGGATCGGTTGCGAGCGCCTGAGCGGCCACGTCCGTGAACGGCGACCGCTCGCCGCAGGCGACCATGGCAGTGTGGAACCTGCGCGCCGCCGCCAGCTCGTCCGCGGTGATCACCACCTCCAGCGACGGCTGCATGCGCGGCCGCACGGAGGCGGACTGCAGCAGGTGCTCGATGGCCTCCGCGCGGTCGCGGTGCGCGACCAGGTGTCGCGCAAGCAGTTCCCGGTTCTGCAGCCCGACCCAGTTGAGCCATCCCGCGCCCGCGCCGCCGTCCGGCGGCGCCGTGATCTCCAGTCGGACAGCCCGGATGTGGGCCGCCCCGTCCAGCTCCACGCCGTACTCCCGCTTGAGCGCCGGCGCCCGCTCGCGGCCATGCCGTTCGCCGGCATCGGTCTCGACCGAGACCGTCACCTCGGCTCCCTCGGACGCCACCAGGGAGAACAGCAGCCGGTCGTAGCCGCTGCAGTCCAAGTCCAGCGAGCGCTGCATGCGCAGGGCCGGGCCGGAACGCGGCGCCCGGGTCCAGGAGAACTCCACCCAGCACCAGAACTGGCGGACCTCCAGGCCGTGCCGGCGGTCGTCGGCGACCTGCCACTCGGACAAGCGACTGAGCTGTGGATCCCAGAACGGCTCGAACACCGCCTCGGCGACGTTGAAGGGAATAGCACGCATGACGGCGCCATACTCTCCGATCACGATGACCCGCGCCACCGCTCTGCGTTGGCCGTGCAGTACACGACCGAGATGTCACACTGGACGCCTGCGCCGGCAGCGTAGAGCGTCCTTGACGGTGATCGAGGGAGATCTCATTCAGATGTCTGCCATCGGCAGCAGACATCAGGCGATCGTCGCGATAGACGTCGCACGGGTGGCTTGGCACGGTGGCGATGAAGCCACGAGGCGCATCGCGGTGCATCAGGAGCCCTCGGCGACCTCGACCACGACGTCGTCGCCGTCGACCTTCACGGGATAGGTCTTCACCCGCACCGCGGCATCCGTCACGCAGTGTCCGTCGGTGATGTCGAAGGCCCAGTTGTGCCACGGGCAGCGCAGGATCTCGCCCTCGCGCTCGATCGTGACGGTGGCGCCGACGCTCGACGGCGGCATGCCTGCGACGGGCTGACCGCTCACGCGACCGGTGCACAGCGGTCCGAGCTTGTGTGGACAGATGTTGCGCAGCGCGTAGAAGCGGCCGCCCACGTTGAACACGCCGATGCCGGCCCGTCCGCGGAACGGCACGACGATCTTGCGCTCGCCCGCGGGGATCTCCGCGACCGTGCCGACGACCACGCGGCGCATGGCCGGCGCGCGGCTGCCGCTCACGGGGTGGGCAGGCGCAGCATTTCCAGCGCGTTGTCGGAGAAGATGCGGCGGCGCAGGTGCTCGGAAATGCCCGGCAGCACCGTGACCGGATCGTTCTGATCGAAGTGGGGGAAGTCGCTGCAGAAGATGAGCGTCTCCTCGGCGTGCAGCATCTCCAGGGACTGCAGCAGGTGTTCGGGGACTTCAGGCTCGTGCATGGGCTGCGTGCCCACCCGGATGTGCTCGCGGAAGTACTCGCTCGGCAGCCGTTTCAGCCACGGCGTCTGATCGCCGATCGCCTTCCAGTCGAAGTCGAGCTGCCACATCAGCGAGACCGCCCACATCTGCTGCGTCTCGATGATCCCGAACTTCAGGGTCGGGAACTTCTCGAACACGCCCTCGACGATCAGCGATGCAGCCTGAGCCATCGCCACCGACTGGCGGGCCAGGCGGGTCTCCACGTAGTAGGTCGGGTACCCGACCGGCGTCGGCGTGTTGCCGCTCGCGCCGCCGCCGCCGATGTGAGCGATGACCGGCAGGCCGTGCTCGGCGCACGCCTCCCAGATGGGGTCGTAGCAGCGGTTCCCGAAGGGTCTGGGCGTGTTCAGCGGGACGTGCACGGCCACCGTGTCCGGGCGATGGGCCAGGCGCCGGATCTCGGCGACGGCCTGCGCGGGGTCGGTCGCCGCGACCAGGATGGCGTTCACGACGCGGTCGTCCTGCTCCAGCCAGTGCTCGATGGTGTAGTCGTTGAACGCCCTGCACAGCGCCGTCCCCCAGTCCGGGTCCGGGACACCGCACGCCCCGTAGATGTCGGAAGGCGACCCGGTCAACAGCGCGACGTCGATGTGCCAGCGGTCCAGCAGCTCCCGCTGCGTGAACTGCAGGGTGAAGTTGAAGTCGCGGCGTTTGAGCTCCGGCTCCTTGAGGTCGGGCCGGGTGGTGCGAAACGGGACGTTGGGGTAGCCGGTCCCGCCGATGTGCATCCCCTGGTCGATCAGGTGCTCCTGGTGGATCTTCGACAGGTAGGGCAGGAGCTGCTCGGGGGTCTCGAAGCTGTGATGGACGTCGCAGTCGACGATCCGAAAGGAGGTTTGCTGCCGGGCGGTCCAGCCGGGCGCGGCGATCGGCGCGGCGCCCGTCCTGCTCGGCAGAACCCCGGTCGGGAAAGTCCTGGTCAGGCCGGTGTCGGATGGCATTGAGTGCCCTCCACCGCCACCGCCACCGCGGGCTATACGGCCTCGGCGAGGGGAGGCACGTCCACGGATTCGAGCAGATCCTCGACCGCCGCATCCTCGGTCATGCCCTTGGCGGTGTGCTCTGACTTGAGCAGCAGTCGCTTGCGCAGCACGGACGGCGCCAAGTCGCGGACATCTTCCGGCGTCACGAAGTCCCGCCCGCGCACGGCGGCCAGGGCCTGGCCGCCCTTGAACATGGCCAGCGACCCGCGCGGCGACACGCCGATCATCAGGCGGTTGTCCTCCCGCGTCTTGTTGATGATCGCCAGGATGTAGCGGCGGATCGACGGATCGACGTGCACCTGCATCACCGCTTCCTGCATCTCCAGCAATGTGTCGACCCCGGTGACCGGGACGATGCGCTCCAGGGGCGGCTCGATGACGCGCTGCATCGCGATCACGGACTTCTCCGCCTCCCGCGACGGGTAGCCGATCTTGATCGACAGGAAGAAGCGGTCCTTCTGCACCTCCGGCAGCGGAAAGGTGTCCTCCGACTCCACCGGGCTCTCGGTGGCGATCAGCACGAAGGGGTTGGGCAGCGGCTGACTGCGTCCCTCGACCGAGACCTGGCCCTCGGCCATCGCCTCCAGCAGCGCCGACTGCGTGCGCGGCGTGGCGCGGTTGATCTCATCGACCAGCAGCATGTTGGTCATGATCGGACCCTCGCGGAAGTCGAACTCCCCGGTCTGAGGGTTGAAGACCGACACGCCGAGCACGTCGGCGGGGAGCAGGTCCGGCGTGCACTGCAACTGCCGGAACTCGCCGCCGATGCTCTTGGCCACCGCGCGGCCGAGCACGGTCTTGCCGGTGCCGGGCACATCCTCGATCAGCACGTGGCCACGGCACAGCAGCGCCACCAGGACACGTTCGACCGCGTCGGACTTGCCGAAGAACGCCCCCTCCACCGAGCCGCGCAACCGCTCGGCCCATGCTTTCACGTCTGCCATCGAATCACTCCTCTCTGTCCGCCAAGAGCACGCCGTTCGCGCCGCCGCCGAATTCTGCGGGCGGTGGCCGAGTCACCGCGCCACCGGAGCCAGCGAGGCGTCCGGCGCGGGGGTGGATTGCGGTTCCTGCATGCGTTGGCGAGTCACCTCTTTGATGAGGTTGTAGTAGGTCTGCGACCGCTCCTGAGGCGGGTCGCTCGCCGCATAGGCGATCTGTTCGAAGATGGTGCCGATCTCCATCAGCGCCCTTGCGTTGGACGCCGAGCGTTCGGCCACGAGCATCAGGTACTCCATCGGCCCCATCCACTTCCGGAACGGAACGCCGCCGCGCTCGGCCCAGCGGATCAGGCGCACGAATGCCTTGGACGCCTGTCCGATCGCGCGCTGGCGCTGCTTGTCGAGCTCCGCATCCCGTGCGCGCGCCGCGGCCCGCGCGCCGCGCCGCGCGCGGCCCCGCCCGCCCAGCGACCCGCCGAACCGGGCGAGCGAACGGCGCGAGCTGGCGAACGCCTCGATCATGCGCCGCACCGAGTCGGCGAACGCCGCGAAGAAGCGGCCGACCGCGGCCGCCATCCGCGCGAGCGGCCGCGCCTGGCGCAGCCGCTCCCGGTAGTCGCGCGACAGCAGCGGCCTCACCAGGAAGTAGAGCAGCCCGATCAGGATCAGCGCGCCGATGGAGATCAGCAGGATCCGGACCAGCCGCTCCAGGAAGTCGTTCTCCTCGCGCTCGCCGCTCAGGTCGCCCAGGTCGGGTTCCCGGAAGTCCTCCTGGAAGGCCTCCGTGTCGCCGCCCTCGCGGACCCTGACCTTGACCTCGCGCTCCGGCAACCGCAGCCGCTCCTCCAGCCACTCCATGAAGGCGCCGATCGCCTCCGCGGGCAGCAGCGCCTCGCGGCCGGTGAGCGGCATCACCACCACCGCGGTCAGCAGCAGCGTCAGCACCGTGGCGCGCACGCGGCGCCGTTGCAGCGCCGCCGGCACCGGCAGCCCCTCGCCCAGATGCTGCTGCTCCTCCATGAAGCCGTTGACGATCGCCAGGAAGACCAGCCCGAACCCCACGTGGCCGAGCGCCAGCACCGTCCACCACGGGTCGATCGGATCGACCGCGATCAGCAGTATCAGAAAGGCGATCAGGGACAGTGACTGGAACCACAGGATGGCGCGGCGCAACGCGCGCATGCGAGCCGAAGAGGTGGTCGCCTCCTCGGAATAGTCCCGGAACGCGGTCTTGAGCTGATCGCCGTCCTGGTCCACCACGAGCGTCAGGAACGCCTCGCGCTCGCGCATGTTGCGATGCAGCCCGAAGGCGATGACCCAGTAGACGAAGGTGAGCGCCAGCGGATACAGCACGTCGCCCTTCGCCGGATTGATGTCGCCGCGCAGCAGGTGGCCCTGCGCCAGCATGAACAGCACCAGCGTGCCGATCAGGATCAGCAGCAACTCGCGGAGCCGCGGCGCGATGCTGGAGGTCCCCTCCTCGGCCGCGCGGTTGGCCGACACCGCCTGGATCACGCCGACCAGCAACAGCACCGCCCACAGGTAGCCGGGCAGCGGCAGCACCGCGTGCAGGACCATGGCCCGCACGAAGGTCTCCAACGACAGCAGCAGCAGGAACGGAATCGCGATCGACAGGAACGGATGCAGCGTGTTGCGGTAGAAACGAAGGCGGGCCGGATTCATCGCTGGATCAGCTCGGAGCCGTAGCCGCGTACCGCGTGCGAGCGGATGCCGGGAACGACCACGTCCTCTTCACGGGTCTGGTGCGTGGAGACGACGAACACCTGCACGTCATGACCGCGGCGGCGCATCGCCACCAGCGAGTCGTTCTGGGCGTCCGTCGTGGGCGGGGTCACCACCATCACCTTGGCGCCGGTGGGGATCGGCACGCCCGACGCCAGCACGTGGCCGGTGAAGTCGATCGGTTCCTTGCCGGCGGTGACGCGGGCCAGCATCTCCAGGATGCCGATGGCGTGCCCGACCCCGGCGCGCGCCGGCTCCGAGGGCGGCCGGTCGCTGCCACGGATCGAGCCGGTGGTGATGATGCCGACCTCCTGCTTGATGCTGACGAAGAAGAACAGCAGGCTGCCGCCCACCTCGATGGCGCGTTCCATGAGGTGCTCGCGCTGCCCCATCGGGTAGTCGGCCTCCGTCAGGTTCAGCACGATCATGACCGGGTAGTAGATGGACGGCGTGTACTCGGTGGAGAACAGCTTCCCCATGCGCGCCGACACCTTCCAGTTGATGCGTTTCAGCTCGTCGCCCGCCACGTACTCACGTACGGAGCGGAAGCGGGTCGTGTCCTCGTAGAGCCGGCTGGATACCGTGATGCTGCCGGACGGCAGGCCGTCCTTCTCGTGCATCTCGACCGGGAACACCGCCGGGTAGACCAGCACGGTGCCGGGCGTCGGCGACTGGTGGTCCCAACTGAAGAAACCCATCGGGTCGGCGCCGCGCAGCCGCACCGGTCCCAGCGAGAACTCGCCCCGGTAGTGGCTCTCCGCCTCGTAGGTCACCTGCGTGCGCCCGCCGGGGGGCAGGGCGATCATGAAGGAGCCGCCGCGCACCACGAAGCTGCCGTAGGTGTCGGTCACCGTCAGGTAGTGGATGGGGATCGGCCCCCGGTTGTGCAGATCCAGCGTGACGCGAAAGCGCTGGAAGCGCTGCGCGTGGATGAGCGTCTCGCTGCGGGTCACCTGCACGACGCGGGGCACAAGGTACGCGTACAGCAGCGACAGGCCGCGGATCACCAGCAAAGCCAGGACCGCGAAGCGGAACGGACGAAACGGCGCGAACAGGAATGTTCCCAGAAGCACCAGCGGGAACAGGAGGTCGACGAAGAAGCGGAGCCGCCCTCCGGCGTTGATCGCCACCGGTCAGCCGGCAGTAGCTTCCGCGACGGCTTCAGGCTCCCGCGGCGTGGAGTCCAGCAGGCCGTCGATCACGAGGTCCTCGTCCAGCCCCTTGAGCTGGTGCTCGGACTTGACGCTGATTCTCTTCAGCAGCACGCCCGGGGCCAGGTCGACCACGTCGTCGATGGTGGCGCTGGTACGGCCGTGCATGGCCGCAACGGCCTGGGCGCCCTTGTACAGCGCCATCGACGCGCGCGGTGAGGCACCCAGGTTGAGCCGGTTGTCGCTGCGCGTCCCCGCCACCAGGGTCAGGATGTACTCCTGCACTTCGTCCGCGACCTCGACATCCAGGATCTGCTGCTGCAGCGACAGCACCGTCTCCAGGTCGGTCGCGGGCTTCAGGTCGGTGACCGGATGCGACAGGCGGCGCTGCGCCAGCATGATCTCCTCCTCCGCCTCCGGCGGCGGATAACCCATGCGCAGGGTGAGGAAGAAACGGTCCTTCTGCGCTTCCGGCAGGTTGAACGTGCCCTCGAACTCGACCGGGTTTTCGGTCGCGATCATGAAGAACGGCTGCGGCAGCGGCGTGGTCTTGCCCTCGACGCTGATCTGCCCCTCCGCCATCGCCTCCAGCAGCGCGGACTGCGTGCGCGGCGTGGCACGGTTGACTTCATCCACGAGCAGGATGTTGGTCATGACCGGACCTTCCTTGAAGTCGAAGTCCCCGGACTTGGGGTTGTAGACCGAGACGCCCAGCACGTCGGCGGGCAGCAGGTCGGGAGTGCACTGGATGCGCCGGAACTCGCCGCCGAGCGCCAGCGACAGCGCCCGCGCCAGGATGGTCTTGCCCACGCCGGGCACGTCCTCCAGGAGCGCGTGGCCGCGGCACAGCAGGGCGATCAGAAGCCGACGGATAACCTGCTCCTTGCCGAGGATGACCTTGCCGACCTCGTCGACGATCGTTTGCGACCAACTGCGCACGTCCATAACGACCGAGTGTAGGCGGTCGAGCCTCTACCGACAACCTCCCGGCGCGGTCTGCGGGCAGGGTCGGACGGCGCCCGATCGGGCCTCGCGACGCCTACCCGGCGGGAGGCGGAACGGCGGGGGAAACCGGCCGGCCGGTTTCCGCACTCTCGTAGATCGCCAGGACGATGGCGACCGCCGCCGTGGCCGCACGGCCGTCGATGTCGGGCGCTCCGCCCGCACGGATGGCGGCCGTGACCTCTTCGTCCTGCCGCCGATGGCCGGCGATGCCCACGCCGGCGGGATCCGAGGCGCCGCCGCGGTCCGGATCGACGTCGGCGCGGCGCGCGCGCAACGCCTCGTCCTCATCGGTTTCCTCGGCGAAGCGCCACTCCCCGATGGTGTCACCGACCAGCACCGCGCTGCCGGCCGTGCCGCCGATCTCGATGCGACGCTCGAACCCCGGATGGATGGCGGTCGACCCCACGATGGTGCCGAGCGCACCGGACGCGAAGCGGACCGCCGCGACCGCCGTGTCCTCCACCTCCAGCCCGGCGTGGGCACGGCGCGTGGTGAACGCCTGGACCGACTCGACCGGGCCGAGCAGCCACTGCAGCAGGTCGATGGTGTGGATGGACTGGTTCATCAGCGCCCCGCCGCCGTCGAGCGCGCTGGTGCCGTGCCAACTGTCCTGGTAGTAGCTGGCCGGCCGCACCCACTTGACGATAGCGTCGCCGACGACGACGTCGCCGAAGCGCCCCTGCTCGATCGCCCGCTTGATCAGGATCACGTCGGGCAGTGACCGCGACTGGAAGACGCCCGAGCAGATCACCCCTGCGGCGGCGGCCGCGTCGACGACGCGCCGGCAGCGCTCCAGGGTGACCTCCAGCGGTTTTTCCACGAACAGGTGCTTGCCGGCCGCCGCGGCGGCCAGAGCCGGCTCCAGGTGTGCTCCCGAAGGCGTGCAGATGCTTACCGCGTCCAGGCCGGGATGCGCCAGAAACGATTCGAGGTCGCCGAATGCCGTGCAGCCATGTTCCTCCGCAAACCGCCCGGCGCGCTCGGCATCGCGGGACAGGCACGCCACCAGCCGCGCGGAGGCCACCCCGGCGAGCGCCTGGGCGTGCATCCCGGCGATCAGACCGGTCCCGATGATCCCGAAGCCCACCGACACGCTACGACCCGATCAGGCGCCGGGCCGCCAGATCGCCGGTCCGCGGGACGAGCCGGCCATCGACTGCAGCATGCTCCGGTCGCGGCCGTCCCCGGCCGAGCCCAGGAGCGTCTCCAGGCGCCGGTCGTCGAGCAGCGGCACGCGGTCCTTCTGCGCCTGCTGTTCCTCCGGGTCCAGGTCGGCGACGATGACGCCCGGCGCGTCCTCGGCTGCGCGCGCCAGCACGTGGCCCTTGGGGCTGACGATGAGGCTGCGGCCACAGGTGCGCAGGGAAGGATCGGGGTTGATGATGTCCGAGCCGGCGACGAACACGGAGTTGTCCAGCGCGCGTGACCGGACGGCAAGTTCCCACTCGTCGCCCGGCCCCAGCCAGGCGGTGGAGATCACGCACAGATCGGCGCCGGCCAGCGCGGCCGCGCGGCCGATCTCCGGAAACCGCGTGTCGTAGCAGATCCACGACGCGCAGGTGACGCCGGCCAGCTCGTAGGGATCGATCGAGGTGCCTGGCTGCGCCCAGTCCTCGGTCTTCCACAGGTGGATCTTGCGGTAGATCCCGGCGATGGCGCCGGTCGCGTCGAGGGCGAGCATGGTGTTGTAGCGGACGCCGCCGGTGAGCTCGGGCAGGCCGAAGACGATGCCGATGCCGTGCTCCCGGGCGACGTCACGCATACTCGCCACGCCCTCTCCGTCGAGCGGCTGGCAGTGGTCGAGGACGTCGGGAGCCGGCAGGTAGCCGGTGAGAGCCAACTCCGGAAACACGATGATCTCGGCACCGCGCGACCGGGCATCGCCCGACTGATCGCGCATGATTCCCACGTTGTCGGACAGGCTGCCGGCCCGGAACTGGCCGCAGGCGACTCGTATGGCGCGCATCGCTCCTTGTACCGGCGCAGGCAGGCGGTCGTCAACCGTCACCGCTCCCTCCACTCGCTCCCGCGGCGCTTCTTGCGGGGTCCCGCCGTCGGCTCCGTTCGCTCGGCTGACGCCCCTATCGGCACGCGGCCAAAATCGGCGAGAATCGACCAGGAGGAAGGATGTCCGACCGATTCCGGCTTGTCGTTGATGAATTCGGGTGGCACAAGCATGCTTAGCACGGGCGAGGAAGGGCCTGTGAGAAAGGGCAGTCATTTCTTTGCCTACCTGTCGAGGATGAAGTTCATTCATCGTTGGGGGCTGATGCGCAATAACTGGGTCGACAACATTCAGGAGCACAGCCTCCAGGTGGCGATGATCGCTCATGCGCTTGCCGTCATCCGCAATCGCTTGTTCGCGGGACGACTCAACCCAGAGAGAGTGATGCTTTTAGCGGTGTTCCATGAGGTCAGTGAAGTGATCACGGGCGACCTCCCCAGTCCGATCAAGTATTTCAATCCTGAGATAAAGTCCGCATACACAGAAATAGAGGATGTTGCGCGAAGAAAGCTGTGGGAAATGATCCCGGAAGAGCTGAGGGATTACTATCGTTCGGTCATTTTCGTCGATGACGACGACCACGAGAACTGGCAAGTCGTAAAGGCCGCAGACAAGATCAGCGCCTACGCGAAGTGCCTGGAGGAACTCAAGGCCGGAAACCAGGAGTTTTCGCAAGCAAAGGCCGCCACCGAACAGGCTATCGAGAGATTCGAGCTTCCGGAGGTTGATTACTTCATGGAGACATTCGTCCAGAGCTTTTCGCTGGAGCTGGACGAGCTCAACTAGCGCTGCGCTAACGCTTCTCGAATGTCAAGACCTCAAACGCACCCTCACGCCTACTGCCGATCTCCCGGTGCCCGTGTCCGCTATACAGCCGCCGCGCAGCCATCTGCCCGATGGTCGTTCTCGCTATCAACACGGAAACTCCGCGGCTCCTGGCGGAGCTCCAACCGTTGACTCCAAAAGAGACACGCCATTAGCATCTGTCTTACTGACGGTACGGAGGGTTCGATGGCCGACCGATTCAAGCTGCTTCTGGAGGTTCACCTCATCCTGCTGGACGAAGGAGGCAGAGTTCTGCTCCTGCGTCGATGCAATACCGACTACGAGAACGGAAGCTACACACTGGTTGCCGGCAAGGTGGAGGCCGATGAGGAGGTCACCGCGGCCGCGATCCGCGAGGCGCGGGAAGAGGTCGGAGTCGAGATCCGGACCGAAGACGTCGAGGTGGTGGGCGCCATGCACCGCAAGGCCGACGACGGGTTCGTGTCCGTCGCTTTCTTCCTGGCAGCCCGCGCCTGGAGCGGTGAGATCGTCAACGCGGAACCGTGGTATCACGACGCCGTGGAGTGGCACTCCTTCGATGACTTGCCGCCGAACACGATCCCGTACGTGCGGCAAGCACTTGATAACTTCCCGCGAGGCGCATGCTACGACAGCTACGGATGGGACCGCTCGGGTCCGGTGAATCGAAGCCTCATGGCCGATCGATTCAAGCTGATCCCCGACGTCCACGTACTTCTGATCAACGACGACGATGAGGTCTTGATGATGCGGCGCCGCAACACCGGCTTCGAGGACGGTAGCTACAGCGTCATCGCCGGACACGTGGAGGCGGACGAGGAGGTCACGGCCGCCGCGATCCGGGAAGCGCGGGAGGAGGCGGGGATCGAGATTCCGCGCGATGACATGAACGTGGTGGGCGTGATGCACCGGCGGTCGAACGAGGAGCGCGTTTCGTTCTTCGTGGCCGCATCCGCCTGGACCGGCAGCATCGTGAACGCCGAACCGGACCTGTGCGACGACCTGTCGTGGCGCTCCCTCGATGACCTGCCCGGCAACACGATCCCCTACCTCAGACACGCACTTCGCAGCTACCGCGACGGCACGTTCTACAGCGGATTCGGATGGTAGGAGCGTGCAGCGTTCGACCGTTCAGGGAATGAACCGGTAGACCACCGCAAGCCTCGCTGCGTCGGTGACGCTCGAGTCCGTGTGGTGGTAGATGTTGATGCGTCCGGTGCCGCAATCGCCGAACGCATCGCAGGAGAGCACGCCCGTGATGCCCTGAAACCCGGTGATCGCTCCCATCGCCTCCCGGAGCGCAGCGCGGTCCAGGTGGAGCCTCCCGCCGCTCGCTACCGCCGCGGACTCGATGGCGGTGAGGAGCAGCGTCGCGGCGTCATAGGCGAACGCCCAATAGGGTGAGGCGGGAGACTCGCCGTAGGTCGCCTCGAAGGAGGCGAGCACCGAAGCGGCATCCTTGCCGGTCGCCGCGTTGACGCTCGAGCCGCGGGCCGTCTCCGGCCCGACGAAGTGGATCCCCTCGGATTGGGGCGAGCCAAGGAACTCCGACACGAGCATCGCGGCACCGGTGATGAGCGTCGCGTCCTGGAGGCCGTCGACCTCACGCACCTGCAACGCGAACGCCGAGCCTTCGCCGAGGAACAGCGGGAAGAAGACGCCGTCAGGTCCGGCGGCTGCAAACTCGGCCAGCACCGCGGTCATGTCCGTGTCGCCCTTCTCGATGCCGGCTTCGGCGACGACCTGGCCGCCACGCGCGCGGAACGCATCGGCGAACGCACTGACCAGGGAGGTCGTATACGGATCGCCGTCGTGCACGGACGCCATGCGCCGCAGGCCGAGCTCTCCGTGGGCGAACTTGGCAACCGCGACGGCGCCATGAAGATCGTTGTTGGATATGCGGAAATAGCCTGGGTGATAGTCGGAGCCGGGGCTTCCGTTCAGGTCGGACGTGAGCACCGGAGACGTGTTCGACGGCGACACCATCACCAGGCCGGCTGCGCCGATCACCGGTGACGCCGCCACCGCGGCGGCCGAACACGACGTGCCGATGACGCCGACCACCAGCGGGTCCGCGGCGATCCGCTCCGCCCCCTCGCGGCCGCCGTCGGGCGAGCACCTGCCATCCAGCGGATCTCCGAGCTCGATCGGATGGCCGTGGACGTCCTTGAAGTCCCGTACGGCCAACTCGATGCCGTAGTGCAGGGCAGCGCCCAGAGACGGCGCGCCGGTGAGCGACTGCAGCGAACGAATGTGGACCGCTTCTCCCTCACCGACCTCCACGGCGCCGAGCGGGCCGGTCTCCAACTCGGGGCTGGAATGGGCTGCCATTGCCACGAGGGCGCCGAAGACTATGCAGAACGCGGATTTCATGCCCGTTATCGTACTTCGCCCGGAGCAGGGCAGGAAGCCGGGCCCTCCCTGCGATCCGCACGGATTGTACCCTGCGTTCTGGAATCTGGTATGATCGGCGCGTGGCGCGGGGGCCGGACTATCGGGAACGCTTCGCCCGTTTTGCGGTGCGCGCCGGCCTGTTGCGGTTCGGCCGGTTCACCACCAGGTCGGGACGTGCCTCGCCGTACTTCTTCAACACCGGCGCGTGCGCGGACGGTGCGGCCCTGAGCGAGCTGGGCGGCTACTACGCAGCCGCCATCGCCGACCGGTTTCCGGACGCGACGCTGCTGTTCGGTCCGGCCTACAAGGGCATCACCCTCGCGGCGGCCGCGGCCATGGCTCTCAGCCGTGATCGCGCGGAGCCGGTAGGCTTCTGCTTCGACCGCAAGGAGCGCAAGGAGCACGGCGAGGGCGGCACGCTGGTCGGCCGGCCCCCTTCCACGGGCGACCGGGTGGTGATCGTCGACGACGTGGTCACCGACGGCTCATCCAAGCGGTACGCGATCGAGCTCCTGCAACGCGAGGCGGGCCTTCGCCCCACGGGGTTGCTGGTAGCTGTCGACCGGCAGGAACGGGGAGCCGGTGACCGCAGCGCCCTGGAGGAGTTGTCCTGCGACTTCGACATGCCCACGGCTGCCATCGCCACCATCGGCCAGATCGTCGACATCCTGTCGCGGCAGCCGGTCGACGGGCGCGCCGTGATCGACGCGGAGTTGCGCGGCCGTATCGACGCCTACCTTCGGCAGTACGCTCCTCGCTGAACGGGCGGCTCGTGCGCATTCGGCGGCGTCTGTCTCCCCTGCCACCCACGCGGCGCAACCGCCGCCGCATCGAGGCGCGGGTCAAGTGGCTGGGACTGCTGGTCCGCTACGGCTTCCGGCCCGTGGTGCGCACCACGTTCGGACCTCGCGAGCCGTTGCGCGAGCCGGCGCTGGTCGTTTCCAATCACTCCTCCCTCCTGGACCCGATGTTCCTGTCGCTGGCGGTGGGCCGCGCCGTCCACTTCCTGTCGACCGAGCTCGTGTTCTCCGGCGGCGCGATGGGATGGGTCAACCAGTTCTTCGGCGCGGTGCCGAAGCGCAAGTTCACCGCGGACCCCCGCGCGATCCTTCGCCTGCGCCGCTGGCGTGACCTGGGGGGCTCCATCGGGCTGTTCCCGGAAGGGGAACGAACCTGGGACGGCCGGCCGCTGCCGATCCTGCCCGGCGTGGAGAAACTGGTGAGGGCGATGGACCTTCCGGTCGTCACGGTCCGCGTGTACAACGGCTGGCGGCAGTCGCCGCGCTGGGCCACCACGCTTCGGCGAGGCCGCGTCCACGTCGAAGTCGATCCGCCGCGCCGCTTCACCGCCGGCGAATCCCTGGCGTCGATCCGCCGTTACATCGAGGACCGCATCAGCGTGGACGCCGAGGATGGGCCGAACTGGCCGGTGCGCGGGCGGCGGCTGGCCGCGGGGATCGGCAACGTGCTGTTCGCCTGTCCGTCCTGCCTCCGGCTGGACGCCATCGACGAACGCGGCGACATCGCGTCCTGCCGACACTGCGGCGCGGCATGGCGCGTGGATACCGAGTCACGGCTCCACCCCGCGAACGGCGGGCGGCCGCTGACGCTGCGCGCCGCCGCGGACAGCATCCGCGGCCGCTTTCCCGAGCCGTGGCTGCCGGCGCACGGACCGCTGCCGGCCGGCGCGCTGCTTGCGAGCGAGCCGATCCGGCTCTACGACGTCACCGATCCCGATCCGCTGCTGGTCGGCTGCGGCCCCGTGACCCTGACGGCGGAATCGCTCCGCGTCACGGGCATCACCCCGTGGTCGATCCCGATCGCGGAGATCCGCGCCGAGGCGGTCGACCTCAAGCGGCGTCTGAACTTCTCGTCCCGGCGCCGCGTGTTCGAGGTGGTGATGCCCAGCGAATCGGTGATCAAGTGGGAACTCTTTCTCCGCCACGTGCGGACGCGGAGCGCAGCCCCGGCGGGCGACCTCAGAGCTCGTCGGCGAAACGGTGGCGGATGAACCGCTCGTACAGCCCGGGCGCGAGCCTCGACAGCAGCAACGCCCCGCGGCCGGTCCCGGACAGCACCAGGAACCGCTTCCTCCGCAGCACGGCGGCCAGGATGCGTTCGGCCACGTAGTCGGGGCTGGCCGCCTTGCCCATCTCGACCCGCGCGCGCTCGGTGCGGTTGCCCGAGGCGTCCAGCGCGTTGGCGACGATGTTGGTATCGACGAAGCTCGGGCACACCATGAGCACGCTCACTCCGGTGCCGATCAGCTCCGCCCGCGCGGTCTCGAACATGCCGTGCAGGGCATACTTGGAAGCGCAATACCCGGTGCGGCCGAGCAGGGGAGCGAATCCGGCGATACTGGAGGTGACGACGATCATGCCCTTCCGTCTCAGCAGCGAGGGCAGCGCGGCCTGCGCGCAGTAGAGCGCCCCGAACAGGTTGACCGCGATCACCCGCTCGTACACGACCGCCGCGGTGTCCCGAAACGCGCTCCGATGGCTCATGCCGGCGTTGTTGAACAGCAGGTCGACGCCACCCAAGCGGCTGCAGACCTCGGTCACGGCCGCGCCGACGTCCGCGCGGTCGGTGACGTCGCAGCGCCGCACCATGTGCTCCACGCCCGCCTCGGCGAGCGCGGCCGAGCGCTCCGCCAACCCCACCTCGTCGACGTCGAGCAGCGCCACGCGGCAACCGGCCGCTCCGAAGCGCCGCGCCAGCGCGAAGCCGATACCACCCGCGCCGCCGGTGATCAACGCGACCTTGCCCTCGGGATTGAATCGCTCGGCCATGGACGCGCCCGTGAGTCTGTCGGATTGGCGCGCGAGCGGCAATCCCACAGACTCCGGAGCGGAACGTGAGTAGGGTCAGGAACTTGGCCGCAGGCCCGGCGAAGCCGAGAGACTCCGTAGCGGTAGTGGGGATGGGCCAAGGACGGAGCCGCAGGCCGGCGAAGCCGGGAGCCACGTCTCGCGGAGGCGTCTGTCGGATGGGCCGCGTCAGCGGCAGATCCGACAGACTCCGGAGCGGAAGGTAGGGATGGGCCAAGGACGGAGCCGCAGGCGACGAACTTGGGGCGGGGGCCGCACGGTCCTGGTCACGGGGGCCACCGGCTTCCTGGGTTGCAACCTGGTACCCGTGCTGATCGAGTCCGGCTGGACGGTCCGCGCGCTGTGCCGGCGCGCCGCGGGTGCGTCGGAGCTCGCCGGGCTGGGCGCTCTGCCGGTGCACGGCGATCTGTTCGACGTCCACGCCTTGCGGACGGCGATGTCCGGCGTGCAGGCGGTCGTGCACGCAGCCGCCGACACCGCGGTGTGGCCGGCGCACAGCCGTTCGGGCTTCCGGGTCAACGTGGAAGGGACGCGCTCCGTTCTGCAGGCCGCGCGCGCCGAACGGGTGGACCGGATCGTGCACGTGGGCAGCGCAAACTCGTTCGGGCCCGCCCCGCACGGCGGACAGACCGACGAACGCACGCCGTTCCGCGGCGGGCGCTACGGCTTGGGCTACATCGTCAGCAAGCAGCAGGCGCAACAGGTCGCGCTACGCGCCGATCCGCCCGCGGTCGTGGTCAACCCCACCTTTCTGTTCGGCGCAAACGACCGCGTTCCCGGACCCGGCCGCCTGATCCAGCAACTGGGCCGGTCGCCGGCGGTCTGTCCCTTTCCCGCCGGGCGGGGACGCAACGTCGCCGGCGTCGGCACGGTCTGCCGAGGCGTGGAGCGGGCGCTGCGGCATGGCGTCCCGGGAGAGTGCTACGTGCTGGGCGGCGTCAACCTCAGCTACCGGACGCTGTTCCAACTGATCTGCGGCGTGACCGCAAGCCGCACGCGACCGGTGCCGCTGCCGGGATGGGTCATTCGCGCGGCGGGGACGGCGGGATCGGCCGCGGGCCGCCTCACCGGCCCCGACCCCGGGCTGAGCCTGCCGCTCGCCCGCGCCGCGGGCGAATCGTTCCACTACTCGTCAGCCAAGGCGGGGCCCGATCCGGGCTGCCCGCCGGAGGACGGTGCCG
>JAPOQV010000400.1 GCA_026710565.1 Spirochaetaceae bacterium | reverse complement strand
CCGCCGCCGACGCGCGGCGCGGATCGAACCGCAGGCGCACGCGGTGGTCGCGCCGCTCGACCACCTCGGCGTCCGGGACCGAGAGATCGCTGTCCCGATCCTCCAGGTCGACAGAAAGATAGCGCTCGCCGGCCACCGCGGCGCGCAACTCCGCGACCGAGCCGTCCAGGACGATGCGGCCCGCGCTGATGACGATCACCCGATCGCAGAGCGTCTCGATGTCATCCATGTCGTGGGTGGTCAGGATCACGGTGACGCCGCGGTCGCGCAGCCGGCCGATGAAGTCGCGCACCGCCAGCTTGGCGACGGCGTCCAGGCCGATGGTCGGTTCGTCCAGGAACAGCAGCGTCGGGCGGTGCAGCAGCGCCGCGGCCAGGTCGCAGCGCATGCGCTGTCCCAGGCTGAGCTGCCGCGCCGGCGTGTCCAGCAGGTCCTGCAGGCCGAGCAGTTGCACCAGCTCCGCGCGCGTCTGTGCGTAGCGGTCCTGCGGCACCCGGTAGATGTCGCGCAGCAGGTCGAACGACTCCACGACCGGCAGGTCCCAGAGCAACTGCGAACGTTGCCCGAACACCGCGCCGATGGAGGCGACGTAGCGGCGCCGGTGGATCCACGGCGTCATGCCGTCGATCTGGCAGGTTCCCGCGTCCGGCACCAGGATGCCGGACAGCAGCTTGACGGTGGTGCTCTTGCCGGCGCCGTTGGGGCCGATGTAGCCGACCAGCTCGCCGCGCCGCACCGTGAAGGAGACGTCCTCGACGGCGGTGACCACGCGATAGCGGCGGCGCACCACCCCGGCGAGCGCGCCGAGCATGCCGGGTCTGCGCTCGGCTACCCGGAAGCGCTTGGTGAGGCCGTCGGCGCGGATGTGCACCGGCGGCGAGGAGGACGACGACATCTCCAATCTCCTGATCGGGCCAGGACGCCGACCTCGCCCGACTCTCCCGCGCCGTCGCGGGGGACGAATGACGAAGTCGTTGTTGTGAAGGAAGGAGAGACTTGTACACCGCCTTCGCCTTCGATGGGAAGCGAGCCGTACCAAGTCTACCAGGTCCGGCGGCGAAGACGATCATCGATCGCGGAGGTACCATCGACTACGAAAGACGCATCAGGGGGAACCATGGAATTCGACGTCGAGGATGAGCTCAGCGCGGTGGAGCGCCCCGTGCCGTCGACCTTGGGGGAAGGACAAGACGCCCGCGCGGTCGCGCTTTCCCGCAGCTACGCCACCACGGTCGAGGACCTGTGGGACGCCGTGACGAACGGCGAGCGGCTCCCGCGCTCGTTTCTGCCGATCAGCGGCGAGCTGGTGCTGGGAGGCCGCTACCAGTTGGACGGCAACGCCGGCGGCGTGATCACGGCGTGCGCACGGCCATCGCATCTGGCGCTCACCTGGGAGTTCGGCGGGGACGTGAGCTGGGTCGAGGTGCGCTTCGCGGAGAGTGGAGCCGGTGCGCGGCTTGCCCTCACGCACACCGCGCACCTCTCCGAGCACTGGGACACGTACGGGCCGGGCGCGGTCGGCGTCGGCTGGGAGCTGGGTCTCCTGGGACTCGCGATCCATCTGGCGCAACCGGCCGCGCCGAAGCCGGACGAAGCCGCGTTCGCCGCTTCACCGGACGGCAAGGCGTTCATCGCGGGAAGCAGCGAGGCGTGGGCGCAGGCAGCCATCGCGGCTGGAACCGACCCCGACGCCGCTCATGCCGCAGCTCGGCGCACCACCGCGTTCTACACGGGCGAATCCGACGAGGCTGACTGAAGCTCCGTCACCTGGCGTCCGCGCGGCGCGACCGGCCGGGCCGGTACGAACCAGCTCCCGTCACCGATCGGCGCGGGCGAGCTCGTCAAGGAAGTCCGCCTGGTCCGTGCAGGCGAACGCCGCCGCAACGAGCACGGCCTCGGAGGCCGTCGCCAACGCCGCCGCGCCGGCGGGAAAGTCCTGCGAGACCTCGATGCCGCGCGACCGCAGTATCTGGCGGACCATCTCCGCGCGGGCTTCCGCACGGCCGCGCTCGAACCCCTGCCGCCGCTGCGAGCGCAGCAACGGGTCGTCATCCGGTCCGGTACCTTCCCGCGCGCCCAGCGCTGCGCCTACCCGCTCCAGCACGGCGCTGGTCTGCGCCGACGGCGCCGGCTCGTTCAGCGCCGCGTGGATCTCGGCCGCCGTCCAGCCCGGGAACGCTCGGCTCTCGGCGGCCTCCCGGTAGCGGCCGCCTTCCAGCAGATGGATGGTCAGCCCCGGCCGCCGCGACCGAGGCCGGCTCGGCGAGGGGGCGTCCGGCACGTCAACCCACACTTCCGGGAACCCCCACGACTCGTACCGCGGCAGCTTGCCGGGGCGCGCGTCGGTGGTGTGGTCGACTTCCAGCACGACGTCGGGGAAGTCGTCCTCGCCCACCACCATGGCGGCGTCCGGCAGCTTGGCGCGGTCGGGATGCAGGTACAGGGACTCGTCGGCCTGCATGATGTGCTGCGGCCGGCCGCGGTGGTCGCGCAGCAGCAGGTCCATGGAGCCGTAGCACTCGACGCGCGCGCCGCGCACGCGGGAGATGGTCTCAGCCAACCTTGTCAGGAGACGCGACGGGCGTTCGTGGTAGGGGCTGACCGGCTCGCAGACCCAGGCGGTCTGCGTGGCCGCCTCCCAGTACTCCAGGCGCCGGTCGAAGGAGTCGAGCTCGTCGGGCGGCAGGTGGAGAGGCGTGCAGCCCGGGAACGCCGGCGGCTCGGTGCCGGTGCGCGGCCGGACGGCCGAGCTGTCCGCGTGCCGGGTGGGCAGTGTTCCGGCAGCGGGCCCCGAGGCGCTCTCCGCAACGGCCATGCGCCAAGGGTAGCTCACGGTTGCGCGCGCATCCAAGCTGGGTTCTCTCCGGCGCACGCGACCGAGCCTGAGCCGGACGAATCTGCGGACGGCGTTTCACTGGACGGCAGGGCGTTCAGCACCGGCAGCAGCGAGCGGCGGCGCGGAGCGCACAGGCGTGCCGGTACGAAGCCGCGCCGCCTGCGTTCGATCGTCCCGGCGGCAAGCAGCGCCGCCAGCGCCTCGTCGATCTCCGCCTCGCGCCAGTCGCGCAGGTAGCCGAAGCCGCGCGTGCGGCGCAGCCCCATGGCCTGGGCCTCGTAGGGGGGCTGGCCGCCGAGCAGCAGCGCGGTCTCGCGCAGCCCGAAGCGTCCCCGGTGGCGGCGCACCAGGTCGGCGATCACGGCTGCCTCCGGTGGAGGACCGGTCACCTCCCGGTCGCAGACGTCGCAGCCGCTGCACGCCACCTCGCCATCGGTGAACGGCGCCAGGAGCTGCTCCCGCCGGCACTGGCGGGAGGCCGCGTAGGCGAGGACGGCGGCGTAGCGACGCCGGTCGGCCGGCGCCATCAGATCCAGCCGCCGCCGTTCCGCTCCGCCCGCGTGCAGCAGCAACGCCTGGGCCGGCCGGCCGTCGCGCCCGCCGCGCCCCGCCTCCTGCAGGTACGCCTCGATCGACGGCGGCGGGTCCAGGTGGATGGCGGTGCGGATGTCACCCTTGTCCACGCCCATCCCGTAGGCGGAGGTGGCCACCAGCACGCCGTCGGGCGAATCGAAGAACCACTGCTCGATGGCGCGCCGCTCGTCGGCGTCCAGGCCGGCATGGTAGAAGTGGGAGGAGGAGATGCCGGCGGCCTGCAGGTGGCGGGCATAGTGCTCGGTGCCGCCGCGGCTGGAAGCGAACGCGATCAGCGGGCGCTCCATCGTCCGGACGCACTCGACCAGGGCGCGCTTCTTGGACAGCACCTGCCGCGCCACGTAGCGCAGGTTGGTGCGATCGGGATCGACCGAAACCACCGAAACGGGGGCATCGGCATAGATCACCTCCTGTATGCGGCGGACGATGGGACCGCTGGCGGTGGCGGTGAAGGAGCTCACGACCGGTATGCCGGCGGCCCGGATCACCGCGCCCAGCTCCACGTACGCGGGCCGGAAGCGGTCGCCCCATTCCGAGATGCAGTGCGCTTCGTCGATCACGCAGTGGGAGATGCTCAGGCTGGGAAGCTGCTCCCCGAAGCGGCCGGCGAGGGCCTCCGGCGTGGTGAACAGCACGTCGATCTCCCGTTCGGCCAGCCCGTGCAGGATCTGCCGGCGCTCCGGCATCTCCTGGGCGCCCATCAGCGCGGCGACCCGTAGCGGCCCCTCCCGCAGCCGGCGGAGCTGGTCCTGCAGCAGTGAGAGCAGCGGCACGATGACCATCGTCGGACCGGCCAGTAGGCGCGCCGGAAGCTGGAAGCACAGCGATTTCCCGCCGCCGGTGGGCATCAGCACGATCTGGCTGCAGCCGTCCAGGATGTTGTCCACCACCAGCCGCTGCGCCGGATAGAGGTAGGGCACGCCGAAGGTGTCGTGCGCCTCCGCCTCCACGGGGTCGTCGTAGCGGTGATTCGCTGCGACCGCGTCCTCTTGCATCCTCGCGAGAGTTAACGGCGGTACGGCGCGGGCGCTTTCGACCTCGCGGCCGTCGGTCAGGCGTCGGGATCGAAGTAGTCGTCCAGCCCGACCGTGATCGTATACAGCCGGCGGTACAGGAAGGTGACGCTGACGGCGACCTGGACGGAGACTTCCGTGACCAGCGCCAGCCCGTCCCGCAGCTCGTAGGTCGCCAGGATGGCCAGGCCGCGCACCGAGCGCGGCAGCGGGTCGACCGTGTAGTGCAGCTCCAGGGGAACGCCGTCCTCCGCGACCCAGAGTTGCCCGCGGATCGTGTACAGCTCCTCCGGCTGTTCGATGCGGTAGCCGATCGCCTGCTGCCCGCGGATAGTGCGCCGCTCGCCCATCCGCTCGGCGCCGCCCATGGCCGACAGGTCGGCCTGGAACGCGTCGGAGAACCGCGAGCCGACGCCGGTGGCGCCAGTCGTGCCGTCGGCCTCGGCCTCATCGACTGCCTGCCCGTCCTGGACGTCGCGCACCAGCTCGTAGGTCAGCTCGCCGTCGGCCAACCGCGCGCGCATGTGGGTCTCCCGCGTCGATCTGAGCTTGCCGTCCGCGGAGTGCTCCTGCGTGCGCATGACCATGGTGCGGGGAACCAGGTGCTCGGCGGCCGCAGCGACGGCGACGGCCCGGTCAAAGAGGGCATCCGCGCGTGCCTGGGCGGCGGTTGCGGCCAGCAGCAGTGCCGTGACGGAGGCGCACAGGGTGCGTGCGGAGGCCCGCACCGCAGGCGGCGAGAGGGCACTGGTGACGCCGGAGCGCGGGGCTCGTACCCTGCCCATCCCAGGCACCGTCGATGCGCTCGGACCCATTCCCCCATCCTGACATCATCGAGGTGGACGGCGTAGCGCTCCCGGTGGCGGTCGTGTGGTCGGTGCTGGCCTCGCACCTGACGCCCGCGCGGCGGCAGCGGGTCCGGGAGGTGGCAGCGCGCCGCAGCTTCGCGGTCGCCACGGTGCTGGAGCACGTGCACGACGACGGCAACATCGCCGCCGTGCTACGCACCTGCGAGGGAATCGGCTTCCCGGTCGTGCACGTAGTCAGGCAGGCTCCTTCGCCGGGAGGGCCGGCTCGGCCGCCCAACCGCGTCACCCAGGGCGCGGACAAGTGGCTGGAGGCGTCGTGGTGGGACGCCGGCGACCCCTGGCTCGAGCGGCTGCGCGCGGACGGCTACCGGGTGCTGGCGACCCGCGTCGGCGCCGGGCCGACGATCGACCAAGTGGACTTCTCGCGGCCGACCGCGGTGGTGTTCGGAAACGAGCACGCCGGCGTCACCGACGCGACGGCGCAGGCCGCCGACGGCTGGTTCTCGATTCCGATGGCCGGCTTCACGCGCAGCTTCAACATCAGCGTCGCCGTGGCGATGGTGCTGCAGCACGCGCGCCGCTCGCGCGTGGCATCCCGCGGCGCCGATGGCGAGCTCACCGCCGACCAGCGGCTCATCCTGGAGGCCCGGTATGCGGTCCGATCCCTGCCCAGCGCCGCAGCGCTGCTGCGCCGCGCCCTGACCGACGGTTCGTTTGACATCGACCGCGTGAGCCATGAGGGTTCGGACGCATGATCATCGAACCCCGTGTGCGCGGATTCATCTGCATGACCGCGCACCCCGACGGCTGCGCGGCGAACGTCGGCGAGCAGATCGCCCACGTGCGCGAACGAGGCTCCATCGACGGCCCGCGCTCGGTGCTGGTGGTCGGCGCCTCAACCGGCTACGGGCTGGCGTCGCGCATCGTCGCCGCGTTCGGCTGCGGCGCGAAAACGGTCGGCGCCTTCTTCGAGCGGCCCGGCTCCGCCAGGCGTACCGGATCGGCCGGCTGGTACAACACCGCGGCGTTCGAGCGGGCGGCGGCCGAGGCCGGCCTGGGCGCGTGGAGCTACAACGGCGACGCCTTCGCCGACGAGGCCAAGGAGCGCGTGCTCGACCTGATCCACACGCACCTGGACGGCTCGGTCGACCTGGTCGTCTACAGCCTGGCGTCCCCGCGGCGCGTCCACCCGGAGACGGGCGAGACCTTCAACTCGGTCATCAAGCCGATCGGCACGCCGTTTGCGGGCAAGACCATCGACGCCCGGTCGGGCGCCCTGGGCGACGCCAGCATCGATCCTGCGACCGAGGAGGAGGTGGAGCAAACCGTCGCGGTCATGGGCGGCGACGACTGGACGCGCTGGGTCGATGCGCTGGACGGAGCGGGCGTGCTCGCTCCGGAGTGCGGTACCCTCGCCTACACCTACCTGGGCCCCGAGCACACGTGGCCGATCTACCGGGACGGCACCATCGGCAAGGCCAAAGAGGACCTGCAGCGCGCCGCCGACGAGCTGGATGCGCGGCTGCGCGTGAGCGGCGGCCGGGCGCTCCTGTCGGTCAACCGGGCGCTGGTGACGCAGGCCAGCGCCGCGATCCCGACGGTCGCCGTCTATCTGGCCATGCTGGGGCCGCTGCTGCGCGAGCGCGGCACGGACGAGGGGTGCATCGAGCAGATGGACCGCCTGTTCCGGGAGCGGCTGTGCGCCGGGAAAGACATCCCCGTGGACGAGGCCGGCCGCATCCGCGTGGACGACTACGAGATGGAGGACGCGGTGCAGGCGGCCGTGCGCGAGCGCTGGGAGCAGGTGACCGCGGAGGGCTACCGGAAGATCCTGGACGTCGAGGGTTACCAGCGCGAGTTCCTGCGGCTGTTCGGCTTCGGGATCCCGGGCGTCGATTACGGCGCGGACGTCGATTCCGAGGTGGCGATCCCCTCGATCGACGGGTGATCGTCCGCTGCAGAGCGTGACCGTGCCGTTCGACGCCGAGCTGGAGCTGGCCAAGCGGGCCTCCCGTGCGGCCGGCGCCATCCAGCTCACCCGGCGCGGAGCGGAGTCCGTGGACCTCAAGGAGGACGCATCGCCGGTGACCGAGGTGGACCGCCGCTGCGAGGCGCTTATCCGCGGCGAGCTGCTCGGCGCATTCCCGGACGACGGCTTTCTGGGCGAGGAGTCCGGCACGGCCGGCGGGACGAGCGGCCGCACCTGGATCGTCGACCCGCTGGACGGCACCCGCCCGTACATCCGGGGCATCGTCACGCACGCGGTTCTGATCGCGCTGGAGGACGCGGCCGGCCTGGGGCTGGGCGTCATCCACCTGCCGGCCATGGACCTGACCTGCTGGGCGGCCCGCGGCGGCGGCGCCTTCTGCAACGGGGAGCCGGCCCGCGTGTCGGCGACCGCGACCGTGGCCGACTCGATCGGCAGCGGGCTGGGCTTCCTGCAGCGATACGACGAGCCGCTCGGCGCCCGCGCCTTCGAGCTGATGCGCCGCACCGGCTACAGCTACGGGTTCATGGACGCCTACTCGTACGTCTGCCTGGCCACCGGCAGCATCGACTTCTGCGTCAACCTGCTCGACGCCCCATGGGACTGCGCCGCCGCCGCGGCCATCATCGCCGAGGCGGGCGGACGCTGGTCGGACGCCGCCGGCGTCGAGACCGTGCACCGCGGCACCTTCGTGGCCAGTAACGGCGTCCTCCACCGGGAGGTGCTCGACGCCCTCCGGTGATGTAGCGTATCGGCCATGATCGACGTAGCCAAGATCAAAGTGACGGTGTGGTGCGAGTTCATCCAGGAACGGGAGGATCCCGAGGTCGCGGCGGTGTACCCGCACGGAATCCACGAGGCGATCGCGGCAGGGCTGCGGCGCGAGGACGACCTGGCGGTGACCACAGCCAGCCTTGACCAGCCCGATCAGGGGCTGTGGCAGGAGCGGCTCGACGCCACCGACGTGCTGATCTGGTGGGGCCACAAGGCGCACGACCGCGTCGACGACGCCACCGTCGACCGGGTGCAACTCCGCGCCAACGACGGCATGGGGCTGATCCTGCTGCACTCCTCGCACGTCTCGAAGATCATGACGCGGGTGCTCGGCACGCGCTGCAGCCTCCGCCACCGCGAGATCGGCGAGCGCGAGCGCGTCTGGAACATCGAGCCCAACCACCCGATCACGCAGGGGATCGGCGACTACTTCGAGATCGAGCACGAGGAGCTGTACGGCGAGCGCTTCGACATCCCGCGGCCCGACGAGCTGATCTTCATCTCCTGGTTCGAGGGGGGCGAGGTGTTCCGCTCCGGCGTCACCTACCGGCGCGGCAACGGCAGGATCTTCTATTTCCAGCCCGGGCACGAGACCTACCCCATCTACTACCAGCCGGAGATCGTCCGCGTGCTGGTCAACGCCGTGCGCTGGGCGAAGCCGCTGCGCATTATCCCCGGTGTCCGCGGCATCAAGGCCGAGCCGCTGGAGCGGGTGCCGCGAGGCCGCTGAGGTGGCCGACCCGGGTGGGCCGCTTACCGCGGACCAGTTGCGCACGCGGCTGGAGGGCGTTCCGCGGTTGCCGCTCGGCGTCTACCCCACTCCGTTGCAGCCAGCGCCCGGACTGAGCCGGGATCTGGGCCGCGCGGTGCTGGTCAAGCGGGAGGACCTGTCCGGCCTGGCCTTCGGGGGGAACAAGGTGCGCCACATGGAGCTGCTCATGGCGGAGGTGCGGCGCGCTGGCGCCGACACCGTGATCAACGTCATGGGCTACCACTCCAACAACGCGCGGCTGGCAGCCGCGGCCTGCGTGCGCGCGGGTTTTCGCTACCACGTCTTCTTGCGCCACGCGGCGGGCATGCCGGTGCAGGGCAACAGCCTGGTCGACCACCTGCTGGGCGCGGCCGTGCACCTGCTGAACGACGAGGAGTCGGAGCGCGACATGGAGCTGGCGCGCGGCGTGGCCGAGCGGCTGCGGCGCGCCGGCGCCGTGCCGTACGTCATGAACGACGAGCTGTTCCCGAAGCTGGCCGGCATGATCGGCTTCGCGGACGCCGGCCTGGAGCTTGCCGATCAACTCCGCGCTGCCGCGGTCAGCGGTCCGGTGCGGGTGGTGTGCGTGGCCGGCCGCAGCCTGTGCGGCCTGGCACTGGCGTCGCTCAACCTGGGGCTCGACTGGGACTTCACGGGCGTCCGCGTGGCTTCCGCGCCGGCGCTGGACGACTACATCTTCAGCCATGCCGAAACGATCCGGCAGCGGTTGGACCTGCCGCGCACCTACGCGCCGGAGGATTTCGACATCGTGGAGACCTACGCCGGCCCGGACGGGCCGGCGCCGGCGGTCCTGGAGGCGGTGCGGCTGGCCGCCCGCACGGACGGGCTGATGGTCGATCCCAACTACACCGGCGGGGCGCTGGCCGGCCTGATCGACCGCATCGACGACGACGCGGTCGGAGCCGACGAGACGGTCGTGTTCGTGCACACCGGCGGCACGCCGGCGATCTTCAGCTACGCGGAGGAGCTGGTGCCGGCCGGGACGCTGGCAGTGACGCCGTAGCCGCCGGTCGGCCGGCGCCGTTGGTGCCGAGCGCGGCGATGATCGCGTCGGGGTCGTAGACGCAGCCGGCCCAGGTGCCGCCGCTGGCGGCCTGCAGCGCAGCCCACAGCCGCGTGTCGTCGGGCAGGCCGGGGTGCGGTGCGATGCACGGCGCGGTCGGACGCGCGGCCAGCACCGCCTGGGCCTGTTCCGGGGACAACTCGCCTTCGTCCTCCGTGGCGACCAGCTCCACGGAGCCGGTGAGCTCATCGCGGTCGACCATGATCCGGACCGTGTCGCCGTCGCGCAACCGGCCGATCGGCCCTCCGGCCAGCGCTTCCGGACCGATGTGGCCGACGCACGCCCCGGTGGAGACACCGGAGAAGCGGCCGTCGGTGAGCACCGCGACCTGCTTGCCCCAGGGGATGAACTTGAGCGCGGAGGTCACCTGGTAGATCTCCTCCATGCCGGTGCCGGCCGGGCCGATGCCGGCGACCACCACCACGTCGCCGGCCTGCACCGGCTGCTCGCCCGTTCCCTTGATCGCCGCGACCGCGGCGCCCTCGCTCCCGAACAGGCGCACCGGCCCGCGGTGGCGGTAGATGCCGTCCGCGTCGACCACGGCGGGATCGATCGCCGTCGCCTTGATCACCGAGCCGTCCGGCGCCAGCGAGCCGGTCGGGAAGACGACGGTGCTGGTCAGCCCGCGGCGGCGGGCGGTGTCCGGGTCCATGATCACCAGGTCGGGGTCGACGCCGTCCTCTTGCAGGCAGTGGCGGCGCAGCTCGTGGCGGCGCGGCGAGTCCTGCCAGCGGTCCAGGGCCTCGCCCCAGGTCACCCCGGCCGCGGTCAGCGCCGCCGGGTCGATCAGGCCGGCGCGACGCAGGTGCAGCATCACTTCCGGCACGCCACCGGCGACGAACACCCGCACCGTCGGGTGGTTGGCGGGACCGTTGGGCAGCGCGTCGACCAGCCGCGGGGTGGCGCGGTTGACCCGGCTCCAGTCCGCCACGGTGGGCACCGGCAGGCCGGCCGCGTGCGCGAACGCGGGGATGTGCAGCAGCAGGTTGGTGGAGCCACCGAACGCGGCGTGCACGACCATCGCGTTGTCGACCGCGCGGCGGTCCAGGATGTCGGCCATCGACCGGCCGGCCGCGCGCTGGGCGACCACGGCCGCGGCGGCGCGGCGTCCCATGTCCAGCCAGATCGGCTCCCCGGACGGCGCCAGAGCGGTGTGCGGCAGTGCAAGCCCCAGCCGCTCGGCGACCACTTGCGCGGTCGCGGCCGTGCCCAGGAACTGGCAGCCGCCGCCGGTCGAGCCGCACGCCTTGCAGCCGGCGGTGGCCGCCTCGTCCAGGGTGATCAGGCCGTGCGCGAAGCGGGCGCCGATGGTCTGCACGGTGCCCAGGTCTTCGGCGCCGCGGGCCGGCAGGGTCACGCCGCCGGGGATCACCACTCCCGGCAGAGCCCGCTCCCCGGCCAGCGCCAGCAGCATCGCCGGCAGCCCCTTGTCGCAGGAGGCGACGCCGATGACCCCCTGCCGGGTGGGCAGCGAGCGCGCCAGCCGGCGCATCACGATCGCGGCGTCGTTGCGGTAGGGCAGGCTGTCCATCATCCCCGCCGTCCCCTGCGAGCGCCCGTCGCACGGGTCGGTGACGTGCGCGGCGAACGGGATGCAGCCGTCGGCCGCCAGCGCCTCCGCCGCGGCGCGCACCAGCAGGTGCACCTCCCAGTGGCCGGTGTGGTAGCCCAGCGCGACCGGCGACCCGTCCTCGGCGCGCAGGCCGCCGTGCGTGGACAGCAGCAGGTAGGCGGGGCCGCCGGAGCGGGACGGTTTCCAGCCCATGCCCACGTTCTGGGTCAGGGCGAACAGGTTGCCGCTCGGCTCCTCGCGCAGCATGCGCTCGGTGAGTGGAATGGTGCCCGGCGTGCCCTCGCCGGAGGTGGCCGGCAGGGACGGCGACTCGAAACCCAGGATGGAATCGAGGTCGTCGGCGTGCGCGTCGGGGCCGTCGGCCACGGTCAGGATCCCGCGGAGCCGAAGCCGCCCACCGTGTTGGTGAGGGTACCGATCGATTCGATCGTGATCGTGACGCGGTCGCCGGCCTGCAGGGTGAAGCCGTCCGGCGGCACGATGCCGGTGCCGGTCATCAGGAAGCAGCCGTCCGGAAAGGTGTTATGCCGGTACAGGAAGGAGGCAAGCTCCTGCGGCGTGCGCTTCAGCTCCGCCAGCGTGGTGGCGCCGCTGAAGGCGGCCGCGCCGTCGCGGACGATCTCCATGTCGATCGCGGTCTCGGGATCGGGGACGGAGTCGCGCACCAGGATCTCCCCTCCCAGCGCGCAGCTCCCGTCGTAAGTCTTGGCCTGCGGCAGGTAGAGCGGGTTCTCGCCCTCGATGTCGCGGGAGCTCATGTCGTTGCCGATCGTGTAGCCGAAGAT
>JAPOQV010000399.1 GCA_026710565.1 Spirochaetaceae bacterium | reverse complement strand
GCGCGGCCGGGCAGCCGTAGAAAGCCATCCTCCAGATCGGCTTGTCGGGTGCTCAGGTTGCTGAACGGAACCCCGTTCTACTCCAGCCACGCCACCACCGCCGACAGCAGTCCGTCGGCGTTCCCGGAGACCGTCACTCTGCGAGCGAGGTTCGCTCCGCTCACTCTTCGAGTGAGGTTCGCTCCGCTCACTTGGCCGCCCTGCTGCACCACGGCGGCGACCTGCGGGAGCGCCCGCAACGCTGACTAGTCGGCGTCGGCAGTCACGTCGAACACGACTCTGCTCTCCGCATCGTATGTCCTGACGAGCTGGGCTGGCGTGTCCAGCGCGATGACTCTGCCGTGGTCGACGACGGCGACGCGGTCGCACAGGAACTGCGCCTCGTCCATGAAGTGGGTGATCACCAGTACGGTCTTGCCCTGCTCACGGATCGCCTGCACCAAGTCCCAGGTGGCGCGGCGCGCCTGCGGGTCGAGTCCGCTGGTCAACTCGTCGAGGATGACCACCTCCGGATCGTTCACCAGCGCCAGGGCGATGAACAGCCGCTGCCGCTGACCGCCGGAGAGGGTGCCGAACATCGAGGAACGGTGCTCGGCCAGCCCCCACTGCTGCAGCAGCGGTTGCCACGGAACGGTCCGCGCGTAGAAGGAACTGAACAGATCCAGCGCCTCCCACACCCTGATCCGTTCCGCCAGTGCCGCCTCCTGCAGTTGCACGCCGATGCGCTCCGTCAGAGCGGTCCGATCACGGTTCGGGTCCATCCCCAGGACCGAGATACGACCGCGGTCCGGCGTGCGCAGACCGATGACGCACTCGACCGCAGTGGTCTTGCCGGCGCCATTGGGGCCGATGATCCCGAAGATCTCGCCCTCGTCTACGGAGAAGGAGATCTCGTCGACCGCCACCACCTCGCCGTAACTCTTGTGGAGCCGTTCGACTTCGATGACCGGTGGCATGAGCCGCTCAGTAGTGGAATTGCGGGCCGACGGCGAACCAGAAGTTGTGCGCCTGCATGGCGTCGGGCGGCGCGGGGGTGCGTTTGTGGACGCCGGTGGCGGGCGCCCACTCGCCGAGCGCGTAGTGACCGTTCACGCCCGCCTCGATCCCCAGCTTGAAGACGTTGAGGTCGCCGTCCAGGCGGATCTGCAGCCCGGCGTACAGGCCGCCGATCAGGCTGGCCCGGTTCCAGGAGTTGCTGCCGGAGGTGATACCCAGGGTCTCCGTGAGCACTTGGCGGCGGTCCATGCCGTACCGCACCGACTCGAAGGCGAGGCCGGTCTTGACGCCGGCCTGCAAGTAGACGAGCTCCGGCACGACCGGCCACTTGTACTGGACGATCCCGGCGAAGTAGCCCTGACCGTAGCCGGCGTAGCTGTAGTAGTCGTCGTACCCGTCGCCATCCTCGTCGACGGTGTCGCGCGGTCCGAGCGGATCCTCCGCGTGCTTCGCGAAGCCCATCACGTCCTGCCCGAACCCTCCGTACTCCGCCCCGATCTGCACGCTTCCGTCGACGCTCCAGCGCCAGGTGCCGGCTCCGCCATCCTTGATCGGGAAGAAGAGCTCGCTCATCGCGCCGTACGAGCCCAACGTCCCGAAGTAGGCGTTGAGGTCGGCGATGCCGGGCAGGTAGCGCAGCGGCATGAACGGGCCGCCGCCGAACCCGGCATCCGGCGCGCCGGTGGAGGCCACCGGTCTGTCTCGATCCAGCTTCTGGCTGATCTCCTCGAGCACCGCCAGGACGTCGACGGTCGAGACCTCGTCCTCGGCCACGGCCCCGATGGCAAGCGCGGCGCCGATCGCCACCGTGAGTAGTGTCGTTCGCATGTGCACCTCCGTTGATGGCTGATGAAGCGAGAACCATGCCACATGCGGCACGGGGGCCCTGCCGCGTTCTCAGCCACCGGTCTCCCGATGTCCGCTATCTGCATTGATCCGTCGCGTATCTCCGACGATAGGCCATGTGCTCGGTGATGGGCGAACGGTGATGGGCGAACGGCTTCTGCCAACGTTGTTCGAATCTGACCTATGATCGAGCGGTGCACCATGAGTGACGTGGACTTCCGGCGCCGCATCCGGCTTGGCGAGGATTCCAGCCTGGAGTTGAAGAGCGTGCGGGTGTCCGGGGGCATGAGGACGGTCGGCTCGTGCCGGTGCTCAGGGTAGACGTCGCGCGCAGCTTGTTCGTGCACAAGAGCCCCGGAGGGTACTTTCGCAGGATCGGCAGCTCCAAGCGAGGAAACCGCGCGGTCGGAGCGCCCGCAGTTCAGCGAGCGGGCCGTGTTCGAGGCGCTCGTGAACGCGGTGGCTCACCGCGACTACTCCACGTCCGGTGCCCGAGTACGCCTGCACCTGTTCGGCGATCGCCTTGAACTGTATGTTCCCGGAGCGCTCGCGAACACGCTCACCCCCGACAGCCTGCACCTGCGGCAAGCGAACCGGAATGAGCTCATCGTGTCGGTGCTGGCACGCTGCCCTACACCTTCCGGCGTCGGGCGCACCCGGCTGATGGATCGGCGCGGCGACGGGGTGCCCATCATCCGGCGCGAGTGCGAGGAGTTGTCGGGGCACCTGCCGGAGTACCGCCTGCTCGACGACAGCGAGCTCCTGCTGGTGATGCGGGCGGCGGAGTAGCAGGTGTCCGGGATACTCAGCATCGGCCACTCCAACCACTCGCTGGAGGGGTTTCTGACGTTGCTGTCGAAGCATCGGGTGAGCGCCGTGGCCGACGTGCGGTCCGCTCCATACAGCCGGTTCCGCCCTCAATTCAACCGCGACGTGCTGGCCGCCTCGCTCAAGCCCCATGGCATTGACTACGTGTTCCTTGGGCGCGAGCTCGGGGGCCGGCCGGACGATCCCGAATGCTACGAGGGAGGTCGTGTCGCCTATGAACGCGTGGCTCGCACGAGCGGCTTTCGCGACGGTATCGCGCGGGTCATCGGCGGGTCCGCTAAACGTCGCATCGCGCTCATGTGCGCCGAAAAGGAACCGTTGGACTGCCACCGGACGCTGCTGGTCGCTCGCGCGCTCGACGAAGCGGGCGTCGCCGTCGCTCACATCCTGGCCGATGGAGACCTCGAACCGCATGGAAAGACCATGGATCGATTGCTGGTGGCGTTCGACCTGAACCCGCACGGCGACCTGCTGCAACCCCGGAAGGATGTCGTCGCGCATGCGATAGCGCTGCAAGCGCGCCGCAAGAGCTTCGTCAGCAAGGGCTCTGAAGAGAAGTCGAGGAGGCAAAGCAGGTGAGGATCTCTACGATAGGAATTACCAGGAAACCCGCAAGGCGATTCGGGCGATTCTTCGAGATGTTGCGACATCGACTACGTCCACGTGCCAAGCCTGCTCCAGGTGTCTACAGCAACGGACGGACGATCGCGCTGACGCCCAGCACGGCCAGCACGGCGAAGGCGGCGGTGCGCAGCCGCTCGACAGACAGCCTGCGTCCCAGCGCGAGCCCGGCATTCGAGCCGGCCAGGGCGAACGGTGCGAGCAGCGCCGCCAGCGCCAGCGCGCGCACCGCGCTCAGGCCGAAGGCGGCCGCCAGCAGGGCCAGCAGCGTGCCCGTGGCCGGCAGGGCGATGGCCCAGATGGTGGCGCGGATGCGTTCCGCCGGCCACTCGTGCGCGTAGGACCAGAGGGCCAGCGGCGCGCCGCCCATGCCGGTGGATCCGCCCAGCAGGCCGGATGCGCTCATCGCCAGCACCGTCCAGGGGGCGGCCACCCGTGCTCGCGGAGCCGGACGCACCACCTGCAGCACCACCAGCGCGCCCAGCACGACGGCGCCCGCGGCCTGCCGCGCCAGGTCGGGATTCACGGCGATCACCGCCCGCAGACCCAGCACGCCGAGCATCATGGCCGGCATGGTGATCGCCAGCGGCCACAGGAGGTCGCGCGCCTGCACGGAAGCGCGCAACCGCAGCACGCCGTTGGCCATCTGCACCATCATGGCCGAGCTGGAGAGAACGATCGCCTGCTCCGGCGGGAAGCCGGTCAGGTGGAGCAGCGGGATCGCCAGCAGCGCCAGTCCGAAGCCGACGGTCGCCTGCAGAGCCGAGGCGGCGGCGACGATGGCCGCGGCTGCCGCCACGACCGGCAGCGGCTGTCCGAGCAGCATGGGAATCGGGTTCTGTCGCGATGCTCGGCGGTCGGGCCTCAGCCCTCGGCCGGGCACCAGGCGGCGGTGTATTCGGGCGACCAGCGGCGTGACAGGAAGGAGATGCGCTCGGCGCGCGCCGCGCGCGCAGGCTCCGCCTCGGCCTCGATCCATGCCTCGGCGCCGGGCAGGTCCGGGAACTCGCAGATCCAGGCGCGGTGCCACGCCGGGACGGGGTCGATGAGCTGGAAGCACTCGAGCCGCAGCATGCCGTGCTCGCGGGCGACCCGCTGCAGGCCCTCGGTCTGCTCGGCATCGGCGCGCCCGCCGGCCACGTCGCTGCGGGAGAACTGCAGCACCACCACGCTGGATCGGTCGGCAGCAAGCGCCGGGATCTCGGCTGGATCGGCCTCCTGCGGAGCGATCACCCGCGGCGGTCCGGGCAGCCATGCGTCGAAGTGCTCGGGCGCCAGCGGGCGCGCCAGGTGGTACTCGTAGAAGCCGTCCCGGCCGTACGGCGGCGCCATCTCCGCCTCGATCCACTCCTCGGCGCCGGCGAAGGTCGGGAACTCGATCAGCCAGAAGCGCAGCCAGCCGCCCTGCTGCCCGATCAGCCGGAAGCCTTCCAGGCGCCGCATGCGGTGGCGGGCGGCCACGGACAGCATCAGGTCGACGTGCTCCTGTTCCGCCGAGCGGCGCTCGTCATCGGTCAGCCGGTGCCAGCTCGCCAGACGGCCGGTCTTGGCCAGGACCATCACACGGTCGCGGCTCACCTGAAGCTCAGCGGACATCTCGTCTGCCTCCTTCGTCACGGTGCGGATTCATCGCGGTACCTCCACTTCCTGGCCCCCCCGCTCCGCCGACAGGTACGCGGCGTACAGGACCGCGGTCGTGTCGATCGCCAGCGGCAGGCCGCTCGCCGGTTCGCGGCCGTCGCGTATGGCGCCGAGGAAGTCGGCCAGCTCCTGCCGGTAACCGGTGGCCCAGTCCTCGTCCGGGGCCGGGAACGACCAGCCCTGCTTGGTGCCGATCTTTTCGACCACATACACGTCGTCGAGCTGCCGCTCCTCGGGGTTGTACAGGAGGTTTGTGTCGGTCGGGTTGATATTGCAGCGCATGCGGTGGTTGTTGGCGTACACCTCAAGCCAGTTGTGCACGCCGCCCATGACGACCTCCGTGGAGTGGATGTCGGCGACGGTGCCGTCGTCGAAGACCACGTGCACCTGGCAGTAGTCCTCCACGTCTTGGTAGTCGGTGCGCAGCCAGCCCAGGTCTCGGAAACCGGCCGCGCCGGTCAGGCGGTGGACGCGGGCGCTGACCGCGCGCGGGCGCACCGGGGCGCCGTCGGTGGCCTGCCCCTGCACGCGCTTCAGGTAGAGCGCTGCGGTGAGCGGATGGCACCCCTTGCCGACCAGCGAGCCGCCGCCGGTCTTGGCCCATATGCCGTAGACCGGCGAATGCGAGCCGGAGTGGGACTCCTCGCCATGGATCCACAGGATGCGCGCCTGGGTCTTGACGATGACCTCCACCTCTTTCTGCACGGACGGCGCGTACACCCAGTTCTCGGCGTAGCAGAGGGTGACGCCGGCCCGCTCGACCGCCTCGCGCATCCGGGACGCGCTGGCCATCGCCTGCTCGAGGATCTCGCCCTTGGAGGCTCGGTCGCCGCGCCAGCCGGGATCGTCCGCCGGTCCGAAGGCGCCGGTGAACGGCTTCTCGACGATCACGTGCTTGCCGGCCGCGGCGGCGGCGAGCACGCACGGCTCGTGCGAGTAGGGCGGCGCGCAGACGTCGATCACGTCCGAGACTTCCAGCAACCCGTCGAGCGACGCACAGGCCGCCACGCCGTGGCGCGCGGCGAATTCGTCGCGGCGTTCGGGGGTAGGCGAGTAAACCCCGGCCAGGGTGACGGCTCCGGAGCCCAGGCCGCGGTAGCACTCGGCGTGGAAGTTGGCGGCGAAGCGCGAGCCCACCAGCCCGACGCGCAGGCTCATGAGCCGCCTCCTTCCCCCACGACCGCTTCCTCCACGACCGGCAGCTCGATCGACGACGGATGCTCCGGCGACAGGTGGAGGGTGTTGGTGGCCACCCGCGTGCGCGTGTGGCGGCCGATCGGCTCGCCGGTGTTGGGGTTGACGTCGAAGCGCGGGAACGACGAGAAGCTGACCAGCAGCCGCAGCCGGTGGCCGGCGTCGAACAGGTTGCTGGTCGGATACAGCGGGAAGGCGACCCGGTACACCCGGCCGGGCTCCATCGGCTGCGGCCGGTCCATGCCGTCGCGGTAGCGCACGCGCATGATGCCGTCGGCGACGTTCAGCCGGTAGCCGTCGGGCCACGCGGCGCTCGGCGGGTAGTAGTCCTGCAGCATCGCGAACAGGTCGGTGTCCGGCGCGTCGGAGGACAGGTAGATGGTCGCCGTGATCGGTCCGGTCACCTCCAGCGGCTCCGTCAGGGGCTCGGTCGCGAACAGCAGCACGTCCTGCCGGGGCTCCAGCGGCGTGGACGGGGGCGCGCGGCCGTGGCCGTCGGGCCGCGGGCGCCCGGGGGGGGC
>JAPOQV010000398.1 GCA_026710565.1 Spirochaetaceae bacterium | reverse complement strand
TGCGCTTCGAGGATGGGCACGCGGCCCCGTGGTCGCAGCTCTCGGACGGCTATCACGTCTTCATCGCCCTAGTCGCCGACATCGCCCGGCGCGCGGTCACGCTCAACCAGTTCGACGGCGTCTACGCGCCCGCGCGGGTGGAGGGCGTGGTGCTCATCGACGAGCTCGACCTGCACCTGCACCCGCGGTGGCAGCGGGTGGCGCTTCCGCGGCTTCGCGAGGCCTTCCCGAGGCTGCAGCTCGTCGTTACCACGCACTCGCCGCAGGTGTTGAGCAGCGCCGAGAACCGGCAGGTGCGGCGGCTCGTCGACAGGCGAGTGCAGGAGCGGGACGTGTTCGTGTCGGGACGGGATACGAACGCGATCTTGCGCGACCTCATGCGCACCGACGACCGCGACGACGAAGGCGTGGTCGCGCTGCGTCGCCTTCACGACGCGATCGATCGCGGCGACGGCGAGCAGGCGGATCGGGTCTATCGGGAGCTCGTGGGTCGATGGGGAGATGCCGATCCGGCGCTCATCCGAGCCAAGGGACTCATGGAGGAGTAGATGCGGGGACTGGAGAAGCCCGCGCCGCCCTCGAACGTGAGCCCCGACGGGCAGGTGCCACGAGGACTTGTGGATGCGGAGGCAGCGTACCTTGCTGTTCTGCCGAGCAGGACCAACAAGGGCAAGTTCGCCAAGGCGAGGTTCGTCGGGCTCGACAAGGCCAAGCTGCGTGAGGTCCTGTACGGCGAGCAGAAATCGCTGTGTGTCTACTGCGAGCGGACGATCTCGGAGGGCGACCCGTCGCCTCATGTCGAGCACTGGCGCCCTCGGAGCAGAGTTCCGGAGTACGCGCTGCATTGGCGCAACCTGTACCTCTCGTGCTCGACGGGAGACACGCGCGGTGTCCGGAAGGACCACCGACCCCTCAAGGCCGACGACGGAGATCCGGACCTTCCGTGGCCCACCGAACTCGACTACGAAGAGTTGGTCGGCTTCACCAGCCGGGGCGAGATGTACGTCCGCGACGACGTACACATGGACGGGGCAACCCGCAGCGCCCTCGAGCTGGCCATCGACGACGACCGGCAAGAGGGCAGAAGACCGCGGCGGGCCATCCTCAATCTCAATCACCCGACTCTCGTGGCGGCTCGCCGTGCGGCGATGGACAGCGAACAGATGCGATGGCGGCGGGACCTCGAGCAGGGGGCGGCATCGAGTGAGGAGCGGGCCGCGCGCGCCAACGGTCTGCTCGGCCGCAGTCAGCTTCCTGCGTTCGTGAGCATCCGCGTATCGTGGTTGCGACGGGCGCTGGGCCGAGGTCGGTGATGCTGACCACCGTCACCGTCACCCGCCTGGAGAAGGCCGCGACCGACAACGGCTTCGACCTCGAGCGCGAGCGCACGGTCGACTGGCTCTCGTTCGGCAGCAGCCAGACGTCGATGCGCATCTGGCTCGCCGCCGTCGGGGAATCCCGGTTCCTCGCGGCCGCTTCGCGAGCGGACGTCATCGACGGGTTGGAGGGCCTCGGCACGGCGTGCACCGACCGGCTCCCGAGCCCCGCCGCCGGCGCCCTGGCCGTCAGCGACATCGCCGCACTGCATCGCCTGCTGCGCCGCACGTTCCAGCTCTCGCGGACGCTGCCCGACGCGCTGCTTCGCGTCTTCGAGGACGCCACGTCGAGCCTGCCGCGGACGACGGAAGCGGAGCGCCTGGTCGTGCGGCGAATCGGTCAGGACGTCTTCCGCCGCGGCCTCTTCGAGTACTGGGACGGCCGTTGCGCGATGACCGGCCTCGACGTGCCCGAGCTGCTGCGGGCGAGCCACATCAAGCCCTGGGCCGACTGCGCGACAGACCCGGAGCGTCTGGACGTCTTCAACGGCCTCCTCCTCGCGCCCCATCTCGACGCCGCGTTCGACGCCGGCTTCATCACGATCTCGGCGGACGGAACCGTGCTCGTCTCGGACGCCCTCCCGGCGGGCGCCTGGGCCTCGCTCGGACTCGACAGGCGGCTGAGGGTGCTCGGACTCCACCGCGGTCACGAGCGCCACCTGCCATGGCACCGCTCCAGGGTCTTCCAACGGGGCAGGGAAGATGCAAGCTGAAGCGCCTCGTTGGCGGATACGCGTGGCCGGCGCCTGTGGCGAGCAGCGAAGGGCCTCAGCACTTCAGCCATCAAGAAGGTGTGGTAGGGTCTCGACATGCCGGCTCGACCCGTCCAGATCTCGATGGATGCGGAGCTCCTGCGGCGTATCGATGCCGATCCCGAGGTGCGCGAGCGAGGAAGGTCGGTCTTCATCCGCTCGGCGATCGAGATGTACCTGCGCGCCAGGCAGGGACGTGAGATCGACGAGCAGTTCCGGAAGGCCCATGCCGGACACGCCGACGAGATGCTGGCGGAAATCGGCGACCTGATGGATGCCCAGGCATGGCCGCCAGAGTGAACCGCGGCGAGATCTGGCGTCTGCACCGGCCGCATCCGGACAAGCGCCGGCCGGTCGTGGTCATCACCCGGATGCGTAGCCGCCATGTCCGATGACTCGCGGTAGACCGGCGGGCCTGCATTGTCCGAGGCGCCCGACTGGCGTAGACTCGATGATGTGAAGCTGCTTGAGCGGATTTCGATCGATCCTGCGGTCCGTTTCGGAAAGCCGTGTGTCCGGGGCACGCGCATCACGGTCGGTGACGTGCTCGGCTACCTGGCTGGCGGCACCACCGAGGAGCAGCTTCTGGCGGAGTTCCCTCAACTCTCACCCGAAGACGTTCGAGCCTGCTTGGCCTACGCGGCTGAGCGAGAGCGTCGAACCGTCGGCGTGCCGGCGGCCTGATTGGTGCGCCTTCTCTTCGACGAGCCCCTCTCCGAGAAGCTCATCGGCCTCCTGCGCGACCTGTTCCCCGAGTCCGCGCATGTCCGCCAGATGTGCGGCGGGGGAGCGTCCGATCTCGTCGTCTGGGAGTTTGCGCGCAAGCACGGGTGCCTGGTCGTGACCAAGGACGAGGACTTCCATCGTCTCAGCGTGCTTCGGGGCGCTCCGCCCCAAGTGGTGTGGATTCGCTTGGGGAACTGCAGGACGCTGGACATCGCGGACCTGCTGCGCCGGCATCACGAGTCTGTTCGCCGCTTCGCGGAGCAGGACGAAGCGAATTTCCTGATCCTCGGCTGACGGATTCGGCGGTGACGATGGTCGGGTGTCGACGTTTGGCGGGTCAGACCCAGCGTCTGACCCGCCCCGCGTAGTCGTCGTAGGCACCCCCCAGCTTGCGGCGGAGGTAGGCCTCCTCGTGGGGGATGGTGTACCAGTTGAGGGCCGCGAAGGCGGGGACGACGGCGAGCATGACGGCGGCGGCGTTGTCGGCGCAGCCGAGGCCGGCGATGAAGACGACGAACGCGA
>JAPOQV010000397.1 GCA_026710565.1 Spirochaetaceae bacterium | reverse complement strand
CTGGGAGCATCCGGGCTGGCCGTTCGACCACGAGAACTTCCATGCGACCCTGAAGGAGCACAGCCCCAACGCCACCTTCGCGTACACCGGCCCGCCGCGCGTGGAGGGGTACTTCCCGGTGACTTACGCTTGGCACCCCATGCACGGCAACGGTCACGGCATCGCCCGGCACAACAACGACGACCGCGACCGCGTGCACGCCATCATGGGCGCCGTGGAGCAGATCAGCCAGCGCGACAACGCGTTCCTGACCCACTACGGCATCGAGGGCACGCACTGGAGCGGCGTTGAGAACAACCGCCCGGTCTGGACCGAGGAGTTCAAGGAGTCCGAGGCCCGGCAGGGGATGGGCTTCAACGTCAACTCGCGCAGCACCGCCGTCGGTTACTGGGCGATCAACGACTTCAAGCGCGACCCCGCGTTCATCAATCCCGTTCAGGAGGACTGGGTCCAGCAGGTCCGCTTCGACCCGGACTCGCCCCTGGGCGCGAACAACGTCTGCATGCTGACGCAGTCGTTCGTGAGCGCGCTCGATGAGGACGGCAACGACCTGCGCGCCGCCAATCAGGACCTCCTGAACGAGTCGGTGGCGCTGTTCGGCCAGATCATCATCGGCCAGAAGCCGGCGTCCGCCTATCAGGACTGGCTCGACCGCTGGAACGCGGGCCCCGGCCCGGAGATCGAGGCAGCGGCGACCCGCATGTGGGGCCACCTGGTAGCGGAGTGCCCCTCACCGTAACGCTTTCTCTCTGACGACTGATCACGAGCCGGCTGGCATTTGCCAGCCGGCTCTTTTTCATGGGAACACACGATAGGCCAAAGGCTTTGCGTTGACAAGTACTTTGTATTTGTTGCACATTGTCCGCCATGGATACCACCACGGCTTTCGCCCTCCGGGTGCTCCGTATCGCCCGCCTCGCGCTCGCCGCCGGTACGACCCTCGCTGCTACCGCGTGGTGCGCCATCCTGCTGCCCCGCACCTCGTGGGAGTCCGGCTGGCCCGCCGTGCAACTGGCCGCGGCCGGCATCGTCGTCGCCATCGGGCTTGTGACGTGGCTCTCGCCGCGCGCACGCGCGTCCGGCATGCCCCTGCTGGCCGGTGGCCTGCTGCTCGTCATCCTCGGCAGCGCGGCGCTCATCTGGTCGATTCACCTCGGAATCACGACGAATGACTTCGAGTACTGGGCCATGCTCCTCCACCTTCTGATCGGCTCGCAAGGCGTGATCATCGTCCTCGGCCTCTACCTGGAGGCCGTCGCTCGTTCGCCTGCGAGAAGGTGGGGTCGACCGGGCTGACAGAGGACTGGCAGTCAGCTCCGGCTCGTAGCGAAGTTGACCGGTCTGATAGGACGGGTCAGCCGTCCGCCACCTCGAATGCGGTGACATTGCGGGTCCGGAGGCTGAACTCCACGCCGATCAGGTGGATCGGCTTGTCATGTTCGTCGACAAGGACCACGACGCGTTGACCGCTGCGTTAGCTCCTTCAGCGTGTCCAGGAACAGGCTCTTGCCGAACCGCCCCGGCCGCGACAGGAAGTAGTGCTTGCCCCTGGCAAGCAGCCGTGCGATGTAGGGCGTCTTGTCCACGTAGTAGCAACCCTCCTCCCGCACCTCGCGGAAGGTCTGGATGCCGATGGGCAGTCTGCGTCTGGTCATCGGGGTTCCTCAGCGAAACGAGGCCGCCATCGCCGCGCCTGACGACGCCGTCACCCTCAGCGCCACCCTGCTGGAGCGGGCGGCCAAGGCCGGTTCGGCTGTGCCGGTACGCCGGATAGAATCTGCCGCGCCCGCTGCTCATCGTGGGCCTCCAGGCGGTATCCGGTATGTACGAATTGCTCGGGAAACAGTTCATCGAACTCGTGGCCATAGCCATCGTCGATGATCACGAAGCGATCGATTTCCGGATGTGAGTCCAGGTACTCCTTGACCTCTCCCGCCCGGTAGTGCGGCGGGCCGTCGATCTCCTTCGTCGCGTCGGTCACGTACCCATGCAGGCCGTGTACGCGAAACAACGCCTGGAGCTGGCCCACGGACTTGCTTCTGCGCCAATCCGAGCTGACCACGATATGCGCGTCGAAGTCCGTGCACAGCGCGCGCAGCCGTTCAACCGCTTCGCTGTCCCAGTCGTAGTAGACCGCCCCAAGGTCGTATTTGTCCATGCTCAGATAGTTTGCATCGTCGAACTTGCCAGCCAGAGAGCGTCGCAACTCCTCCACATCATGCTTGAACCGTGCCTGCTTCGACGGGGGCTGCAGAACGCCATCGATGTCGAGGAAGATGACCGTTGCAGGTGTGTCGTCGTCTGCCATTCCCACGTACCCCCTCGCTCGGATGATAGCAGCGCCCGGGCAGCCGGCAACCTCAGTAGCCGCGCGCGTCGAAATGGGGCTTCATCACCGTGTTGTACTCGCGTCCGCCCAGGCGGTAGAGGCCCATGTAGAAGTACGGCACCGCGCCGCGGCGGCACATCTCGTCGGTCATCTGTGACAGCAGCATCTGCGTGAGCACGTTGTCGATGATGCCGCTGGCCGGGCAGATCGGCTCGGAGCAGCCGGCCACCTCGACCACGCCGCCTGCCTCGTCGCAGGCGTTGCCCAGGTAGCGGTCGCTCAGCTCCTGCATGCGCGGCGAGGTCTCCATGCCGACGGTCACCACGCGGGTGCCGTTCGCCCGAGCCTCCTCCGTCCAGGCGACCTCCTGCGGATGGTCGGCGCTCACGGCGGTGATGATCAGAGTGTCAGTATCGCCGCCCTCGGAGGCTGGCCGCGGCGGATGAGCGCAGGTCAGCATCAGGCCCTGGGCCACGGTGTTCGCGTCTGCCCGCCCCCCTTCGTTGCTGCCGTTGACGTCGACGTGGCCGCCTGAGATCACCCGCCGGGCCAGCTCCACCGCTTCCTCGCCGATCGCCTGGCGGTGGCGGCGGTTCACCTCGCCGAGCCGCTCCAGCAGAACGGTGAGGTACGCGCGCGCCTTCGATCCGTCGGGCGAGCCCCCCGTGCCGAGCGCCTGCATCACCTCCGCGGTCAGACACCAGTGGATGGCGCAGCTCACGTTCGAGGAGCCGGGAAAGACCTTCATCTCCGGCACCTGCGGGACGTCGACCAGCCCCTGCTCCCATGGGATGTGGGTGTCGATCACCTGGTCGGCCACGTCCGCGGGCATCAGCCCGCCGGGATTGTCGGTCAGCCAGCCGGGAGCCGCGCCCGAGTTGACGTAGGCGGTGGTGAAGACGATGACGTGCACCCCGCGGTCGCGCACTTCTCGAACCGCCGGCGTCACGCAGTTGGTCAGCAGCAGGTCGCCGGCGCGCATCTGCGCGTACTGCTCGGGCGTGTGGTGGTCGGGACCCTGGAACGCGAACGGCGCCGGGTTGCCCTCGCGCTCGTTCTCAAGCTCCGTGGTCGGCATGTGGCCGGTGGTGATGTTGGCGTGCACGGTGCCGCCGGCGCGGATCGTCCGCACCGCCAGGTCGGCGACCGCCGTCCAGGTCGGCACCTCGTCGAGGGTGGTCCGCAGCAGATCGCAGGCGCGCTGGTAGTACTGGTCGCAGAACGCGATCGTGTGGCCCCAGGTGTGCTCGGGCTCGTGCTCCATGCCGTTCCTCCGCCGCACTCTAGGGGGTCTGGCGTGCCGGCGGCAACCGCGCCACGATGCGCGCACGTGGCCGACCTGGACCAAGGATCCGGTTGGGCCGCTTGCCGTCGATCCTCCGGCGGGGTGTGGGGAAAACGGATTTCCCGGAACCTTCTTCCACGATCCGCTGGTCTGGAAGGTGGCGCGCCTACCCGTCCAGCCCGCGCCACGACCGGGTCGGCCTGTTCGCCACCAAGGGACGCGTCACGGCCGAACGTTTCGACGTCTTGCAGCTTGCCTCGATCTGACGGGTCGTGCGGCCTGCCTTCGCAGGTGCTGGCATACGAACGGGTGCTTGAATATGGTTACCCATATGAAGACGACCATAGAGATTCCCGACGCGCTCCTGAAGGAAGCAAAGGACGTGGCGGCCGCGCGCGGCACGACGCTCAAGGAGCTGGTAGCGACCGGCCTCCACGCGGTCGTGCATGATGCCCGCAACCCGGCGCGTGTCTCGTACCGGCGTCACACGGTCGCGGGCAATGGCTTGCAGCCGGGCGTGAGCGCCGGCAACTGGGAAACCATCCGGTCGCTCGCGTATGAGGGACACGGCGGATGATCGCGGTCGACACCAACATTCTCGTTTACGCACACCGCGGGGACTCGCCGTTTCACGAGCAGGCCGATCTGGTCATCGACCGCCTCTTCACCGGGATCGGCACATGGGCGATTCCCTGGTCCTGTGTGCACGAGTTCGTCGCCATCGCCACGCATCCACGCGTGTCCGATCCCCCCTCCGCGATGGATGACGCGCTGCAGCAGGTCGACAACTGGCTGGAGTCGCCGACGCTCCGGCTGATCGGTGAGCAAGGGGGGCGCTCCTGGAGCACTCTGCGAGCTCTGCTGGAAGGTGGCAAAGCCGTCGGCCCGCGGGTGCACGACGCGCGCATCGCCGCGATCTGCCAGGAGCACGGCGTCGACCCGCTCTACACCGCCGATCGCGACTTCTCGCGATTCCCGTCCCTCAAGACGCACAATCCCTTGCAGGAGTAGTCACTTCGGCGCCGAAGTACGCGGGAGCCGCGGCAGCCCCAGGGCACTCACCACGGAACGATGCTGCGCACCCGCTCGCGGAACACCGCCTCGCCTTCGAAGCCGATGGCCTGGAGCTGCTCAGCGACCTCGCCGAATCGGGCGCCGATGTCGCGGCTGTGGTGGGCGTCGCTGCCGATGCTCACGGCGCGGCCGCCGAGCTCCCGGTAGCGCTGCAGGATCGACCACGACGGGTATGCCTCGGCCTCCGGCCGCCGCATCCCCGCGGTGTTGATCTCCGGCACCACGCCGGCGTCGATCAGCGCCTGCAGGATGGGATCGAGCACCGCCGGCTCGATCGCGCCCATCGCGATGTCCCAGTCGCGCCGCAGGAAGCGCTTGACGTAGTCGAAGTGGCCCAGGACGTCGAAGGGGCGGCTCCCGCCGGCCGCCAGCTCCCGGCAGAGCTCGGCCGCACGGCGCAGCGTCGCCAGGCAGGCGCGCCGCATCGCCTCGGCGCCGATCTCCCGCCACTCCCTGGGCGTGCGGCCGGAGAACCAGTGCACGCTCAGCAGCACCAGGTCGAACGGGTGCCGGTCGAGGTAGTCCAGCGTCTGATCGATCATCTCCGGCTGGTAGTCCACCTCGATGCCGAACCCGACCCACAGCGGCGGTGAGAAGCGCCTGCGCAGCCCGTCGATGGTGGCGGCGATGGCGTTGTAGTCCCACCGGCACCGGTCCCGGTCGCGGGGGTGCATGTCGTAGTGCTCGGTGAAGGTCAGGCCGGTCAATCCGGCGGCCACGGCCTGCTCGCAGTTGGCCACCGGATCAGCATTGGAGTCGACGGAGTGCCGGGAGTGCAGGTGCTGGTCGTAGAGCTTCACCGCATGCCCGGCAGGGTCTGCCGGTAGAGCTCCTCACGCCGCTTGAGCGTGTCGTAGGGCGCGTCGTAGGCGCGCTCAAGCTGCTCACGGGTGTGCACCTCGACCGTGGGGCCGATCAGCGGGTCCCCGTCCGGCCGGAACAGCACAACGTGATCGGAGTATTGCTCCGACAGGTCGAGCTCGTGCGCGGAGTAGTACCAGGTGAGCCCTTCGGCGCGCACGTACTCGTACAGGAAGCCCATCGCCGAGCGCTTCTGGTGGTCCTCCATCGCGAACACCGGCTCGTCCATCATCAGCATCCGCGACCCGTACAGCAGGCAGAACGCAAGCAGCGTGCGTTGCAGCTCGCCCTTGCTCACCTCCTGCGTGCGCTTCAGCAGCACGTCCTGCAGCTCGAAGACGCGCACCAGCTCGCGCACGAACTCCTCCGAGTGCTCCTCGTGGTAGCCGCTCAGGTAGACCTGGGCAAGCAGGTCGCCGATCGGCTCCTCGGTCTCGAACTCCATGTTCTGATGGATCAGCGACACGAAGCGCTGCCGCTCGTGGAGGTCGCGCAGGTCGCGGGTGTCGATGCCCTGCAGCAGCACGGTGCCGGCGTCCGGCAGGGCGATGCCCGAGGCCAGCAGCATCAGCGTGGACTTGCCGGTTCCGTTCTGGCCCACGAAGGCGGCCACGCCGGACGGCAACCGGATCGACACGTCGGTGAACACCGGCTCGTCACCCTCCGGGTAGGTGTAGGTCACCCACTGCAGTTCGACCGCGTGCATCCCCTCAGGCCTTGGGCTCGAACGGCAACCGATACTGGCGCCGCCAGTACGCCGGCCCGCGCTGTGATGCGCCGTGCAGCGGCCCTTCGGCGTCGATCAGGCGGTCCAGCAGCGCGCGGGTGAGCCGCTCGCGCTGCGGTGCCAGGTCGGGATCGTCGAAGCGGTTGTCCGCCTCGTGCGGGTCGCGCTGCAGGTCGTACAGCTCCCCGTACGGCTGCCCCGGGTAGTGCACGAGCTTGTAGCGGTCGCCGCGCACCAT